>JAHECG010000009.1 GCA_024641855.1 Betaproteobacteria bacterium | reverse complement strand
AGAGGGATATGGTTAAATTGCGACCGTTCCATTGGCGGTTAGCTCAGTGGTAGAGCACTGCCTTCACACGGCAGGGGTCGGCAGTTCGAAACTGCCACCGCCAACCAATTTTTCAATGACTTACGAAATCACAATTCGGTCCAAATGTGTTCTGTGACCATTCTGTGACCACGCTGTGACCAAACGGCCTTGCCATCAACTTCTAGAAGAACAAAAACGACCCGTAGCCTCAACGCTTAGTCCAGACGCACATATCTTTATAAAACACAGCCACCACCCGTGGTTAACAATACGGATTCCACACACAACCATCTCGACTATAGTTAGGGTTAACTAAAATAGTGTTGGTGATTCATACATGACCAGCCACCACTAGCAGACTGAGTAAAGTATCAATGCTCAGTTCCTGCTTTCGGCCTGCTTCCAAACATGCCTTGCCAAAGTGTTCTGAGTAATTTTGACGTTCGGTGGGATTATTTCCAAGGTACGGTGCCAGTTGCTTCTTCAAAGCTTTTGCATCGCCCACAGGCTGCATTCCCAAAATTCGAAGCATAAGCGCATCAAAACAGGGATCAGATGCCAACACTTGAATCTTTTTCTTTTTCGCCTGGTTCGCGAGCGCCTGAGACCAATCTGTGTCGGTGTCCAACATCACAGCAACGGTATCGTAAGCTGCATTAACAATTTGTCGGGCAGTCCACTCGACAACATGTTTCGCACCTTTGCCTTTTGCATTCTTGATTGTCACCGACAATCCACAGCCACGCGGCGCATAAAGCTGCTTTACATGATTCAGAAACGCTTCTTCATGGTAACCCTCACCCACGAGTAAAAGTGTACGGCGCGCTTTCCAGATTGACACGTATGCGCCGATCAGAAAGCAGGAACAGCGCCGTAAGCGCCTGCCATGTATTTTGCGTAAAAATTATCGTCGCTACGGATACCATCCACTGCATCCATACGGCTCGTGGTGCTTTCACAATCCGCATTCTTCTCTACCAGCATCACCTGCGATTTGTGAATCAAGTTGAGGACTTCCATTGCATGGCAGGTGAACAAAAGCTGTGCACGATGCGGGTTAGAATTCGGATTTGCAAACAAATCCAGAATCGGCTCCAGCATGTGCGGGTGCAAATCATTCTCGAATTCATCGATAACTGCCAAACCACCAAGCTCAAGCACGGGTAATAGACGCGACAGTAGTACGAATGCGCCCTGAGTACCACTTGACTCCCACGCAAACGGCAAGCGGAATTCTTTCTCGTGGTTCTCATGCTTGCCAAAAGGTACCCATGCTTTCTTACCTGGCTCTTGCGGGTCATTGATAGTGAGTTCCTGCAACTCAACGCCAGACAAACCAAGATCCCACATCGAAAGCAGGCGATCCATCCGCTTGCATTGCTCGGGATTAACTGAAAAATGCTGCGCGGCCGCTAGCACAGCCTGTTCACCCATAGGCACCCGGCCAAGGATATTCACATTTGTCACCACATAAGCCGCGGCCATACGCTTGGCCAGCGGGACATCATATTGCGCTGCCCATGAAATCAGCGAAACATTCGGGCGCACTTTGCGAGCCTCTTGAACAGCGAGACCAAAATCCTGCTGCTTGACGATATAAGTACTTTTATTCGCATCCCAATCACGCACGAACACGTAACCAAAACGCTCACGCTTCTGATAAAGCGCTTCATGCAGCACACGCTCTGGTGTGCAACGCAACACGTAGCGCCACAACTTGCCGTCGAAATCCACTTCGCACTCGAACTCAGTTGGTTCATCAGAGGTGGCAACATGTGGCGTAATCGGGATACCAGCCTCCGGAGGATGCCGGAACGATTGGCCAATGAACCATGCCAGAAAAGCCACTGGCTTAAGCAGTGCCGTTTTACCGCTGCCGTTTGGGCCAATAACCGCCATTAGCTTGGATAACCGCTCACCCGTATCTGCCTCTGCCATCCAATCGGTAAAAAGAACTTTTTGGCTCAACCTGAGGTCGACTTCAGCCCGGTCGCGAAAAGACTGAAAATTTGTAAATGCGTACTTATGAAGCACTTTTATCCACCGTTAATTTCGTTTTTAAACGTATTATTGTTCATTATATGAGTTATTTAAGAAAATACCAATCAGCCATTTAGACATGAAGGGGCATTTTTGCTTGCCTTCATCAACAGCCCAATAAAATGTAAATGCTGCCAGTTGATACATCACCGCAATCCCGCCTCCACCAAGACTACATCCCAGTAAGCGTCGACATAACTCAACGTCACTAACCAAATAAATCAAAGTACCCATGAAGCGCAACAATTTTTTGCGTGCCATCTTGCTAATTTCGGTATCGACTCTCAACTCACCATTCATTCATTTATATAATTTACACTGGGCCCATCACAATAAAACCGCCATGGATTGTGTATAGCACAAGCGCGCCACTGCCGAAACATCGGCTTTATACTCCCCAGATGATTCGCCACAACAACAAAATCATACTCACCTCCAAAGAGTGCGGCACCTATTCGGATCTTGTCGGAGAACCCCGTAATCCACGAAGCATTGCGGAATACAACGCCTGGCTAGATGGTGCTCACTATGGCTGCGACCAGAAGTTCCCCGAGTTGCGGATTCTCGCAGCTGTGCTACTGGGCATAAAATTGCCTGAATAGTTTCAACTCTATTTTCGCGTTGAACTGCACAAATTATTTTCTGTGGGTGCGATCTTCGCCCCACCCACTGTTGGCGTGCACTGAATTCTGACCCAGGGTTTTCATTTAAAACTGACCCGGCTATTTTTGCGTAGTATACCTACGCGTCTGTGGATAAGTCTTCGTTCTTCGTCGTTACTTCCTCCTTGTTTCGTGTCGTTGATCGGGATCGTTTTGGGCTGGTGTCGGTCCGATGCTTGAAGCGCCAGGACTCATTACCGGTTTCGACGATATGGCAATGATGGGTCAATCGATCCAATAGCGCTGTAGTCATCTTTGCATCACCAAACACACTGGGCCACTCAGTGAACGAGAGATTGGTCGTGATCACCACGCTAGTATGCTCATAAAGTTTCGAGATCAGGTGGAACAGGAGCGCACCGCCACTCTGTGAGAATGGCAAATAACCCAGCTCATCCAGAACCACCAGATCGACATACAACAGCCGGAACGCCAACTGGCCTTGCTTGCCGGCGGCTTTCTCTTGCTCCAGCGCATTCACCAATTCCACCGTCGAGAAGAATCGCACGCGTTTGCCCAAATGCTGGATCGCTTCGATACCGATGGCGGTAGCCAAATGCGTCTTGCCCGTGCCGGGACCACCAATCAGCACCACATTCTGAGCCGATTCCAGAAACTGCCCTGTGTGCAGCCGCCGGATCAAGGCTTCATCCACTCGCGCTTGGGTAAAATCGAAGCCAGTCAGATCACGGTGTGCCGGGAAGCGCGCCGCCTTCATCTGATAAGACACCGAACGGACTTCACGTTCTGCACGCTCGGCGGCAAGCAAGTCGGCCATGAAGCGCTCCGGATCAAACTCGGCATGGCGGGAACGGGCGATCAACTCCGGCCAGCTTTGCACCATGCCGTGCAGCTTGAGTTGTTTCAGACGGGCGATGGTATCAACGCTCATGGCACGCATCCTTCCGCAAATCATCGTAGCGCGCCACATTGGCCTGCGGCTCTTCGATGAGCATGAGAACAGTCTCAATCACCGGCGTTGACATGGGTGACTTGAGCCGCGTTAGAACATTCAGTACATGTTCGCCACTTACACGGCCTACCTCCAATGCCAACTCCGCGGCTACCAACACCGCCTCCAAACCATGGATAGGAATGGCGGCCAGCACCTGCGCCATCACGCGGTCACCACCAGGCTGCTTGAGCAAGCGCTTCTGCAAGGCGATCAACGGCTCGGGCATTTCGGTAAACGGCGCACCATTTCTGAGTGCGCCGGGTTTATGCTCGATCAAGCCGATGTAGTGCCGGAAGTCGTAGCGTGTTTGGTAACGTTCGAATGAGCGAACATGCCGTGCGATCTCCGCACCATCCACGACCACCGCCAAGTCTGATGGGTAGATACGCAAACTCGCCACCCGATGCGCGTAATCACTCGGCACGCTGTAGCGGTTACGCTGGAAATGGATCAAGGCAGTGGCCGAAATACGCACCGGCTGTTCGATATAACCATCGAAGGGTTTCGGGTTGGGCATGAGCCGGGTTTGTTCGTCTTGCAGCACGTCGACCACAGTCAATTCCGGCCATTACGGATGGCGCATACTCTCCCAGCTTGATCGGCAACGCGTGCCGACCCAGGCATTCAATTCATCCAAGCTGGCCCAACGCCGCTCACCTGCTGCCTGCCAGATATGCCGCCGCCGATCCTGCACGTTTTTCTCGACGATGCCTTTCTCCCAGCCGGCAGCCCGGTTGCAGAAATCCGGTTCGAACAGATAGTGGCTACACATGGCGGTAAAGCGCGAATTGACGGTGCGCTCCTTGCCACGTCCGACACGATCCACGGCGGTCTTCATGTTGTCGTAGATGCCGCGTCGCGGCACGCCACCCAAGGCGGCGAAGGCGCGTGCATGGGCATCGAATAGCATCTCATGGCTTTGAGTGAAATAAGCGGTTAGCCAGAAGGCACGGGAAGCCGCCAGTTTCAGGTGGGCGACTTCCAGCCTACGGCGCAATCCCCCAATGAAAACGTATTCACAACTCCAGTCAAACTGAAAGGCTTCCCCTAACTCGAAGGTCAGCGGAACAAAAGCGCTCTTCTTGGGCGCACTGCCTTCCTCCACCCGCCAGCGGCGCACGAAGGCACAGACACGCGCGTAGCTGCCGGCATAACCTTGCTGTTTGATCGTCTGGTACATCACCAACGCAGTGCGCCGTTCCCGCTTGGCTCGGTGGCTGTCGGTGATCAACCAAGCGCGCAATTGATCCACCCATGGATCGACGACGCTAATAGTTTCTCGCTTGGGGTACCTGGGTTCAACGATGTCTTGCTGGCGCAGCCAGTTTCTGATGGTGTTTCTGGATAATCCGGTACGGCGCGCAATCTCCCGCACCGACAACCGGTCGCGGATGTGCATCCGCCTAATCTTGGCTAACATTCCCACGTTAATCACTCCTGGTTTCCCCTGCCTTAAAATTAAGCAGGGTAGCGAATTATGTGGGTCAGTTTTGGGTGAAAATTATCCCGGAAAGTGGGTCAGTTTTGGATGCACGTCAACAGCCTACCTAAGAGAGCAACCCCGGTAATCATCACCATAAATCCCGTCTAGAATTTAGGCAACGATATAAACTGTTTATATCGTTTATAGCTAAGCATGTTATAAACAAAGTTACCCACAGTTTTTGTGGATAACTTAATCAACCATTCTCAACGATGGGAGAAACCCAACAACCAATAGAAAGATGAATTTATTCCAAGAAAGCAACTTGATTGTTACATCCATTCTGTAATAAGAAGCCTACACGCCGACTAACTTTAGCAATGCCTTCATTTGATGAGAGGTAAAACCCACAGACAATTTACTTAGACCTTTTTGGCTTACGGCCAGTCTTAATCACAACCAGCTTCTTCAATGCTGCCAACACGACGGCATCGCTCTGTGCGGCAAAACCGACAATGGCGGCCCGTAGCACCTCACTCTTCTTCACAGCAACGCCCTTAGTGATACAACGCTTCTTAATGGCGGCAAACAAGCTATATTCGGATTCGGGCATGGTAAAGCTATCGCGAATTAGCTTGTTCTTTTTAGGCTTGGCTGATTTATCGACCTTAGCGGGGGTCGGCTTCTTTGGCTTGGAAGTGCTGGCTGAAGCAGCCTTTTTTGTCCTAGTAACTGTTTTAGCGATGGATTTAGCTACAGGTTTTGTTGTGGTTTTTGCAACAGCCTTGGGAGCGACCCTAGCCGTGGATTTAACAGCCGTTTTAGGCTTGGCATTTGCTGTAGTTGTGCGTTTTTGGACTACTCTGCCCTTCTTAGTCGCAGGCGAAACTTTTGGTTTGACGCTTGCAGATGCGGTTTTATTTGCCATGAAAAATCCCCTTATTTTTATAAATGGTATAAATAGTTTATACCATTGAACGGGGTTTGCAAGCTACAGCACATGATGCGATTGATTGGGAGCGGCGCAGAATCAGCAATGCGCCTGGCAAGACTTGAAAATTAACTGAGAAAAAACCGGGTTCAGCCCTTAGCGCCTAGGCGTAGCCTCCAAAATCATTAGCAAGTACGGCACCTGCTATCAATCCTATGAGGCTAATTGGTCGTCTGCCCCTCAGGGCCGAATCCCACGACTTCGACTGTAATAAACGATGGGCGGAAGTTAGCCAATGCGTCACGCAATGCTTTATCTTGTTCTCCTGCGGAAGCAAGCAATGACTTGGTTTGCGTGTCTGTTGCATTCGACGTATCGCCAGTGTTTAAGCTATTTAGTGCGCCACTCAAACCACCAGAATCAGCCTTAGGTACCCCACTCGACTCACCGCCCACCTTGATATTGTCACCGCCACGCACCTCGGTCGCCGTAATCAGCAAATCGCCGCTAATAGCAATACCCGCATCACTCGCATCCACAATACCATTCGGGGCGGCTAGAATTGCATTACCTTTTTTGACATCCTGACGCGTAATCGGGGCAGCAATACCGCTACCTGAAACTGAACCAGAAATATCGAAACTAACTTTACCATCCTTGATCACCAATTTAGGTGGCGGTGCCGCACTGGCGGTTTTAGCACCCTTGCCCGCATCAATGTTCGCCTGATCTGACCACAGCAGGATATCGCTACCACCCAAGGTGAAAATCCGCGACTGGTTAACAGAAATATCACCACGTACATAAGCATTCACATCGCCATCTCGGACAGTAATAATCCCGAGCTCGGCTGCGGTTTTTTTGATTTCACCTGAGCTGGCTAGACCCACATTCAATAAGCCGCCCGGCACGAACAATTCGATATCGCCGCCCCGCTCCGTTTTAATCTGGCTAAAGTAAAGGTTCAGATCGCCTTCATAACTAACGGCTTGGCCATTGACGCTGGTGGGAAATAGGATTGCTGCCGCATCGGTACCCCGTGCAACGATTTTTGGATCCTTCTTTGCCAAGGTTGATTCCACCGCAGATACACGCAGCTCATTGAAGAAGATGTTTCGCGCCTTAGCAGATTGATTTTCAGTATTAAAAGCATCAATCAGCTTTTGTTTGCGTTGCCCGATTAATGCCGTCTCATCCGTCAAATCAACAGCGCCGCTACCGGCCTTCTGATTCAATTGCTTTTGGTACTCGAGTTCCGCTTTAACCTCTCGACTCGCGCGTGTACCCAAGAAAACATAGTAATCAAGCACCGCTTGACTTGGCTTGCCATTGCTATCCAGTGTTAAATACTTGTCGAAAAATGCAGCATAGTCTGGCATCCGAGCGCTGTTACCTTGACTGCCTAAACCTGCAATAACGGTCAGTTTCGCCCCGGTGTTGATCGTGTCATTGAAAAGATAAGGGTTCACCGAATCGCCGACCGAAACGATGCCACCCGAGGCGCCCAAGTCAATATTCCGGCCTGCGACAACTTCCAAACCACCCGGCCCACCGATGTTGATGCGCGCGGCCAGCGGCGAAATCGTTCCCGACGTACTGCGGTTAGTCTGGTAAATCAGGTCACGCCCTGCCAACAACTGGCTGATATCCTCGGGCATTATATTTTGAAAATCTACGCCAAGATTGTTGATGTCACGGCCAGCCTGCACCACACCCGGTTTTGCCAGCGTGAGTTGCGCCACCTTATCCAACGCAGTACTTAAAACACTAATGTCTTCACCGCCGTAAATTCGCGCCAGTCGCGTATCGTTCAGGTGCAAGCGCTGCGGGTCGTGCCCGATAGACAAATACACACTATTTTCTAAACTAGGTGCACCGCCTGAGAATGGAGATGTAATACTCGGATAGGCATTCACAGCATAATCCGACATGATCAAAGGACGGCCAAATAACACATCGTTCGCAGCAATCAAATCGAGATTACCGATGGCATTCGGAAATAGCACTAATGCTTGCTTCCCGCCAACCGTGACATTGCCCTGAGGAGCCAGCGCAGAAAGCAGGCTTGGATAAACATAGTTATCTGTCGAACTGTCTACTTGCACGTCCCCTGCGCGTGACATGACCTGCAGTGCGGCATCGAAAAGACTATGGTTGATAGCCTTATCGCCATAGGAGTTGAACGCAATGTTATTGCTCGAACTATTACCCTTAGCCTGTGTGGCAACGGTTGGGTTAAACGCATCCGTTACCGTAGCATCATTGATGGCCGTCAATTGCGCGGTGGCATCTTGCAAAGCAACACGCGTATCAAGACTGTTTCCTGCGACAACCTTCCCTTGGCCTTGACCGACATAAATCAAGCCATTACTAACGTTTCCACCCGCTCTTTCGGTAATGTCCCCGCCACCTTGCACCAGCAAATTATCGATGCTCGCCGTTTTTTTTGCGTCACCACTCAGGCGCGCATTGGTCGGTGCAGAAAGCCACAAGCTATCAATATTCCCTTTAGCTTCTACCGTAATATCGCCACCACCTAAGGTCGCTACTCCTTGACGGAAATTTTCAAAGCGCGCTGCCCAAGCTGTTTGTGGATTTGCCTGGCCTATATTGGCATAGCGATATAACCATTGGTTGATAATCGGTTCGCTGCTTGCGTTATTCCCGCCTAAAGGTTGTCCGTAAATATTACCCGTCGCAAGCAAGCGGATATCTCCGCCGCTTGTTGGATAATAAACTTTGGTGTTACTCGTGCTGGAGAAACCGTCCACCGCTGGCGCATTCCGGCCAGCCGTATATACCTCAGCAACATACGTTACAGCGCTCGAACCGCTGCCGATGACTTTCTTGCTTAAAACAATGTCCCGACCCGCAGCAATATCGATAAAGCCTGCTCCAGTTCGAATCAATTGATCCGTCAGAACCTTCGCAGTGGTGGATGTTGAGGTAGACCCAGCAGCAACACCCGCCGCAATGCCCGCCGATACCGTTACATTCGCGTTGACATCGTTGACGGCCAAAGGCGCAGCCGCATTGAAATTGCTACCCGCCACAATCCGATACGCCCAGGTATCGACGATTGATGTGTCATATAGCCAATTATTCGGCGCATCAAACGTTGTCGAGTTTCGAGAAGTATCTCTAAAGCCATCACTCAACGATGCATTGAAAGTGATATTGCCCGCAGCGCGTAACGTCAACACGCCAGCTTCATTATTGGCGCCAAAGCGTAGTGCCGCCTGCGGTTTTGGCTGCTGTGATGCGAGATTCGTGGACGCCCCGACACTGCCCAAGTTCCAGTTGTTGGCCAAGGTAATGTCGCCACCCTTATTGATGATTTCCAGGCCCGGCACCACACGGAAAACGGAGTTTGGTTTCACCAGATTGTTGTAGAACGTGGTTACGCCATTTTGCAAAGTATTGATCTTGGCCGTATCGATCACTAAGGACGCATCATTAAAAGTAACTTGCTGCACGGCTTCTAAATACGTTGCGTTCAGAATAGCGGGGGGTGAACTACGTGCAGCTTGAATCAGGTTTGCAGTCGTTGATGCATCCAGATATTCCGTCCCACTGACCGCACTGGCCAGATTGTTTACGCGAATCGTATTGCCGTCCACGCCCGCGCGCAGCCAAACCTGGCCGCCCTGATGACCGCCATTCAAATTATATTGCTGGGCCAGCTGGCTCAAACCACCCGCCACTTTGATGCTGGACCCACTTTGCAAATCCAGAAAGCCGTCTTTAGTGGCAATCTCAACACGGCCACCTTGCCGCTCGGCATCCGAGGCTTCGGCCTGGAGTAAGGCATTCTTAGTCAACGTCACATCATTTTTCGCAGCCAGCGCAATCGCACCGCCACGCGCATGATTCGCATCCAGCGTACCGGCGATAGTGATGCTGCCGCCATCGGTCGCAATTTGGATTTCACGCGCCTTCAATGTCTTGCCTTTAGCTAAATCGGTATCACCGCTCGCCAAAGTGATACGCACGGAATCCGTGAAACCGCCCGCGCTCAATTTATCGGACAAATCGCCTAACTCAGCGAGTGAACCTGCATTCAATACAAAGCGACCTTGGTTGCCGACAACATTTTCTGAACCTTTAACTGAATCGCCTTTAAGGTCGCCCACTAAATTCACTTCATTCGCGCTAATGCTGAGCGTCCCGGCATCCGCGCCGGTGGCCGAGACATCCACCAATGAACCCGCATTCAAGTTCGCCTTGCCCGAAGCAGTCAGCGTGATATTGCCGCCCGGTTGGTCCACCGCCGCATCGAACACAAATTCTTCGCGCCCTGCGGCACGCAACACCGCGCCGTTATTGATATTAAGATCGCCTTGCGTTGCGCTGACATTGATTGTGCCGCCGGGCAAGTCAACCAAGCCAGAAATTTTGACCTGCGCACCCTCAAAGCCTAATTGCGCACTAGGCACATTGTGAGACAGCGCTGCCGCTTGTCCGGCGCTAGATGCAATAGCCAACACATTTGATGACTTGAAGTTATATTGAGCCCCTGCCTCCGCCGTTACGCGTGGCGCATCCAACGTTAGTTTCGCGGCCGTGTTCAACCCACCTTTACCGGCTGCAACAATCTGGCTATCAGCTGTTAATGTCGCTTCGGCAAAACCAGTCAAGGCAAATTGACCGTCGCCTGTGCGCAGCTCATTTGCTTTAATTGTCAGCTTGCCATTGCCCAGCACTGGCGTCACGACGGTCGCGGTGGGATTAGACAAAGTAACGCGATTGCCCGCCAGCGTCACATCCGCATGCGCGCCATTTGTCCCCTCAAAGCCTGCCAGACCTGTTGCCCGCAGACTTAAATCCGGTGCTGCGTTGCCGCCTAATAAACTTTCCGCGTCGACTTTTCCATAGAAATCAATAGTGCCATAGCTCGTCAAACGTAAATCATTGGTTTTTTTCAGCAGTGCGCCAAATGCCGTTTGATCGAAATTCAAACCTTGCTTCAGATTCTGCACATCACCCAAGCCAATAGAACCGGCGGCAATCGCCAGGCCGGCGCCGTTACCGAGATCCAGTGTACCGTTCAGTTTTGTATTCTTGGTCGCATCGAGGTTAATTGCACCATTGGCTGTCAGCGTCGTTTTCTCTTCGATGGCCAACTCGCCCTGCGAGCGATTCGCCGCATTGCGCGTGACCGTCACTTGCGGCGTACTGGCCACGCGCAGCAATGCACCATTGCCATCACTATTCGTGATATTGATATCATCCGCTCGTGCCTCAGTACCTGTAGCGGTAATCGATGAGCCACTTTTCACCTGCACTTGCTGCGTTGCTGCTAAAACGATTTCCGGTGCGGTTAAATCATGTTGCGCATCATTAGCCACGATCACTTTTTGCGCGATTACATTCAAATCAACGCCGTTTGCAGCGCTGCTGCGCGTACCGCCGATAAACAAACTTTCCGCACCCAAGCGCGACAAAGAACCTACATCCAGCCGGACGGCATCCGCATCGCCTGAATCCAGCGCAGCGCCACCGGGTGACACGAGCGCCAGCTTCAGCGAACTAATATCCACTGCGGCGCCGCGCATACCCGCCGCGTGATTTGCCGCTAATTGTCCATCCAACTGCAAGGATTTTGTCGCTTCGAACACGACGCGTCCCGCATCTCCCGGGACTTGCCCGCCCTGACCGCTAAAGAATGTCGAGCCGCGCGTCTGTAGATATTCCGAGCGCGTCAGCGCCAACGTGCCAGGCTCGACCAAAAAGCCGCCGCTGCGACTGGTTTGCGTAAAGCCGCCATCGCGGTTCAAAGCGGCAAAGTTGCCGGCGACAATCGTGCCGCCAGCAATTTGCGCAAAGCTTTGCGTCGATGGCAAATCCTGGTATTTGCTGCCAGCCGGCGTCACTAAATAAGCACCGGGCAACAAGGCATAGCGCGCCGGCAGCAGCGTGTAATAGCCGGCGGGTAAATCGCCCGATGCGTTCAAATAAACACTTTGACCATACGCAGGCGCATTTACATTGGCCGCTTTCAATTCTGCAATGACTTGACTGTCATAAGGCGCGGCAACGCCATCCTTATAGCTTGGGAGGATGGCAAACGTATTAGGCGATACGGTTGGCGAGAGCACATCCTTGGAACCACCGATGCCTTGGATAAATTCATAAGCCAACAAATCGCCGCCACCGCTGACATCGAGCGTTGCGTCCGATTTAAACGCCAGATTTTGTCCCTTCAGCTCGATGCGTTTTTGCGGTGCGCCATCAATCGCAACATTCCCGCCCGGCAGGCTATAAATATACGATTGCCCAGTCGCATCGGTGCGGCCAAACGGGATCAGTTGATCCTCTGCCGAAACGGAAACAATGCTGCCGTCGTCCAGCGTAATGCTATCCGCCGTTAACGTGATGCTACCCAACGGCGCTTTGAGCGCACCGCCCGTAGTTCCTTTGGAAGGATCGCCGCCAAATACGATTGTTTTGGCGTTGACCGCGACATCGCTGCCTGCCGACAAGATCGGACTAGGCGTACCCTTGCGAGCCACCGTCACTTGTCCATCGACATTCAACGCATACTGGCTAAAGGTGGTGGCATACACTTGATGCGCTTGCAGTTGCAAATCGCCCAGTATGGCGAGACTGCCTTCGGGCCGGGTGGGTGCGGTATTGACATCGACGGGTGCTTTGGCCACACCCACTAAACGCACATCGCTATCGCTAACGATTTCAGCGCTCTTGAACCCCTGAAACGCAAAATGTCCGCTAAGGTCGACAAAACCCGCCGCGATACCCAATGTGCCGGTACCGCCGGTCGCCGTCTGCGCTACTTGTCGGTTACGGTCCGTGCTTTGATTCCCCAGATTGACGTAGTTGGCGGCCAAAGCCACTGTGCCGCCATCACTTTCGATCACTGGCGCGTTGACCGTCAACGCGCGTAAGTTAGCTGTTTTCGGGATCGCCACATTTCCCTTAAAGGCCACCGCGTTTTCGGCATTGAAAGCCAGTTGCTCGAAACCGCCAGCCACAGCGCGATCAATGCCAAAGCGTAATCTGCCGGGTGCAAGCGTATCGAGATTATCGCCAGGCTTGAGTGCTTTGGGCACGGCAAGATCGTTTTGCGTCAGCTCGATTTTCCATTGCCGCGCTGGATCATTAAAAGGGGTTCCAGGATAGCCATTAAAAGTGGTGCCCGTGCGTTCCAATGTCAGCGCCAAGCGACCGCCAAGCCCACCGGCAGATTCGCCGTGCAAAGTGGCATCCAACAACCCGCCTTCACGCGCCGTTATAGAAATTTTCCCGGCGTTGCCGGCAATGCGTGTCGGCTGAATGAATGGGCTAAGCTGCAACGGAATGTCCAAAGTAGTGGCCACCGCAGAAACATCGAGCACCGCACCTTGTTGTGCAACCACAAACCCATTTTGCGCATCGATGGTGATATTGCCGGCATCCAACACTTTGCCGGCGCGCAGGCCGTTGTTCGTCGGTGTCGCGACAAACGCACCGGTGGCCGACAGCTTTGCGCCACTACCGATCCAAATCGCTTGTGTCGGGTCGTAACCTAAATCACCTTTGCTCGTGTCGCGATTGATCGCCAAACTGATGTTGCCCGCCGGTGTAGTGATTTGCCCTTCCACATCCAACACGTAACCGGTGGCGCCCAAAAATACCGAGCCGCCCGGATCCAAATTTATTTTGGCATTCTGCTCAATCTTCAACCAACCGCTGGCTTGCTTGGCGCCGGTATCGGCATACAGATTCGTGTCATTGCGCGCTTGCAACGTTAAATCCACGGCTTGGCGCTGATAGACCGGCAAGACGCCGTAACTGGAAAATTGATTGATATCGCTGCCAGTGGCGCGACCGGCAAAGCTGGCGTTCACCCGGCGGCTAGCCACGGTCGGACTCAGGTTGACGCCATCCGCAACCACCACGCTATCGCGACCTTCCAGATTGTAAGAAGCGAAGCCGTTGCCCTTGAAAAATTCCGGGGTCAATAAAAATTCACCCGCCACACCGCGCGCTGCCGCACCGATCGTCAAAGCCCCCACTTTCAAGCTCAAGCTCCCGCCTTTGCCAGGCGCCTGCGCGCGTAGCACGCTGCGCAAATCCGCCGGCAAATCCAAAGTCGCCAAGGGGGCAAACGCTTCCTTGCCTTTGTTGGTCACCAAGCTGATTGCACCTGCATTGCCGGGTTTAAATTTACCGGCTGCATTCACATAGCCGCTGCCGCTGACATCCACCACACTGCCCGCACCGAGGCTGATGCCGTCATAAGCCGTCAAGCTAACACTGCCGCCATCCCATAAGGATTTGCCATTGGCGGATGCCAACGGCAAGGACAAGTCAGCACCAGCCAGGCGGTCGTTGACCCACAGACCGGCGGTCGATAACTGCACGCCTGGCTGGATGACGATATTGTTCAAATAATCTGCGGACTGCGGTTGGTTCGTGACTTGACTTCTGAGTGTAATCGCACCGGCGCTAGCCGAAATACCATCTTTCACCTCGATTTGATTGCCGATCAACGTCAATTCGCCAAAAGCCGGCAGCACCAAACCGCTATTGCTTTCCACCGTGATTTTGCCGTTGCTGTAAACCGCCACTTTTCCCAGGCCGCTGCGATTCAGCATGGCACTGGACAACAAAGTAGTATCGGCACGCGCTTGCGACAAAGGCGTGTCTTCAGCGAACGCGCCATCGAGTGGATCAAATGACTTTAATATCGTGACTGCTGGCGATTTAAAATCTGGAATTCCCACATTGACCTGGCTCACGTCACCGATAATCAATGCGCCGCGCTGTGGAGAAGTGGCGCGTTGATTCACCCCCTGCGATACCTTCGCCACCACATCGCCATCCAACGCATAGGCATGCGCCAACAATGACAGCGTGCCCGCAGCCGTGCCTTCGCTATAGCCCGCGTAGTAATGTTTATTGCTGAGCAAATTATAAGATTGCGTCACCCCCCATTTAGGATCGGTAATGACCAACGTGTCATTGATGATCGCCTGATACACGCGATCACCTTTGGCTTTGGCGATATCGAAAACCGCACCATTCGATACCAGACGGCTAGTGCTGCCATAGCCACCCGAGATATTCACCGCACTGCCGGAAATATCGATCTTGGAACCCGCACGCAACACGATATCGCCTTCCGAGCGCAGAGTCACCGAGCCGCCCGCCGACAGTTTCTCCAGCACGTTACGTGGGATGGTATTCAGGAACGGCGACAAGTCAGCCAAAGAAGAGTCCGGCAAATCGCGTAAATCCACTTGAATTTTATTACCCCGCAATAAGGCATTGCGATTCAGCGGATTGTCTTTTAATTCTGAAGCGCGTAAATCGACCTCTCTGAAATAGCGTTCAATCGACGCCTGAGCGCCTGCAACACCCGACACATCAATCACACTGCCCACGCCTTGATATATGCGGCTATCGTTGGGCAGACCCAACATGGGTAACTGAAACTGATTGCCAACCGCCTGCGCCGACAGCGTGACATAGCCACCTGGCGCATAAATGCGCGCACGATCTTCCAGGTAAATATTTTTGCCAATGCCCTCAATGGTCGAGGAATTGAAAATTTGATCGTCTGTCAGCGTTTGCGCAGCCAACGCTTCGGGCGGCGCCGGCGTCACTTCAGTCACGCTATCCTTACCGAACGTCAAGGTACCTGTTTCAGTTGCGGATAATACGTTCACGCTACCTACTTTTTGGTCGGTTCCTGCAACCCTTTCACTAGTATCCACTAAAGATACATCTCCTTGCCGCGCCAGCAAGCGGATCGAGCCTTTATGCGTCACCGAAGTCGTCGCACTGATTCGACCATTTTGATTAACCGCCAAACCGACCAGGGTAACGTTGCCTTTTTGGGCGATGATCTCGCCGGTGTGCTCGAGAATCGTACCCGTCGGATCTTTTTCGTTAGTCACCGTGCCACCTAATTTGACGGGAATGCCTTTGCTATCTTTGCCTTGAAATGGATCCACTTCCACCAGAATGCCAGCCAACCCGCGATACGGAGAATCCTCGGATAGCACGGGTTGCCCTGTGTTGACATTGATATCGCCGAGATGCGCATCCGGTGCCGTGATATACACCTTGGCGCCTGCAGCCAGAACCACTTGCCCCTCGTTGGTTGTAATCGATCCTTGATTCGTTACATTCGGTCCCAGCAGCAAAATTGCGCCGCCCAATTGCGCGGCCAGCTTCGCGCCCGGCTCGACCTGAATGTAAGTTTCTTTAAAAACATCCGCACTGGTGCCTTCCCAATAAAAAGCCGGGTGTATGGGTTCTTTACTAATAGGGTCACGAATACCAGCATTGAAAATACCGTTATCGCTCAGAAAGTTTTCGTCCGTAATATTCAAGGCCGAGGCGACCAAGGTATTCACATCGACCTGCGCCGTGCCTTTGAACAAAATGCCATTTTGATTGATCAGATAAATGGAGCCGTTTTGCCCTTCCTGTACACTGATCTTGCCTTCGATCACGCTCTTACTGTTTTGATAGATTCGATTAAGGGTGGAAAAACTGGCGCCATCGATCGGATTGCCGTTATCGTCCACGCGCACGTAGCGCACTTCGTTCTGCGCGCCGATATTGAAATCTTTCCAGTTGACGATCGCTTTGTTCGCGTACTGCTGCACCGTGCCAAGGTTTCCGATGATGTTGTAGCGGGCCGACGGATTCCCCCCCGAAGTCAAAACACCATCCGAGGTAAATTGCTGAACGCCCACCCCTTGCGCATTGGTACAGGCCCCAGAAGCAGAGCACGGTGTCGGTAACCCGCCCGCAGCGGTCGCGGGAATCGGGACCATGGCCGCGAGAACGAACGGCACAGCATTCGCCCATGCAAATAAGCGCGCCGGCGTTAACCGTTCACGCAAGTGCGCAAATGGATTTCGCCACTTAGAATTCATAAGTTAGCCTCGCATGCGTGCGCGCACTTCGCGCTTCGGTATTGGCGGTCGCTTTGAAGGGCAACGCCCAATCCAAATTGAAGGAAAATCCCTTACCGCGCCAGCGTAAACCCACACCAGTGCTGGATAAGGTTGTGCGCGATCTTTGCGACGGTAACGGATCGATCACATCCAAAAAGGCACCTTCAATAAAACCGAGCAGGTAAGCTTGACCTGGTATCGCGCTCGCGTCTTTCCAAAGCGCAGGCGTACGTAATTCCAATGAGCCAATTGCGCCACGGTCACCCAATGCTTCCGTTTCCAAATAGCCACGCACCGTATCCGCGCCACCAGCACCAAACTCTTCATTGGAAATCAGCGGCGAGGCCGCGAGTTGGCCTGAGGCGTGACCATACAAGCTCCAACCGGCTGGCAGTTTTTCCGTATCTTTTACATCCAGGCGCAGATAGGCATAGCTAGGTTTAGCGTTAAAACGTTTGTCGGCGAACTCTCGTTCGTTATTGCCTAAGCCACGAACTGAAAAATTAAGCGTGGTGCCAAATTGAAGCTGACGCTGATCGTCTTGCAAGGTTGCATCGTAGGCCACCGTAAAGGGCAAATAAGTGATCGGCGTATTGAAACTATCGGCGCCCAACAAATTAACCGTTTCAGCGAAGGCTTTATAGTCGACACCAGCCGTCAAGCTGTGAAACAAACCCTCTTTGCCGCGTATGGGATGAATGTAGCGCAGTCCGTAAATATTACCGTTACCGATCACACTGACATCGCCCAGCGCTCCGCTGTCGCTGTCGGAACGCACCCCATACAACGCCAGCACATCGCCTTTGTACAAAGGCAACACATAGTTGGCGGAAAACACTTTACTCTCGCTCGGCTTCTCCGGCGCCACTTGAAATTGCAGCGCAACACTATGCTCGCGCTGCCATAAATTATCGTAGCGCACAGCGCCGGATAAACGCGTATGCGTGGTGTTGGCGGAATAGCGATTGTTCAATTCCAGGCTGCCGTGCAACGGCAAGTGATCATCGACCTTCAACTCCGCTTCCACCTTGCCCGGCGACAAACCTGGCCGCAGCACCGGCGTCACGCGCCGATCTGCACTGCGATTGACGTCAGCCAATTGTTTCTGTAGCTCGGGAAAATTCGGCACATTGCCTTCTGCTAGTTCAGGCGTCTTGGATTTGATACGCCCCAGCGAGTAGTAGCGTGAGCCTGAAACCTTGAGCCGTTCCACTTGCGCTTCAACCACTTTGAGCCGCACATTGGCTTCTTTCACGTCCTGCTCCGGAATATCCACCAGCACCGTGAGAAAGCCGGCATCGTGATACGCCTTCTCCAAAGCTTGGCGTGCGCCCTCAACATCTTTGAACGATTTTTTTTCACCCAGGAATGGGTAGACCGCCTCTTCAATCGCAATCTGCGACAGCACGCTATTGCCGACCACTTGATATTCGAAGACATCGAAGCGGTCTGCTTCTGCGGAACCCTGACTCGGAGCAGCTTGCGTACCCGACTGAGTCTCGGCTAGCGCAACTGCGGTGTGAGCGGCCAACAGCACAATTAAAAAACCTCTCATCCAAAGCATAGCGTTATCGATCTTTATTAAGGGTTGCTTAGGCGAGAACCCGTGCCCAGCTAAATATTTGAGTAATGTAATGGCTCAGGATGACTCTAATGAGTGTGCAAAACAGTCCTGCGTAGCCCATTCGGCTCATGCCGGATTCGCGGCATGTAGCCAAAACGGCCTTTGCCGATGCAGTAATTTTAGGCGTGCAAGAAGTCAAATACGTGACGTTATGAAGTACAGATATAGCCCATATGCCCTACGTGAATTAGCGGATGCTGATGCGGCTGAATCAACCTAGAAACGGCAGTCCACCACAGAGACACAGAGGCACAGAGAGGAAAATCAAGAGAAAATACGACCGACCAGGTTCACCCACCGGGTGAGCCACCGTACCTGTTCTTGGTTCGGTTTTCTCCGTGTCTCTGTGGTGATCGAACTGCTTTTTTTAGGTTCATAGCTAGCAAGGTTGCAGACCGTACAGCACGATTGCTTATTTTCCGCCCTCTCCATAACCGGCTATCCGTAGCGCCGGCTGGAAGCCGGCATCAGCAGTCGGATGGATCATCGATTCAGTGACAGTCCTTGTTGCCGGCAAGATGCCGGCGCTACAGAGCGCGCTAAATCGCCGACGAAAAAAAACCGCCCCCTTGCGGGGGCGGCACTATTGCACACTTCAGTCGGGGCGGCATTGCACCACCCAAAAAGACCTCAGCGATTAGTACGTGAAGCGAACCAGCGGACCGCACTGGTTGCCGGAACGGCTGGCATACGCAACTGCGTTGGTGCCATTCGGCGTGTAAGCGCCACCTGGCAAGGCCATGGTGTAGGCTAATTGATTGCCAGGGTTGCTGGCAGCTGAGATGAAGGCATTTTCGAATGAACGCCGTGCGGAATCAAAGCTGTCTTTCGAGGCAGTAGTTAGATACTGCGCGTATAGTTCACCTACCATTACGTAAGAACCGGTACGCATCTCATTTTGGTTAGGGCAAACACCTTTAGCATCGGTACCACCAACGGGAGCCGTACCAGGCTGGCTAATGGTTGCACCGACTAAGCAAGTTTGACTATCAGCGTAAAAACGTCCGTTGCCATCTAAAGTGCGGTAGAACCAAGCGGACTCATTGCCATTAGGTTGCACTGGGATTAGAGATTTATATTGGCTATATTGGCTATCCAAGGAAAGAATACCAATCGCGCGGTAGCCTGCGTTCACGGTATCGCCAGCAGGAGAATCCTGGAAGTTGGCGGCATAATGCAAGCCGTCTTCACCGACGAAGTTGTATTCCGTCTTGTTATTGGCGGCGGTCAAGCACTTACGCACATCGCCCGAGCCCACGCCTTCGATCACGGTATAACCCGCCGTCACATCAACACCGATGGCGTTGGCGGCGCTGCTTCCGTCGCCTGTGCCCTTGGTGAAGCCGAAGAAGCCGAAGCTATCCGACATACGCGTTGGGGTAGTGAAGCCGCTTACACCCGAGGTCAGGGAAGAGCCAGAGCAAGGGAAATTGTTGAAATACCAGTTAGAGACTGCTTGAGTACCGGAACCAGGCACTAGGCGGCACACAACAACACCGGTTTTCAAATCGCCGGCAGGCACCGTCAAACCGATGGTTTTCCAATCAAAAACAGATGCCGTCAACATAGCGTGGTAATCGGCATTTGAAATTTTAAGTGTGTCTGGCACAGCAGCAGTTGCCACGGGTCCGAACAACATGGCGTTCACTGGCTTAATGGTCATATTGCTGGTGTCGTTCAATTGCTGCGCGCCGAATTCGACGTTGAAGGGCTCTTTGAACATGAAGGGAGCGACGTCGGAAACGCCGAAGTCAGGCACTTCGGAAGAGCCTGGATTGCCGGAGAAGCCAGGATCGTTACCTTTTACAGCGGATGCTTTACATTCAGCAGCGCCGGGGCTGCTGAGTATGCCAGCAACTGCGGCCGTGGGGCAATCAATTGAGTTCAGATCCATGGTTTGAATAAGGCGATTAGCTGGGTTTGGGTTGCCAATCGGGTTCACACCCCAAGCCGAGCCACCCTTGGAACGCTTGACGAACAGGATTTTTTGGTTGGTAGCGGCCAATTCGCCCAAGTACAAGCGATAGTCGGTGCCGACGGTGTATTTGTAGAATGTGCCGGGCTTCAAGAGGAACCCCATAATGAAATCCAGATTGTTATCCAGAGCGGAAGCCCCTGACAAATAAACGCGCATGGCACCAGCCGTGTCATAGGGGCCGGTCGGGGCGACTGCATGGGCAGCCATTGGAACTGCCAGCGCAGCGGCGCTGGCGACTGCCAAATTTTTTAACTTCATACTAAACTCCTTAGGTAAATTTATTATAAATATGCCATTTCGATACTTTAAAACCTCGTTAAGATTGCAAAGATATTAGAATTCTCATGGCGAAAGTCCCTATTTGCTAGATTTTGCATTGAATCGCATATCGGCAAACTCTTTTACATTATTCACCAAGCCTCTTAACGAAATTAAGCCTGGTTCCAAATTAAAATTGGCTCTGTTCGTCTTGCAGCTTTGCACGTAGGCAACCATAAATGACTAATGCGACAGCACGCTATTGCCGACCACTTGATATTCGAAGACATCGAAGCGGTCTTGCTCTGCGGAGCTATTGCTCGGTGCGGCTTGCGTACCCGATTGGGTCTCGGCGAGCGCAACTACGGTGTGAGCGGCCAACAGCACAATTAAAAAACCTCTCATCCAAAGCATAGCGTTATCGATCTTTACGGTTTACGGAGCAGCCAACGGCTACCCAGCGAAATTTGAATAATGTAATGGCTTAGGATGACTCTATTGAGTGCGCAAAACAGCCCTGCTATAGCCCATTTGGCTCATACCGGATACGCGGAATGCAAACCAAATCCGCTTCTGGAGCAGATGCAATTTTAGGCGTATAAAAAGTCAAATACGTGACGCTATGAAGCACAGATATAGCCCGAATGGTCTATATGAATTAGTGAAAACTGAAATGGGAAAATCGTTCGGCTAGCATGCTTGCTGACGTTGCAGCACGATCGCTCATTTTCTATCGTGTATCCATATAACCCGCAATCCGTAACGACTGTTGGAAGCCGGCATCAACAATCAGATAACTCATCGATTCAGTGGCAGTTGTTGTTGCCGGCAAGATGCCGACGCTACCTAGCGCGCTAAAACGCCGACGAATAAAAACCGCCCCCTTGCGGGGGCGGCGATATTGCGCACTTCAGTCAGGGCGGCATTGCACCGCCCAAACAGACCTCAGCGATTAGTACGTACCGCGAATCAACGGGCCGCACTGGTTGCCGCCACGGCTGGCAAAAGATACTGCGTTGGTGCCGTTCGGTGTGTAAGCGCCACCTGGCAAGGCCATGGTGTAAGCAGCCTGGTTGCCCGGAGCACCAGCAGCGGAGATGAAGGCATTTTCGAAGTTGCGGCGCGCCGTATCAAAGCCATCTTTCGCGGTGGTGGTCAGATACTGCATGGTTTGCTCGCCAGCCATGTCGTAATGACCGGTACGGGTCTCGGTTTGGTTGGGGCAAACGCCGGTTGCAGCGGTACCGCCAACAGGAGCCGCACCAGCATTCGCCAGCGTTGCGCCGACTAAGCAGGTTTGGGTGTTGGAGTAAAAGCGACCATTACCATTCAAGCTACGGAAGAACCAGGCAGACTCAGCACCGTCAGCCGCAGCGTACTTGGCTTGGCTGTCCAACGACAGAATACCGATGGCGCGGTAACCTGCGTTCACGGTATCGCCAGCTGGGGACTGGTTGAAGTTGGCGACATAATGCAAGCCGTCTTCACCCACAAAGTTGTATTCCTGCTTATTGTTGGCGGCGGTCAAGCACTTACGCACATCGCCCGAACCCACGTTCTCGATCACGGTATAACCGGCAGTCACGTCGACACCAATGGCGTTGGCGGCGCTGCTGCCGTCGCCGGTGCCTTTGGTGAAGCCAAAGAAGCCAAAGCTATCCGTCATACGTGCTGGGACAGAGTTACCGTTCACACCTGAAGTCAGCGAAGAAGCTGTACAGGGGAAGTTGTTGAAATACCAGTTATAAGTGGCTTGGGTACCGGAACCAGGCACGCGGCGGCAAACCACAACACCGGTTTTCAAATCGCCGGCAGGCACCGTCAAACCGATGGTGGTCCAATCGTACACGGCAATAGACAACATGGCGTGGTAATCGGCGTTGGAGATTTGCAGCGTATCGGGCACGGCAGCCGTGGCCACGGCACCGAACAATACGGTATTTACCGGCTTGATGGTCAGATTGCTGGTGTCGCCCAATTGCTGCGCGCCGAATTCGACGTTATAGGGCTCTTTGAACATGAAGGGAGCAACGTCGGAAACACCGAAGTCAGGCACTTCGGAAGAACCAGGATTACCGGCAAAGCCTGGGTCGTTACCTTTTACAGCGGATGCCAAGCAGGCTGCACCAGCGGTGCTGCCGGCAGGTGCGGCTGTGGGGCAATCGGTCGAGTTCAAGTCCATGGTTTGAATCAAGCGATTCGCTGGGGTGGTGTCGCCGATCGGGTTCACGCCCCAAACCGAGCCGCCCTTGGAACGCTTAACGAACACGATTTTTTGGTTGGTAGCGGCCAATTCGCCCAAGTACAAGCGATAGTCGGTGCCGACGGTGTATTTGTAGAACGTGCCGGGTTTCAACAAGCCGACCATGATGGTATCCAAATAGCTATCCGGAGCGGAAGCGCCGGACAAGTACACGCGCATCGCGCCAGCGGTGTCGTAAGGGCCGGTCGGGGCAACGGCATGCGCCGCCATCGGAACTGCCAGCGCAGCGGCGCAGGCGATTGCTAATTGTTTCAATTTCATTCTGAACTCCTAAATAAATTTTGGGTTGGGGATACGGCGCAAGCGCCGCTCCCACTTAAAAACGTACAGCGTGTTACAAGTAGTCTTAAGACTTAAGGAAACTTAAGCAGCCAGGCGGCGACGAGCAATTGCACCCACCACGATCAAGCCGGCGGCAAACATCGCCCAGGTATCGGCTTCTGGTACGGCATTGACGTTGTAGGACAAATCACCCGACGCATTCAAAGTCCAGTAAGCGGCCGAACCGTCAAAGCCGGCACCCGTAGCACTGGTGAATTGCTGCGACAACGGGCCGCCTGCGGTGTTTAGTTGATACACCAGGAAGAATGGCAATTGAGCGCCAATCGCACCGGTGGTATCGAACGCGGTTTTGGCGCCCAGGTTGGTGCCATAAGCAACGCCGCCAGCATAAGCATTGCCATCGCCAAAAGTTGCGGTATTGGAATTGTTCAGAGAAACGTTGGTATTGCCTACCAAAGTATTGGTCGCAGCGGCAAAAGTCGCAATCTGGCCAGTTGTGTTAGCTAGACCTAGATTGGTATTCAACACCAATGGCGTTGCAACGGTGCCATTCGCAGCGGTGGAAACAAAGCGCTTGGCGCTGAGGTTATCATTGCCAACGACGTTCCAATGAATGACGGAACCAACCGGAACCGCACTCAGGAAGCTGGAGAGCAAGGCGTCGGCAGCGAAGGCTTGAGTGTAGCCGGCCGTGGTTTTTTGCGCGGTCAGGGCGAACGGGCTCGCAGCACCGGCGAAATCGTTGATGGTAATGCCGAGGTCGCGTGTATAGGACACGTCGTCAGCGGTAATGCCGGCGGTGCCATTGTCGGACCAGATCGAGAAGAACAACTCGCCATTGCCGGTACCAGAACCGACATCAATAGCGGCGTGCGCAGCCGGGGCAGCCAGGGCGACGCCCAATGCAGCTAAAGCCAAAAGTTTGCGTTGAAATTTCATTAAAGCACTCCTTAGTAAAAAAAACATTGAAATAGAAACACACTTACTTTAGCGGCCCGGCTGTCTCCCCTTTACTCCCTACTCGAGATCCGCGGCTTTCCGAGCCCATCTTGCGATGGGTGTGGCTTTCGTTTCGTGCATCGCTGCACTTGATTCAGCAAGTTCGAGCAGGCTATCAACAGCGTGTTACCGGGTTGCGGTGACGGAAGCATAATTTCATAGCCCGTTCGGATCATTTTCGATGCGTGGTTTAAGACCGCCACGACACCGTGGCGTAAACATACTGAGGATGTGTGGCGTGGGGATGAAACGAAGCAGGAAAAACATAGCCCGTTCGGCTCATAGAGATGGAGGGGAATAAATGCTTTTTAATGCGCGCTCGAATCGGTTCTCTGTGCAGTTTCTGTTGCCGGCTGGAAGCCGGCGCCACCAATGCCGTGGCACTTGCTCAGCGTAGCGTTGAGAATGCGGAGAACCGTAGCGCCGGCATCTTGCCGGCACCAGCGGTCGTGCGTACTTTCTAGATTTCAACCTAGAAACGGCAGTCCACCACAGAGACACAGAGGCACAGAGAGGAAAATCAAGAGAAAAATCCGACCGACCAGGTTCACCCACCGAGTGAGTCCCCGTACCCGTTCTTGGTTCGGTTTTCTCCGTGCCTCTGTGTCTCTGTGGTGATTGAACTGTTTTTTTAGGTTCAATTGACAGGCGTTGTTGCCGGCTGGAAGCCGGCGCTACAGATGGTGCGCTAAAACTACACCTCAATTAGCTTTGCTGACTTTCTTGCCTGCAGCATGATCTTGGCTCTCAGCCAGGTTGCGCTCGATCTGAAAGCTTTTGATGCCGCCCGGCACGAGCGTGCCATCGGAGAAAATCAAGCCCGGCGTGCCGGTGATATAGGCCTTTTGCGCGACTTCCTGAATCGCTTTGAACGGCGGATCGCAGGGCTTATCCGATGCGGCTGGCTCTTTGCCTTTGAGCATCAATTCTTCCCAAGCCTTGGCACGATCTGCGGCACACCATACTAGCTTGGCTTTGCGTTCGGCATCCGGATGCAACTCGACTAATGGATACAGGAAAGTATAAATGGTGACATCGCTAACCTTGGCTAATTCATGTTCCAACTCTTGGCAGAACGGACACTCCGGGTCGGAGAACACGGCGACTTTGCGGCTGCCATTGCCTTTGACAGTGACGATGGCTTTATCCAACGGCAGCATTGAGAAGTCCACATGCTGCAATTCCTGCGTACGCGCCTGGACCAGATCTTTCTGCGTTTTGAGATCGATCACTTTGCCGACGAAGGCGACATCGGCATTTTCATCCGTATAAAAAACATTAAAGCCATTGATCACCACTTCATACAAATTGCCATAGGGCGCTTTGGTGATGGCGCCGAGATTGGCGCCGTGCATGCGTTGGGTGAGGGTCTGGCGAATTTGATCCACCTTCGCGGCATTGCTTTTAGCGCTGGGAACATCTGCTGCGTTGGCACTGGTAAAGGCAGCAAACAGAGATAAAGCGATTAGCGTGTGTTTCAACATGATGTAAATCCTTAAATTGGGTAAGATGAAAAACACAGGCGTGTATCCGGTGTTAATCCCGGCGTATTTTGAGCACACCCATTTGTATGGCTTTGACGGCCGCTTGTGCCCGACTTTGCACGCCAAGCTTTTGCAATATTTTGCGCACATGGTTTTTGACGGTATGCGGGCTGATGTTGAGTAGTGCCGCGATTTCAATATTGGTTCGGCCTTCTTTGAGACAACTCAAGATTTCCATCTCGCGTCCGGTCACCGCAATTTTCGCGCGCACGTTCAACAAGCCATCGCGTTCCTCCTGCGCCAGGACGCGGCTCAAGGTGGAATCGAAGAACGGCGTCAACACATGCAGGATGTAGGCAAGCCGTGATGGAAACGGTTCCTTGACACGCGAGAAACAAAAAAAACTTTTGATGGCACCATCTGCGCCACGCATGCCATGCAACGCCGCGTTGCGCAATTCGTTATGTTCCAATTGCGCCAGCCAATCCGGGTTACAGGTTGCACTGTGTCCATTCTTGCTGATCAAGCATGGTTGGCCATGACTGTCCCAGTGGCTGATCATATGACGCATCAAGCCGGTTTCGGGATGGCACACCGTGTTGAATTGGTCTTGGTTGAAATAGCGACTGCTTGAGAAGAAATACATATGCATGCCAGGGTCGCTGCTACCGCTCATGCCGCACACTAAAATTTCATGCGGCACTAAAAATTGCGCTACACCTTGTGACCAGGAAAAAAAGTGATGCCGCTTTACGACCTGGAATGAAGCGTCGATGATTTGCATCAGCGAGAGGCGCTCTTCATGCGTGAGAGATAAGTCTTCGGCGTCGACTTCGTCATTCATCGGCTCTGCTGGCGCTGTCAGCAAATAGGCACGCTCGGCATCGGATCTGGGATTATGCAATTTTCGCCTCCCCACAAGGCGAACGATTGCTTTGGCAGTTATATACGCTCAATGCGGTTTTCAATAACAAAATCAGTTCCCCTGAATCAACTCTTTTTAGACGGCTAACCTTAAAAGCATTGAGTGACAGTTAGGTTTTGCAAAAATGAAACTTGGATGACGAATTGGTCTTTTTAAATGGCCCGAACGGGCTATAGGTCAACATAAAACGCTTGCCCAATTGTGATGCTAAACTAGACCATTCCTATTTTTACCAGCAAATACGCGCTTAAAATGTGCCACGAATATTGACGTTGAGTAGACGATATTGGTAATCAGCACTATCCAAATTTGAGTCACGACGTCCGATTTGATAGTTCAACCCCAAGGAAAGATAAGTTGTAGGCTGGTAGCTTAAGCCTAGATTTTCTGTCTGCATTTTGTCACGCCGTGCAATGCTTGAATAATCCAGCGTCTGCGATGTGATTGAGCCATTGAGTACAATTTTCGTACCGAGCTGCCAACTTCCGTTCAGACCTTGCGTACGCGTTACGCTGTTGGTGGCGTTGGTAACAGTGTCCGATGATGTAACCTGTCGTTGAACAAAAGCACTTAATGAAGATTTGCTCAGCGGTGTCCAGTCAACCGATACACTCCAGGTTGGTGTTTGCTGAATCGTCTGGCTTTCTTCGCGGCGTGTTTTGCCATACTGTGCATGGACTAGCGTATGTCCACCAAGCCGCCAATCGCTCTGTAAGCTAATTTCAGATTGCTGATATTGATCGTTAGGCGCTGGACGTTTGAGATAACTGCCATCGATGTGCTGCCATTGCAGACCAATTTGATTACCGGCTCGGGAAATAAATCGAAATCCAAAGTCCTGCGTGTTCTCTTCTAGATCTAGGATTGATCGGCTAATGGGAGAATATTCCGAGCGGCTCTTGCGTGCACTTGCCTGCAAGGAAAAACTTGGGTGAATGAGATAACGCGTAGAAAAATTCAGATCATTGCGGTTGACTACGCTGGCTTGTGTTGATGTGGAATCATTTTGGGATTGCAGCTGTCGAGTTTGCACATAGCCTAAATTGCCGCTCCATTGATTGCCGATCACCCACTGCCAATCGGCGCTTAAATTATGTCCATTTTGACTTTGTAGCGCCGATCGATCAAAGGTGGTTTGATTGACATTCGCACGCAGCAACACATTTTGTCGGCTGAACTTAAGATCGGCTTCGAGTGCTAGGCTCACCATGCGCGTCGTAACGGCCGTGTTTTCAGTACCGAGCAGTACCTGGGCTTGGCTGGCATTGGCGACTCGGTAATAGTTGCTATCATGCGCTAGGTTGTAATCCAAAATCAGTTGCACTGTGTCGCCTGGCAAAGCCCACCCCACGCACGGTATAGCAACCAATAGTCCAAACAGCGGTGCCTTGAGTTTGCTCATCCAACGATTACCAAAATTGCCAGTTGCCGGTGTACAAAATCCATACACCAAGCAGCCCATTGGTAATGCCATGCGCCAAGATCGGCGCCCACAAATTGGTCGTGCGAATGTAGAGCCATCCATAAGCCAAGCCAGCAACGATGCCGGCAAACCACAGATGGTGCCCAAAACCGAAGACCGCCGAAGTGATCAATAACGCCCGTAAGCTGATTTGCGCTGGTTTCTTGTCCATGAAATCTTCAAGATCGATCCAACGCATGATAAACGAGCGCCAAAATAATTCTTCCATCAAGGGTACGATCAAGACTGCGCCCAAAAAACGCGGTAAAGCCAAGCTCCAATTGATCGCTTGCGTCGCACTGCGTGGGTCATAGCCTGCCGCGTCACCGCCCAGCGTAGCCCAGGAAAAATCTAAATTGACCCAGAGCACAAACACCAAAATCCCCACTGCCAGCACCAGTAGCGAGTGCTGCAAAGTCAGTGCAGACATTGATTTCAATTCGGAATAGCGATGACGAAAATGCCACAACAAGGCGCCCACCAATGTTACTTTAACGGCATACAACCAGCGCAAATCCAAACGAAGTAACCAAATCTGTCCCGATTCTTGCGAACTATCCAATAGCTGCGCTAGGCCGATAAATAGGAGATAAAGAAAAAATGGTAGTGTGTGGCTAAGGGGAAAGCGTGACATGGCACAAACCTTAAAATGGCATTGCTACGCTCAGGACGCCAGAAGGCGCGAATGCTTGCAAGGTGATTTCCCATTGCCGGGGGAATTCGCAGGCAATGGATTTATATGTTTACTTCAATCCGCTAAGACCTTTTTCCAAAGCATCCTTGTCGGATTTTGTGCCCGCGCTCGGAGATGGAGATGCCGTCGGTGTAGTATCAACCGCCTTGGGCGCCGGGACATCCACCTTGGTCAATTTTCCTGCATCGGCAAATGCGCCCATATATTTGATTTCAGCTGCATCGTGCATTTTCTTCACTTCTGCTTGCGCATATTCAGCACGCTTTTTATTCAATAGATAGGACTCAATGGCTGGTTTGGCCTGGGCTTCGGTCACTGGTTGATCACGGACTGCCACCAAGTTCAAAACCAACGTGCCTTTGTCGGAGGAAATGATGGCCTCCTGCCCTACTTTGAGCGATTGAATACGCGGCAGGATTTCCGGTGGGAATTGTTCCGCTGGCTTGACTGTTTCATTGGCTTTAAAAGCAATTTTTTCAGTTTGCAACCACTGTGCAAAATCGCGTAGGCCTTTTCCCTGGTCCAGTTTAGCCTTGGCCGACTTTATTATTTCGGCATTGCTGTTCTCCAATAGAATTTCTTGAAAGCGATAGATTCGCCGATTCTCAAACAGCGCGGGATTCTTGGCATAGTATTCATGAACTTCGGTGGCGCTGGGCTTGCTGACGTTCTGCATGATTTTTTCTAGATAAGCCTGCGACAAGACTTGGCGTTTTGCGCCTTCGAGCGCTTGCATCACGGCAGGGTCGCGTTCGAGCTTTTTTTCATCAGCTTTTTTGAGTAGTAATTGCTGATCGACTAAGGCATTCAACACTTGTTTACTCGCAGCCTTTGCTTGGGTTTCGTCCAATTTTCCAAAACGTGCCATCGCTGCATTCACTTGATGAATGGTGATTTCATCACCATTAACTTTGGCCACCACCTGCCCTGACGAGGCTGTACTACCTTTTCCGCAAGCACTCAGTGCGAGAACAGCCAACAATACTGTTGATAACCGAATTGTCCGATTCATCATGGTTTATATCCTTCAAATATTTTTCGCTCGATGGCGAAAAGTGAGCAACTGGCGAAATATGATGAGCGCCACAAAAGACAGTCTTAAACTGTCGAAACGAGGGCCATAGTAGGAAAGGTTTGTTACCGTAATGTGTCGCGCGCAAAATGCGTTGCGCTCGAAAAGAATCGGACGCGAATGAAAACTTGCTGTGAACGCAACGCTTGCTGCGTCCATGCCCAGCCGTAGAATTTAAACCGGCATGCGATTAAGCCTGACGCTGCCGACGCCAAACCAACCAGCCCAAGAGTGGCAAACCTAGCGCCATCATGACACCCGCACTCGCTTCCGGTACTGCGTTAACATTGATTTGTTCTTGATAAAAAACCAAGAGGATCGGCGGTTGATAATAGCCACTGCTCGCCCAACCAATAGTCTCCAGTGGGTGATAATTCCAGCCGGTCGTTGCATCTCCGCTCAAAGCCAACAAACTGGTTACACCTTGGCTGACATAAGGCAGCAGCAAAAAGAAACTATTGATTGTCCATGTAACATTCTTTTTCTTCTGGAAAAGCGATGATACATCTTGCCCTAAACCTACCCCTGGGCTGAGAAAATCGGAAAAACTCTTACTTTGGGAATCAAAGACGTAAATGGCAACCTTCTGTGGCGCAGGTATCCTTTGCGGTACTGCCCCGGCGCTACCTGAAAAAACTATTCCGAAACATAAACAGATCAAAGACGTTTTCACATAATTCCACATACTGTTCTCCAGTTGCCTGTTAACTCCATCGATTCGAATGAATCCTGAGTAATAGAGCACAATCTACCTTCTGGAAATGACGCGCTAAAGTTTATGCATAGACTGAATGGTCTACGATGCCCCAGTAATTTCTTCCGCGGGCCTTGTGTTTGTGGTTGGTATTTTCATGGTCGCCAAGCCGGGAAAATCCTGTAATACCGCTATACCAAGGACACAACACCGTAGTCCAAAAGAGCCATAACCAAGCTTCAGATCGTCACAATATATCGATAATATTTGCGAGCTTTTGGCACACAAGCTCTTAAATAAATTGCACGGTGAAAATATGACGTCCACATCTTTTAAACATGGTTTTAGAAATGGCCTCTCAGCGCTGCTCCTGATGACATGCACCGGGGTCGCTAACGCGAATTCCTACAACCTGAACCTTGGTCCTTTACTCGAATTCCCGCAGTCATATGATCTTCTTCTGTCTCACACGCCCGGCAATTTTAAAGACTACTTCTATTTCGAGGTCGGCCCACTGCAACGGGTCACCAATACCGCTGTCAGCTTGAATCTTCGTTACAACCCCGGCCTAAATTACAATATCAGTTCGTTAAGCATCGAATTTTACGACGTTGCCGATAGTTTTTATGGCATTGCCAATGGCATTGGTGAACCGCAGGAAGCCGTCTTTGAGCAGACACTGCTCACGGGTAGCTACTATGCAACCATCAGCGGTTTTGCCAATGGCAGCGCGGGCGGCAAGTACGCTTACAGCATCTCGGCTATCCCAGAAGCAGATAGTTGGTTGCTCATGCTGCTAGGATTTGCTGCCGTCAGTTTTAGGGTTATCCGTCTCAACCGCTAATATCCGTGCTTTGCGCTGCAGCACGATGCCAACCATACCCAACCCGATCAACGTCATGGTCCAACTCTCCGCCTCAGGCACTACAGCGATTGCTGTGGAATAACTGCCGCCCAAACTACCTGAAGTTAAGCCGGATACTTTCAATGAATAGTCGGTGTTCGTCAGCAGGCTTGCGGTCAACGTTACCCCGGAGCCAACCGGGCCATCCAGCAAGCTACCAAATGCATTTTGGCCCGCATACAAACTCAGTTCAAGATTGTCGATATTAAGGAATGGCTGCAGATTTAAATTGACCGCCACGCTGGAAGCATTTCCTCCATCGGAAATCTGAAAATTAAAAAAATCGACAAAAGCAGTTCCTATTGCTTCACTAGGAAGCACATGATTAACGATCTGCGTATAGGGAGCGACCGTCGTCAAAACACCCGCATTGAAAACTTGATCGGTCGCCCAAGCATTGCCAGCCAGCCCGGCCCATAAGCAAAGGGCTGAATTACGCACCCATCTAAAAACATTTATCGATTTTTTCACTATCTTCCTGACCTTTGAATAAATGGCTAAATTAAGCGTTTTTGTGTTGCAGCACTTTTAGAGCATCGGCGCGATTCACAAATTGTATAAGTGAACAAGCCAAGGTTCTGGCTTGCTGTGTTGTCAGGCGAAAAGCGAGATCCTGTAAGCCATCCAAAGTAAGTTGGATGCCGTCTTCTTTCTCACCGTCTTTAATGGATAAATCAATATTGATTTTGGCATTACATGCTGCATGACATTGCCCCCATTGATCATATTCTGAGGAACAATCTACGCTTCGATTTTTACAAAATGACGTGCGTAGAACGAAAAACCTTGAACCATTGTGACTAATATCCGTTTAGCAAATTTGGGTAGTAACAATGACTTTATTGCTGTACTTGCGCCTGCGGAAGGGATGTCGCTTGGACTTTCTGTGTATCCAGCTTATCTCGATACTGTTCCAGCAAATTTTCAATTTGCACGCGCTTGAAACCCAGTACTGGTTCCGATTCCAGCAACACGTCCAAGGAGCCACGATTCTGCGCGAGATTGATCAACTCGACGTGATACTGATACAGCGCCCGATTATTGGCCTCGCATTTATCCAGCAATTTTCCGCGTGCGCCTAAATTGGCTTCCAGTCGCTGCTTTAAACTGGTTTCCTGCTGCAAATTAGTGCGGGTTTCACGTTCAGCTGACTGACTGTTTTCGAGTTCTTTTTTTAAGCGCTCAAGTTCTTCGGATAATTTGGCTTGCGCCTCGTGCAGCTTCTGCGCATCTTTTTCCAACGCCGCTTTGCTTCGGTTGGCGCTGGCTGCCGATGACGTCAATGCGTTTGATTTCTTTTTCAAGTCTTCAAGTTCCATGCTAAGGCTTGCTTTATCTTGCTCTAGCACAGCTTTATCATTCTCCATTTGTCGTATTTGCAACTGCACGCGGCGCAAGGCCTCTCGATCCGGATCCTTCTTGGATGCAGCTTGTGCTGGCGCGAAAGCCGCTAGCAACAAAACACTGCAGACAATGACCATTCCCAATTCGAAATGCCGCATGAAACGACTCCTCATAGTAGATCCAATGACACGGAGCCTGGTTCGGCTCCATGTCGCAGCAACAAGCGAACTGAACTACGCTGATCACGCGAAGCAGCCCAGAATATGGGGGTATTGAATTTCCTATCGGCGGCGTTCACATCGGCACCAAGCGATAGCAACAATTCAATGGCTTGTTCGGCACCTCCCTCCGCAGCATAGGAAAGCGCGGTTCTTCCAGCCGGATTTTCGCGATCGACATTCGTGTCATAGCGCAATATTTCTTGCATCACGGGAATGCTGTTTATCAGAGCGGCATTCATCAGCGGCGTTAGACCGTTATCGCCGCGTAAGTAAACATAAGCATCGAACTTGAGCAACCAAGCTGCCACTTTAGGGTAGTCATGTAACGCCGCCAACCCAAGTGGCGTATAGCCAATCCCTTTAACATTGGGATCAGCACCCGCTTCCAATAATACGTGCACCATCTCTGTCGCTCCCAAACGCGCAGCATGCAGCAAAGGGCGATTGCCTAATTCATCACGCGCATTTGGGCTTGCGCCATTCTTCAGCAATGTTTCCACACCCAACAAATCATTTTGTGCGGCCGCTGAAATCAGCGCGCCATCGATATCTGAAGCATAAATCGGCGGGCTGTCATTGCCGGTTTCCTTGATACGCGCCCACGCTAATGGATCTATTGGTGTACCTTGCATTTCCGGTACCGGCTTGGCCAGCCATTCATAGGTATCATTTTCAAATGCGATGACAGGCGCTGGCGTTAAGAACGCCAATATCAAGCCATAGGCAAGATGCTTAGAATTTCGCATTCAAGTCTATTTGCAACACATCGATGGCCAAAGGCAAGCCAGTAATCTGATCTGCCGATAACCACTTCAATGAAAGCCAGGTATTTTTATCTAAACCGTAGCTCCCTCCAATGAAATAGCCTTTGGCGTTGGTCCCACCCAAGTGGAAATCGGAATCCGTAAACGCGTCCAACACAGCATCGCGCTGCAAATAACGATAGCCGAAGAATACTTGCCAGTCATTAAGGTCTCGAATGGTGGGTGCACCCACAGTGACACGCCCCTGCCAACCAGTCACTTGCGGTGATGTATCCGTCAAATGAGTTCGTGCAACAATTTCAGTTTGGTTATATCCAATATTCTTTACATAGTCGCCGCTCAGGATGACATGGAAAGGGTCAAAATGCCCTAAATCCAGCGCGCCAGTTAAGTTGATCAACTTAAAATCTGATGCGAGCGCATAAATCGTATTCGTCGCACTGGCGTTGTCTTGGTTAATGTCAAATACCGTATTTCCCTTCTGCCGGTATAAGGGAGCGGTTTTATCGTAGGGTCCACCGGGATCTGGAGAACCATTGGGATTAGGAATTCCCTTCACGTTCAGGAAATCATAGTACGCCAAGCCGATCTTAAATCGCGTTTCGTTGCTTTTACGCCATTCAAATCCACCTTGAACACCCAAAAACCATTTATTTTTGGCTAATTGCGTATTGCTTTTTTCGATTTCCTGCAATGAATAAGCGCCAGCAGTAACAAATGGCCGGAAGGTATCAAGACTATAGTCAGGCTTACGCAAACCGGCTGAGATACCTTCGAAATTTAGGTCATCATCCCACACCAAATCGGTTGCAAAATACGGGTTTGGGATGCGTCCGGCAGAAGTCGTTAACCAGGGCCATGGATCCAATTTCAGATAAGCGCGATCAAACACAAAACTATATTTGTTTTCATAGGTGCCCAGCGTTTGATTAGTAGAAACGGGGTCTAAGGTGTTCCCAGTCGTCAGCCTAAAGCCTGCTGAGATGCCCGGCGTCACTTGAGCCAACAAGCCAAGACGCGCACGCACCCGCGTGCGGTCACGCTGCTCAGTAGAATTGCTGACGTTCTGTCCATTATTAGTAAAGAAGACAGGGAGCGCATTGGTATTGGCGAACCGATCCGTTTCATAGCGCACCCGGATATCGCCTTCCCATTTCATCCCTCTGACCCACTCCGGGACCGCATTCGCATCGCCCCAGTGTTCGGATTTTGCTTGCGCTACGACTTCTTGCTTTACCTGTTCACGAATTTCTCGCTTCACTGATTCCGGTACATAGGGCACACGTACGACTTTTTCACTGGAGCCTCTAGTTGCCTCAACTTTCTTGCGCGCACTTTTTTCGGCTTGTTTGATCAGCGCCTGAGCAGAGTCATTCGTCAACACCCCTTTATCAACCAATGCATAAATTAAGTTAATAGTTGTCTGACGCACAACTTCCAAATCTTCTACTTCATCCGCGTAGGCCGATCGCCCCATCAATGCCATAGCCACTAGCAAGGCTAGCGCTCCTCGCGTATGTCGATTCATATCAGTCCTTATATTTTTCATTGCGAATATCTTCTGAAGTTAAATTAGCCACGTGGCCGGAAGCGATACCAAATCGGTTGCGCGATACCCTCGGGAGCTTCCTGCATCGTCAACGACAATAACTGCGTCCGCAGGGCTTGTTCGGTTTTTGCGGGTACTACGCCCTTATCCCATTCAACGCGTTCCACGGCACCTGTGGTTCCGACCCATATCCGGACGGTGATACGCTTGGCCTTTAATTCATCCAGTAACTTGCTATCCCGATTGAGCACTTGCTCAATCTGATTGGCCAACAAACCCGCATACCAACGAGCACGACTACCACCGTTGCCGCCAATTCGGCCTGTGCCTTTACCATCCCCGCCTTGCATCCCGAAGGAGTCCGTTCCTGGCCCCTGCGTTGTCGTCAAACCCACTGGCGGCGCTTCGACAGGTTGCGGCACCGGCTGATCGATCTTGACTTCATCTTGCTTTACCTCTTGCTTAACCGGTTCTGGTGGTTTTTCTTCTGGCGGTTTTGGTGGCGGCGGTTTCACCAGGGAAATCGTTTGCACTTTGCTTTTCGATGGCTTTTCATCGCTATCGATAAAACCTTTGATGATAAAAAACATGCCCACTAAAACTGCCAGCAACACCCCGCCGACGATCAACTGCGGCAAGCGTGCACGCCATCCGACCTGGCTCACTTGCTAGCCTTTTGAGTCACCAAGCCGAGTTGCGTAATATCCAATCGTCCGCACAAGTCCATCACATCAACCACTTTTTCATACTGAATCTTGGAATCACCTTTGATCACCACCGGCAAATCCGGCGTAATCGATTTAAACGTACGCAACCGTGATTCCAGTTCCGCAAGCGTCACTGGATAGGTATCGAGATAAATTTGACCGTTGGCATCAATGGTCACAGCCTTGGTCTTAGGTTTGGCCAAATTCGGCGTGGTACTCGCCTTAGGCAGATTGACTTTGATGCCCTGCACCGAGGCGGTGGTCATGATGATAAAAATCACCAGCAGCACATACGCTAAATCCAACATCGGCGTGATATTGATGTCGTCATACGGCTCGTTATCTTCACGCATTTCCATCGCGACAACTCCTGGTTAGGCGTAAGCTTCAGCGAAGCGGCCGATTAACTCGTCCACGAACACATGCATATCGGCGGTGATATTTTTGATGCGGCTGCCCAGATAGTTGTATCCAAATAGCGCTGGAATTGCGACCACTAGACCGGCCACGGTGGCGACTAGGGCTGCAGCAATACCTGGGGCAATGGCGGCTACGTTCACATCGCCTGTCGCGGCGATTGCAGCGAAAGTGATCATCACACCCACCACCGTGCCAAGCAACCCGAGAAACGGGCCGCCGGAAATGGCGATGGTGAGCAAAACCATTAAGTTGTTGAGTTTCTGATTCTCGCGTACCAACCGTCCGTCGAGCGCTGCCTTGATGGCGTTGATCGCTTGCGGCGAAAGCGTCTTATTGCCTTTATTCACGCGATGCTTCACCTCTTGCACGCCAACATGATAGAGGTGATACAGCGAGGCATTTTGGTAATGATCGTGCTTGCCGAACAGGGCCAGCATCAAGGCAGAATCCTGGATATCCGTATCTTCTGCTTTGTCTTCGGCATCTAGCTTCGCGGTTTCTGTTACTTTGAGTTTATGGAAGGAATCCAAAAACTCCTTATTCGCTTTAAACGTTTTATTAATGACCAGCGCTTTACCCACCATCACCATCCAACTGATGGCTGCCATGACCATCAAGAATGCGATCACCACCCAACCGTCAAGCGTAACGCTCTGCAAAATCACGCCGAAGTAAGAGGTGCTACCGCTTTCCGCCGATTCATCCTCACCCAAGCTCAGCAGTTTTGTATCCGGCCCCTGACTCAAGGCAGCCAAAGTGATCGCGTCCGCCGATCGCGCCACATTAGCGATGGCCAGTTCATCCACTTCTCCTTGGAAGCCGCGCCCTAGCAATACTTCGCCTTGCATTGCTGGCATCTCCACAGGCGTAGCCGCAACCGGCTGACCATCCACATACAACGTCAACTCCTTGGCCACGCTTACCGCGACATGGTGCCACGCACCCGCCGCGAGATTGCCCGCGCGTGGCGTCTCAACCGGTTTCGCACCGCCTTCTACCTTAGCGTAAGCCTGGCTGCCGTCCATACCAATCACAATCGCTGACTTGCCATCGCGCAGCGTTAGGATTGGCGTGGATTGCGCAGCGCTTGGTTTAATCCAAAATGAAATCGTTGCGCCATCAGCCGCCGTCATTTTCATCGTGGCAGAAGCGGGAATCTGCAAACTCTGCTTACCATCGAAAGCCACTGCTGGGCCAATTAATCCGCCAGGAATGTGACTGCCATCAAATTGCGCGGCGTGGTTGCCATAAACTGTCATATCCTTAGGCGCGCCCTGGGCTTCGCCAAAATGCAGCACACTCGTTTGGTTTACATCGAAGCTGCCTTTTGCGTCATCACCCGCAACCGCGTTCTCGTTGCCGTAGTAGAGCCAGATATGGTGCTCTTTCGAACCTGGTTGAATCTTGGGGACTTGTACCCATACCAGCGCAATCTGCGCCAAGCCGTCAAATTTCTCAATGTGGTATTTGAGTGGCGTCTTATCATCTTCCGCAACAAAACGCAGATCGGCACCATCAACCTTCGCACCGTCGAATGCGAAATTACCCGTATGTAAGCGCAGCAACACTAACGGCGCCGTTAATTCCTGCTTGATCGCCAAACCGCTAGCCGTGGTATCTAACGTAATCTTCTTACGCTCGGTCCAATCGCCGCTCCACCAAGCATGTGCTATTTGCGGTACGGCTAAAGCCAGAACCAGGGTCAGCAGTATCTTTCGCATTGCCATTGCCTTCAAAAAAGACGTCATCTTGCCGCAGTCTTGTTACAGGAAGGTTAAGGCGTATGAGCCATGCACCACGCCATGTCAAAACAAAGTACCCAAGAGAAATAGTCGACATTTGTCACATAATTCGCTTTTACTGTTTTGCTTGCGCATAATGTATTTCCCACAAAAATTTCAGGGATAAGAACATGCACGCGACCAAGAAAATTGCGAAGCTCCTAAAAGACCCCAACACCGATCCAGAGTCCAAGGAAATTTTTAGCGAGCTGGTTAATGCGCTGGACGGACGTGAAAAACTGGAAATTACACGCTTATTCAAACTCAATTACAGCGACTTTGAATTAGCGCTTCAACTACTCGTCGATTGGCGGCTACATCAATACAGAAAACCCTCGGGCGGGCTCAAGCAAGAAATCGAAGAGACGGTGCTGGAAAATAACAATTTTTGGCATTAAGATTCGGCGGGAATACCCGCCAGAATACCAACTCAAGCGTGCTCGTGCCGTCTTGATGGGCGCGCCAGCAGCGCCAGACCGGGCAGCAGCAACAGCAGGGTGGAAGGTTCGGGGACGGTGGCTAAAGCAATGCCGCCAATCACACCGCTTACCCCCCCGTCGCCCACGATAATGGTGCCCGGGTAGCCTTGCACTGGTGGAAATGTCGGTTGCACTGATCCGCCCAGTTGCACAGAACCCCCTCCAATTAAATTTATAACTCCGCCCCCAAGAACGGGATTGCCAATGCTTAAACCTGCGCCAATAGTAATCGCACCCGAATTTAAATCTGGAAAAACCAAGGTACCAGGAGTTGTGCCAACATTGATAGTGCCGCCAAGCACCGAGATAGCACCAGAATTAATAATAGAACTGGCCGCAATAGTCAGCGACCCTGCGCTAAGCTGAGACCCCAAACCTAAACTAATTTGATTGCCAGCCAGCAAACCCAAATTACCGCTACCGGCATCGACGATACCGTTGATGAAAATATCGTTCGCCGCCAGCAAGTCGCCGAACGCGCCGCCGGTGGGCGTCAATACGGTCAGCCGAATACCGGCATCGATATACACGCTGCTGTACTGCGGCAGTATGGGCCCGGATAAATCCAAAGTGAAATCGCTCGTGGGTCGGAACATGCCGCTGGAGCCATCCGAGATGATGCTGGCTGCTACCGGTTGTGCGGCGAGTAAAGCCAAGCTCAACAGGATGGTGGTAGCGCGAAAAATTTTCATCGTTCAACCCTAAATGATCATGCACGATTGCTTTAGTTAACTATAACGAAGTTATGTGACAGTTACGAATCGGCTTTCGCAGCATCCATGAGCCATTTGGACTATACGAACAGCGCGTATTCGGATCGCGAAAAACCGTACCCGAGCCCGCTTGGCCAAGTGTCTCAGTCATAAAACCTCCATACGCATCCAGTATCTTGATAAAAGATATTTATTTTTTTACGCGGAATTTACCCCATGCGGGCCCCATGCTGGACTTGTTAACCGACATTCTCTTACACCGCCGCCTGCGTCCGGTGTTTCAACCAATCATCGATATGCGAAATGCGCGCATTATTGGCTTCGAGGGCTTGATTCGCGGACCTGCCGATACCGCGCTGCATGCCCCGACGGCCCTTTTTCAAGCCGCCAAAAGCCATGATTTAACCGATGAGCTGGAACGGCTATGCGTTTTGATCGTGCTCGATGAATTCACCCGTCTCGACCTGCCGACCAAATTGTTTCTGAACTTGAGTCCAGCAGGACTGGAAAACGGTATTCTGCAACAGGATGCCGTGCTGGAGTTGCTACGCAAAAAGCGCCTGACCCGGAATCGCATCATCATCGAAATCACCGAAAGCGAGCCGACCCTCAACTTCGCTCCCTTGGTCGACGCGGCACTTCGACATCGCGACGCTGGTTTTGAAATCGCCATGGATGACCTCGGCGAGGGGTTCTCTAGCTTACGCTTGTGGTCTGAACTGCGTCCGCACTTCGTCAAGGTGGACAAGCATTTCATCCTGGGTATTCACCAGGATCCGGTCAAGCTGCAATTCGTGCGCTCGATTCAACAAATTGCCGAAAACAGCAATTCAAAAGTCGTGGCGGAGGGCATCGAAACGCGCGCCGATCTCTTGATCCTGCTGGATCTCGGCATCGCCTGCGGACAGGGTTATTTCATCAGCCGACCGCACGCCAATCCGTCGCCCAGCATCGACCCGGAAGCCGCGGCCTGCCTCATGCACACGGCCATCAGCATTTATCCCCAAGGCGGTTCAGGCTTGCTGGGAAGGGTCTGCGCGGACAAGCTGGTGCTGAATGCGCCCGCCGTCTCGCCCAAGTCGCATAGCGAAACCGTATTGAATTTGCTGCTCACACAACCGAATCTGCATGCTGTTCCAGTCGTGGAGAATCGTATTCCCGTCGGGATCATCAACCGCACTTCTCTGGTGGATCGATTCTCGCGCATCTACACACGGGAGTTATTTGGGCGACACGCCTGTTCCCTATTCATGGACGCCGACCCGTTGATTGTCGACCGACATACGCCGCTGGAAGAATTGAGCCGGCTGGTCGTCAACAAAGGCAAGCATAGTTTTTCCGATGGTTTTATTCTCACCGACAACGGCGAATACTTCGGTATCGGCACCGGCTACGACTTGATGCGTGAAATCAGCCAGATGCAGATCGACGCCGCGCGCTATGCAAATCCCCTCACCATGCTGCCCGGCAACGTTCCGATCAACGAACACGTGGAACGTTTGATCGAGCGCAAGGTGGCATTCGCCGCCTGCCATTGCGATCTCGACCATTTCAAGCCGCTGAACGACATGTACGGCTACCGCAAGGGCGACGAGGTGATTCAGGCCTGTGCGAGTATCTTGGCCGAGGGCAGCGACCCTGCCCGTGACTTCGTGGGGCACATCGGCGGCGACGACTTCATCATCTTGTTTCAAAGCGCTGACTGGCACCAACGCTGTCAATCGATTCTGGACAGCTTCGACGCGATGGTGCACCAATTTTTCAAACCGGAGCATCTGGCGCAGGGCGGCTATTACGGCGAGGATCGCCGAGGAAACCGAGTGTTATTTCCGCTGCTCTCGCTGTCCATCGGCGCCGTCGGCGTGGAGCCGGGCGCGCTGTCCAACGTGCACGAGATTTCCGCCATCGCCGCCGAGGCCAAGAAGCTGGCGAAACGTATGGAAGGCAGCAGTCTGTTCGTGGAGCGCCGCGCGGCCTATCCCACCAACGGCGAACTGTTTCCCGACTTGAGCATCGCCCACGGCGGGGTATTGGGCTGAGTGACCACGCGCACCTAATTTATTTTCCTGATTAGCGCTCATCTTCAGCCAAGGAAATTCCGTGCTTAGGCTGGATTGCACAATTAAATCTTGAAACGCAAAGGACGCGAAGGTGCGCGAAGGAAAGCAAACACTAGGGCGAGGGTTCCTTTGCGTCCTTTGCGGTGAAAAGGTTTTGAATTTCTAGCTGAAGATGAGCGCTAGTCAGGTTTATTTTTGACTGCGCCGGTACCCAATCGTTAACAATAGTCCCGCCAACAACATCGCACCCCACTCCGGCAGTGTAGGAACATCGTTGTCTTCATTGGCTGCAATTTGAAATGGAGCAACCGTGGTGGATATGGATACGTTATTGTTCGCCGTATTCAAATCGGAAACATCCGATAGCACGCTGGCGCTATTGACGATACTGATGGGTGTGCTCAGTGAGGTTTGCACCGTCACCGTGACGCTCGTGTTTCCAGCGGAAAGCAGGCTCCCCAAGGGACAAATCAAGCTAGCGCCATTGACACTGCAAGCGACCGAGGCACTGATAAAGGTAACCGCATTGGGTAACGTATCGGTCAACACGACATTGGTTGCGGCCTGTGGCCCAGCGTTGTGAATATTCAGCGTATAGGTCACATTGTTGCCTTGTGTCACCGTCGTCGGCGCACTACTACCGGTCACCGATAGATCTGCATTGGCGGCAGAATTGAGACTCCAGTTCAGCGCAATATCGCCAGCAGCGCCATTGAAGCCATCGACCGCGATTTGATACTCGACGCCCGCTTGCGCCTGAAACACCACGCTGCTGACATTGCCTAAAGTTCCATCATTATCATTGGCAGCTATCGATGTCAGCGCATTGAGGCCGCTACCGGCATACACCGCCAGCAGGGTATCAAATACACTGCCGTTGGTATCAAGAACGACCTGGCCATTCGCTGGTGCAATCCATTTCCACCACACCGAAGTACCGCCACCATTGCCCGCATGGATTGGCTCACCACTTTCTTTCGTGGCCAATACGTTATAACCAATCACGCTGCCGCTGGCGCCTATGAGGGCTATGCGATTAGCAAACGCATCGTTCGCAGGTCGTGCAGCGGCCAGTAAATTGAGACGTGGCGTAGTGATGCTGTTGCGCACATCCGTTATCGGAACACCTGTACTAGTCAGGCGGGTGATGGTCTGGTCGGCGGTTTCGGAATAAAACGCAGATCGCAGTACCGCCGCAGCACCAGCGACCATGGGCGCAGCGAACGAAGTGCCGTCGCCACCACCGACTGACGTTGAGACAATCGAGCCTGGGGCCAGCATGGTCAAATAAGATACGCTATTCGAGTAGCAGGTCACCTTGTCTGCGGCTGAACTGCTATCGCTGCAAACGCCAAAGCTGCGCGCGCCTACATTAGCATCGTAAACCGCACCAACCGAGACCGCGTTAGGTGTGCAGGCAGGCAACGAGATGCCATTACTGTAAGCATTATTACCCGAAGCAATGGCTACGATGATTCCTGCGGCCTTGGCGTTGGCAATTGGAGTTACGTAGGGATTGGTCACTTTGTTGCTGCATGGCGTGCTATGACTGGAACTATCTCCCAAGCTCATATTCATCGCCACAATATTGAGTGCCGCTTGATTAGCGATGCCGAAATCGATCGCTGTCAGAATCAAACTATCACTGGTGCTGCTGTTGGCGCCGAAAACATTCAGCATGGCGATGTCGCTCTGCGGTGCGACCGCGAGCGCAATCGCTGAAACCACGGAACCATGGCCAAGCGTATCTAAGGCGGTGCTGCTATCCGCGATATTCAGGTAAAAACTAACATGGCAACCTGCAGGTACGCCTGGGGCAGTGCAGGAACCGAATGCCGGTTTGGTGTAATCAACCCCGGAATCAATGACGAGCATCGTGGTGCCAACACCTTGGTCACCGGCTAAGGACACATTGGTTTGTCCGATAAGCGGCAGACTTTGCACCAAAATCGCTTGCTTGGTTTCGTCACGATAAACGGCGATCACATCTGGGCGTTGCAGCAAGGTACGTAGGGCGAGCGCGGTATGGAAACGCATGAAAGCCATCGGCAAATGGCTATAGTCTCTCAACATCTGATGTTGGCCAGCAGGTAGCGCCGCCATAACACCCTGCTTCAGCGTCGCATAGCGTGCAGCCTTCAGCGCTTGTATTGGGGCGGTATCCGTTTTCGCGCGGAGCTTAACACGCATTGCCGCCGCTTCACTGACGACGGCCTGATCGTCGAATAAAACAATCAGCGACTGCGCTTGGCCTTGATCCAGCTTGAACATGACATCGGCGGGAACCTTGGAAGACCATGCTGCGGAGTTTGCTGCCAATGTAGTCGTGGCAAAGCACGCGACTAGCATGCCTGCAACAAACCCCCACCCAATCTTAAAACAGCCGCTCCTTATTTTTGTCATCGCTTTCTCCCGCGATGACTTTAATAGGGCTGCATGACAGCTGTTCGGCGTGAATCACGCCACAACTAGTCCATTGGAGCCATGCGTTAAACCAAAGCCTATTTACCGCTGGACCCGGGATTTGATAGTGCAATTTCATTCACGGTAATGGGCGTACGCGAGACGAGTTGATCCAAGTAGCGTTGTTCGTTTTCTTGCGCGCGTTTCAATCGCAGCGATTGCACCAACCGTTCACGCACTTCGGCCAACGGGATAGTCTCTGCTCCCTTGCGCTCGATCAGTTTCAGTACATGCCAGCCGTCCGCAACCTTGATCGGTTTACTGACTTCGCCCGTATTAAGTTTTTCCGCCACTGCACGAATTTCAGGCGTGAGATTTTCCACGACCAGCCAGCCCATATCCCCCTTGTTGCGCACACTCTCTGCGTGTTGCGAATATTGGGTGCTGAGCTGCGAAAAATCGGCGCCCTTTTCATGTGCTTTCTTTGCGACTTCATCCGCCTGAGCCGCGTCCTTTGTGTAAATCTGTGCTAAGTGCACTTGCGGCGAACGCACGAGCTGCGATTTGCTTGCCTCATACGCCGCTTGAACATCCGCTTGCGTTGGATAATCAGCGGCTGGACGAACTTGTTGGTTGATATAGGTGGAAACAATCACCTGTTCACGCGCCGCATCGATCTGTTGTCGCACTTCCGGCTTCTTGTCCCAGGCTGCGCGCGTCGCTTCGTCCAATAAAGTACGTCGGATTAATTCGGTGCGCAGCGCCTGGTTGATCGCGCGGATCTGCTCCGGTGTAGCTTTGGCTGGAACCTTACCCAACAAACGCTCCATATCAGATCGCTTGATTTCGATGGCGCCCATGCGAGCGAGAATTTCATCGCCATTTCCCGCAGCAAAGGCATCGACAGCAAGACTCATACTTGCACACAACAATAGAATTGAATAACGATTGAATTTCATGCTTCAAAGTGCTCCGTTGAAATAATCAATAGGCCACTTTAGCCTGTTTGGATGAAGAAACCGTGACAGTGGTTTAGGATTTATAGAGCGCCAACCGCGCGCGGCGCACCAAGCGCACGCCCTTGCAGCGCGCCGACGCCAATATCCCTAAATGTCTTGGCTTGCGCTTCGGATTCGATACCAGAAACGATAAACAAACTATCCAATCCTTGCGCCAATTCCATTAACAATTTCAGTAAGGCGCGTTTTGGCGAATCCACCTCCATGCCGCTCAGGAGTGTTTCATCACACTTTAGAAACTTGGGTCGCATATGCCGCATCTGTGCCAAAGCTTCGGGAAGCAAGCCGACATGATCGAACCCGAAGCGGGTACCCATGCCTTCCAGACTGTGCATTAAACGCAACACGCTCTCTGGCATTTCCGCTGCGGCCCGTTCCGGCAATTCAAATAGGATTTGCCTTGAATCCACGCAACTCAGTCGCAGCCGTTGCTGTAGCCAGCTCGTGAACAATAGATCTTGAATTGCGTCGAGGGATAAATTAAGCACCCGTGGAACCTTGTCTAAATAGGTTTGCGTCAATGCCAGTTCCACTACGGCACGGTCAATCGCTGCGCTCAAGCCTAATCGATGGGCCATAGGAATAAAGGCTTCGGCGCTGATCAAGCGTCCAGTCTCGTCTCGAATACGCGCCAATAACTCGTAATATATCGGCTCTCCACTGATCGCATGCAACACAGGTTGCTCGAACAACATGATCGAGCGTTGCGCCAGCGCATGTACGATGATACTGCGCCAGCGCGAAGCGCCGTACGTCGTTTCATGTGAAATGTCGCTCATGGGAAATAGGTTAGCCCAGTAGCGCCCATGACTCTCAGCCGACCTGAGTGCCATATCTGCTTGGGAAAATAATTTGGAAGCGTCTGTCATATGGGAATCGCGAAAACCTATGCCAATGTGTCCAGCACCAAAACCTGCGCCCCGGGGGCTCACGAGTGTGCGCAATTGATACAGCAGCGTACTAGCGAGCGCCTGCGCTTGCTCAGGGGAGGTCTCACGTATCAACAGCATGAATTCGGCGCCACCGCGCGCTGCGATAGCACCTTGTAGTTTCCATACTTGTTCATGCAATATCGCCGCGAATTGTTTCAAACAAATATCGCCTTCTTCATACCCCCATTGCGTATTGACCTCAGCCAAATCCGGAAGTCTAATTAAAAGTAGTGCAGCACTTTCGCATTCATCTGTGCCGCTTATAAGTAAATTGATTTGATCATTCAGAAAGGCGCGCGTATTCAGGCCAGTCAGCGCATCTCGATGGGAGTCCATTTCTAGCTTTTCGATGATTCTGATTTTGTCGTTCAACATGAGATCCACCTTGCCCGCCATTTGATTCATCGCTGCGGCGACTTGCCGTAACTCCCGCGCCCAAGGCAACGACACCGATTTGTCGAAGCGACCAGTGCCAATGGCTTGCGCTTGCCGCTCCATGGCCGCCAACGGCTTGAGGGCAGATCGCGCCAACACAATCATGATCCCCAGCGCCATCCCACCCGCAACTGAAAACCAAATCAACAAATCGCGTGCGTCCGCCCAAAGCTGCTGGTACGCGTATCCAGGATGACTTTTGATCTCAACCTGTCCTGCTTCGCGCCATCCATCCATAATGAGCGCTCTTCGCGTCGGGGTCTCCATCGGTAACCATTTGACGAACCAGTTTGGAACTCCCGCAATATCGAGTTTGGTGGCGTGTTCTGCAATCACGCTACCATCTGTGCCAACGACGCGAATCCAATGAAAATAACCGCCATCGCCAACCGCTTTGACGAGACTATCCATAGCGACCCGATCATGCTGCTGTACAGCAGGTGCCAACGTGAGACCCAGCGCAGTGGCGCTGTCTTGCGCGTGTACCGCGAGTTGGCGGCTTAAGTATTGGCGCGAATGAACGACGTTCAAGGCAAAGCTTGCGGCCAGCAATACCCCCATGAGCAGCGTTAAAAGCACAAACACAATGCGCGAAAAACTCATGTCGTGCTACCTTGAATATTACTCAGTGACATCACTTCAACGCGTCCATACGCAGCATGCTGGCGCGCAGCTCGCGCCAGCCGGTTAACAAATCAGCGTTACTGTTAATCTGACCGCTTTGTCGTTCGTGCGCGATCCAAAGTTGAGCCACTCGGAAACTATAACTAGGCGTGAGATCGCTACGATGCGATGCCGGCTGAATCACATCAGTTAAATTGTCCAGTACCCAAGGCTCACTGCCGAGCGTACTGTAATAGGTTAAGACCATGTGACTTTGTATTTGTCCAGCGTTGCGAAGAAATGCTTTGGCGTAGGTGAGACGCAAACGCTCATCCGGCACGCCAAGCTCGCGCAAAGTGAAATACTTGGCCAAGGCAAAATCTTCACAATCGCCACCATTGGATGCCAGCAGTTCCATTGGGCTTGCCCAGTAATCCGGGTCATTCCAATGCGTTGCGTCACTGACGTTCGGAATGCGATTGAAGAAATTATTCACCAGTTGCAACTTCTCCATCTCATTCAATTTGGTTGCGCTATGCATCAGGCTGAACCATGGTTTCAAACGTCCATCCGCTTCATGTCCAAAGCGCTTGATGGCAAGCGCCAGCACCACCCCCTCTTGCTCAGCATCCATCGCAACCGCCAATACCAGCCACGCCGCAATGGCCAGCCCCCCCCAGCTCGACCATTGAAAATTGCCGCTCATTACCCCCAACGTTTGCGCCGAACCCACACCAAGCCGATCACGCCAATAAACCCGGACAACCACAAATCACCGTGCTGCGTGGAGGTTGCTGCAGCAGGCTTTGCCATGGCCGAGCGAATCCAATCGGCGTAGGCTGGCACGAACATGCCACCACCCATGGAGCCGAACAGGGGCGCGGCTGGACGTTGTGGCTGACTCAACTGAAAAGTATTGATACCGGCCACCATCCATTGTCCATCGACACTGACAAATGCCGGGCTACCAGAATCACCGCTGCCGACCGTGGTCTCGACAGTATTGCCCAATGTCAATCCACCCATGGTGTTGATAACGTTTGGGCCATCGAAATCGAATAGGTAGGCTGGTGGCAATTCGAACATTTTTGGGCGTGGCACGAACGCATCCATCACATTCTTACCCACGCGTTTCACGTTAGCTTGTGCACCGACCGTAGCGCCATGCTGACCATCGCCGGACGCGCCATAACCCACCAGCGAAATAACGGTCCCAATCGGCAATGCTTCCACCAACAGCGGGTAGCGCGGCACGTTGGCCGGCAAATCCGACGTCAATTGGATCACGGCCAGATCGTTCAATACGATCCCTTGAAAAGAATGCTTACCATAGCCCGGATGAATGCTGATCTCTTTGGCCGCGATAGACTGGGATATGTTGCCGTTAATATTCAGGTTGAAGCTGACGTCATTGGCGGATGAACCTGCAACCACATGGGCAGCGGTCAATATCTGACGCGGGCCGATCACCACACCGGAATAGGCGCCTCCATGCACTGAAATGCTGCCAACACCTGCCCATGGAGATTGTTCGGTATTGGGATCGATGCGATGCGCCGGAGAATCGGCTGGTACGCCGTTTGGATCACCCGCCATCAAGGCTTGCGCCTGCGGAACAATCAAGGCGCTGAGCAGTAGTAGCGTTGCCAGTCGACTTGCCGCGTAGCACTTTTTTTGAAGCGTGGCATGGGGCTTATGCTCCACTGTCATCTTCACCCTGCCCCATTAAACCTGGCGGAAAATCCTCGTGGACACCGGAAATGCGCTGTCTCAATCCATCCAACGTCCCGATGCCGACCATCGCTTCATACTGATTGTTTTCCATCCCCTGCTGAAATGCAAACTCCTCAAAGTCCATTTCAACCACCTCAATTGAGCCACCAAATGCACTCATTTCATGATCGGGAGGAATCGCCCAGATTTCCCGTAATCGATTCAAAAGTTTCATGATTTACTCCTTCATGCTCAGTCGCAGGCGCCTAGCGGTACCCTTTGCGTCTAACAAGACTCCAACAGTCACATTACAAAAGCATGAAACAACACTAAATCTCAGACGGTTTTTGCGCGACTGCTCGGCTAATCCAATGCAGCAAGGTGACCGCCAACAACGCGGCAAGTACATCCGTCAAGAAATCGAGGGGATCGGCTGAGCGTCCCGGTAGAAAGTGTTGATGAAGTTCATCCGCAAATCCGATCAAAGACACCAAGGCAACAACCCAGCCGGCGTGTTTACGCAACAAACCCAGCCACAACATTCCTGCGATCAACCCAAAGGTCAACAAATGTGCAAGTTTGTCCCATGGGCTCGGGAACAATCCAACAGCAAAGGGTTTGGAACCGAGATAAAAAAGATTTCCGACGAACACGATAACGACAGCCATGATCAGCCACGGCCCAATACCGCGTTCGGTCACTGCTAAGAACTTTGCCAAAGCGTTGACCAAGCGTTGATCAATAGGCATTGCGTCCACGCAACACGACGAAAATTGTCTTCAGCACAATCATGAAATCAAACACAAGGGTCCAATGGCGCATATAGTCGATATCGTAACGTACACGCGACTCCATTTTTTCAGGCGTGTCGGTTTCTCCACGGAGGCCATTGACTTGCGCCCAGCCGGTAATACCCGGTTTGACCTTGTGACGAACCATATAACCCTTGACGATCTTGCGATATTCTTCGTTGTGTGCCACGGCATGCGGACGCGGTCCGACCACGCTCATTGAGCCTTGCAGTACATTAATAAACTGCGGTAATTCATCCAATGATGAACTGCGCAAAAAACCGCCAAAAGGTGTGATGCGTTGATCTCCGCGCTTGGCTTGTTCAATTTTTGCACCATCCTCGCATACCGTCATTGAACGAAATTTATAGACTACAATTTCGCGCCCATCCAAACCATAGCGTCTTTGCTTGAATAGGATTGGGCCCGGAGAGCTTAATTTAACCCCGACTGCGATCGCTGCCATGATCGGCGCAATCAGCAACAGAATCACCGCAGCCAGTAACAAATCACTTACACGCTTGACAACGCCATTCACGCCATACATCGGCGTCTCGCATACCGCAACCACTGGGATACCATGAATCACATCGATGCGCGCTTGAATCATATCGGCGACAAAAATATCCGGCACGAAATACACCGACACCGTGGTATCACGCAAATCATCCAGTAATTTCAAGATGCGTGGCTGTGATGCCATCGGTAAAGTGATATACACCAGATCAATGGTACCGGCACGCGTGCTGGCGACCAGGTCCTCGATATTACCCAACAATTTCCCTTGGGTTTCCCCGAGACGGTTCGGCGCGCGGTCGTCATAGAAACCTTTCAACGAAATACCCAGGTAAGGCCCGCTAACCAGTTCCTTGGCGAACTTCCGCCCCAAATTATTCGCGCCCACGATCACAGCAGTACGTGTGCTGCCCTCTAGTTCGAGCACGCGTGGAAGCATGCGATGCACCACCTTGTGTGCGATAAACAAGGCGAATGGCGTTCCCGCGCCCCAGGTGACGAGCACCATATCCGGAAATACACCAATGTATCCAGTAGCAAAACCCAGCAAAAATAGAATCGCAACGGTAATCAACCACGGCATCAGGATGACGTTGCCAAAAGACTTCAGATTGGGCTCAGCCCAGCGCCCTGGAAAAGTTAACGAGAACAAAATCAGGGATAGCACCAAATAGGGGCCGATAAACTCCTCATCATAGATCTTCGCCACCAGCAACAACATGCCAATCGCCACCACAGGGTCAAGCAGTAACTTTATCAAGGAGGCAAGCGACATTTGTCGTCGAAACAAACTGAGTCGCGGAAATGTTGAGGCGCCACTCGGATTCAGCAGTGACTCCGGCTTATTCATCCGACTTCACCATTGCGCAAGAGAGTGATTCGGGCCTCGTCATAGGGATTCCCCAAGCGGCATCATAAGCAGCGAGTAGTTTGGGCGCCTCATAACGCCACTCCAATTCGTTCAGGACCCGCTGCCGTCCGAATGCCCCCATCCGTAACCGACGCGGTGCATCGTCCAGCAATTCGACTATCTTTTGAGCAAAATCAATCTCGTCGTTTTGTTTGGCGTACACCGAAGCTTCCTGCGCCGAGAATCGGCCTTCGGTCAAATCGAATTGGACGATGGGTTTACCCAGTGCCATGTACTCCATAATTTTGTTCATGGTCGATTTATCGTTCATCGGATTGGCCACATCCGGATTGGCGCAGACATCAGCTGTATTAAGCATCGCCAACATATCGGCATCGGATACGCGACCAGTGAAAGTGACGTATTCCGCGACGCCCAACTCGCGTGCGTAGTCCTGCATCTCGGCCAACGAAGTACCGCCGCCGACTAACCCGAAATGGATGTCATGACGCTGCAGCACTTTGACGATATGGGCTGCGGCACGCAGCAGATAATCGATACCTTCTTGCTTGCCCATCACGCCAACATAGCCCACCAGGTATTTGCGTCCCTGCTTCAGTGCTGCTACTGGCGGATGAATGACGAGGCGATCCAGCTTTGGCCCGCTACGCACCACGAACACTTTGTCCGACGCCATGTGGCCACGTTCCAACGCGATGCGCTTATAGGACTCATTGGTTGCGATCGACACATCCGCCAAGCGGAAGGTCATGCGCTCGAATGCGACCATCAGCTTGTAGAAAAAATCGCGCCGTCCGAACTTGGCTTCATACAATTCGGGATTGATGTCGTGGTGGTCGAACAGAAATTTTTTACCGAACAGCTTGAAGAATCCACCCACCAGAAAAATCAAATCGGGTGGATTGCAGGCATGGATCACGTCAAAGCCGCGCGTGAACAGCACGCGGAATGCCAGTGTAAATTCCCAGAACAGCGCAGCGCTGTATTCGACCAAATAGCCCAACGCACCTTCTGCTTCCATTGGCAACGGGTGTCGATAAATATGCACGCCATCGATGAGTTCATAGCGTTTCTCAAAGCCTTTACCCGTGGGGCAAATGATGGAGACTTCGTATCCCGCCGCATGTAGCGTAGTTGCTTCTTGCCAGACGCGGCGATCGAATGGCGAGGGCAGATTCTCGACAATAATGAGGACGCGACGCTGTACGGCCTGAGGCGTTTGCATAAACTACCAGCAAATGCCGTCGTAGTTTGCATCCGACACACGCGCTGGGTCGATGCGCACCAAATCCACCATGCTCTGACCCGTGCGCAGACGTGCGGGCACGTTCTTGAATTCAAGATCGCCATTGCCGATGACCACCGTGCCGGCATGCGCCAACACTTTATCGATACTGTCTTCCATCAGTCTGGAGATGTGCGGAATGTGATTCAGGATGTAGTCGCGGTTGGCGCCAACCAAGCTGGCGATATTGACGTTGCGGTCATATAGGCGCACGTCGTAGCCTTTGCCGAGCAGGCGCTCGATCAGTTCCACCAGCGGGCTCTCGCGTAAATCGTCGGTGCCGGCTTTGAAGCTAAAACCGAGGATGCCGACTTTCTTGTCACCCTTTTCCATCACCATGTTCAGGCCGCGCTCCACTTGGCGCTCGTTGCTGGGCATGATGCTATTCAGGATCGGTAAATCCAAATCCATGCTGCGCGCTTTATAGCATAGCGCGCGCACATCTTTCGGTAAGCAGGAACCGCCAAAGGCAAAGCCGGGCTTGAGATAATAAGGCGAGAGGTTGAGCTTGGTGTCGTGACAGAATATCTCCATCACGCGATGACCATCGATGCCGACGGATTTGCATACATTACCGATCTCGTTGGCAAAGCCAACCTTCAACGCATGCCAAACGTTGTCGGTATATTTCACCATTTCGGCAGTTTCAACATCGGTGCGAATCAGCGGTGCATCCAACGCCGCATACACTTGCGAAAGGATATCACCACTGCGATCATCGGTCTCGCCAATGACGGTTTTAGGCGGATGATAGTAGTCATATACCGCCGTACCTTCGCGCAGAAATTCTGGATTGTTGCAGACACCAAAATCGATACCCGCGCGCTTGCCTGAAGATTCTTCCAAAGCAGGAATGACTACATTACGCATAGTGCCAGGTAGCATGGTGCTGCGCGCCACCACGACATGGAAATCCGTTTTGTCGCGCAGCGCGACGCCAATTTCTTCGCACACGTGGCGCACATAGCGCAAGTCGAGATTACCATTCAGTTGGCTGGGCGTGCCGACGCAGATCATCGACATTTCGCTCTCAAACACAGCCGTACACACGTCTGTCATCGCACGCAAAGAGCCATCGCGCGCAGCACCCGCAATAATCTCGCCGATCTCTGCTTCGATCACCGGCGTTTGACCGCGGTTAATCAGATCGACTTTGACTTGTGCCGGATCAACGCCAATCACCTGATGACCGTCACGGCATAAACAGCCTGCCGCGACTGCGCCGACATAACCTAATCCAAAAATGCTGATGTGCATGAATCTATCCACCAAATAAGAACGTGGAATGTAACGCTGCTATGTTTTAGATTTATGACTGTAGCTATAAGCCGGGTATTGAGATTGTCACATTAATTAGTATCCAACTTTGGAATTGCTCGTTTCTGATTGGAAAACCCGTAGTTAAATACTGTTCGCCTTCATCACGCTCACGAATTTGCAATCTGTTTCCACAACAATCTGCCCTACCTGACGGCATAACAAAAATAGGCAGCGCCATTTGTCTTGGAACTTGTAATATTAGTTGTGCAAGTTGAAAATTGTTAAGTAACATCCCGTATGGGGCACCGCTCCATTTTCATGGTCGAAATTGCAGCCTCACATAATAAGAAGAACAGAATAGCGGCTTGCAGAGATGAAAAAAGAAGCGAAAGTTTTAGGACGGATCGACGCGGGCTTGTTGCCCTGCATGCCGCACATCCTGCTCAAGCTGCTAACCCTGGAGATTGACGGCCGTAGCCAAAATTGGCTTCAAGCAATCGAGCATGACCCGGCTTTAAGCGCCCGAATTCTTTCAGCTTGGCGCACGAACAATATTTCCTCGAATGACACACCCGCCAGCATTGGCCACGCCATCACCATTCTAGGCATCGAAAGTGTGCAAGCCATCGTACACAATGCGGCAATCCAGCAAGCATTCTCCCCCTACAACAGTCATCCCACCGGGGATCTTAACAAGTATTGGTGGCGCACGACGCTGTGCGCGAATCTTGCAGAGCAATTGGCGCAACATACCGCTTACCCCTATCCCCAAGAAGCGCGCTTGGGCGCAATGCTCTGCGCGCTGGATCCTCTAGCCCAATGGGCATCGGCATTCAAACAAAAGCGCGCATCCGGAACAGGGCGAGACGAAAGCACGCTGACACAAAACGATTTGAAACTGTCCATTGCCGCCAACTTGGTTTTGGAATGGCGGCTTCACCCATTCCTGGCCGATGCTATTCGCTACCATCAGGAAGCCTATGATCAACTCCAGGAAGCGCACCCTTTGGTACGGATCGTTCATCTTGCGAGCAGGCTTGCCAATTACCTGACCGGCGCAGAACCCTTGCCAGCGGCAGCCGGCATGCTCTTTTTTAGTATTGAGTCTCAAGCGTTGAATCGCCTTGCCGATGCCGCGCGCCAAGACACGAAGGAAATCGCGCAACTATTTAACATCGGATTTGAAGAAGAGGCCGATACTGTGCCCACCCCGCCTCCAGGCGAGCGTCGAATCCATCGGAACTTTGTCGCCGAGAAGCAATTACAACTCGCCGAATCGCCGGTCGATGCTCGAATCAAGCTCGACTTGGCACGCGAAGTGCGCGACCTTGCACTGATCGACAGCCTGCGCAACCTGCTGAACCAGGCCAATGGCTTCAATGCAACCCTGAGCCAGTGCGCCGATGGAGCGCATTTGCTGTTTGGCTTAACACCGCCGCTGTATTTTGTCGCGGATAAAACACATCATTTGCAGGTCTACCCACGGCCCGGGCAAGATCAGCGCGCGTCAGAGCTGAGGTTCTCCGCGCAAGACAGTCCCAGCTTAGCCGCTGCGTCCCTCAGCAAAAACCTCCCGTTAAACAGCCTTTCGGATCACGCCGGAAGCATCTTGGATCAGCAGGTGAGTCAACTGCTATCCAGCAGCGGCGTGCTGTACTTGCCGTTCGCGGCCAATGGCTCCCTTGCCGCCCTTGCGGCCTTCGGCATTGAGCCGCATCAACTGCCGCGCCTTGGAAAACAACGGCGACTGCTGAGTCGTTTCGGACTGACCTGTGCACGTGCGCTTCTGGCTGAGAACAGCAGCAAATTACGCAACGCGGAAAACTTGCGTGAACAATTATCGGCGCAGCAATTCCAAATCAAGCGGGTGGCGCATGAGGTAAACAATCCGCTCTCGATCATGAAAAATTACCTCAAACTGCTATCTCTAAAGCTGAATGACGAAGAAGCACGAAACGACCTGCGCATCTTCAACGATGAAATCGACCGTATCGCTTCGATTATCCGCAGCCTGGCCAACCCCGCGGCCTCGCCAGCGTCAATCAACCACAATATCGACATCAACAGCATCATTCGGGATTTGATCGAGCTTTCATCCGACACCCTTTTCTCCCCTGCCAAAATTACCGTCAATCTGGATCTCACTGAAAACTTAACGCTCATTTCAACCCAACGCGATAAACTGAAACAAATCTTACTTAATCTCTTAAAAAATGCCGTGGAAGCCATGCCGAACGGGGGGGCATCACCATCACGACGCGCGATAACGTGAACCGAGATAGTCGCTCATACATTGAAATCGTGATTTCAGATACCGGACCAGGATTGCCCGCCGAGGTAGTCGCAAATCTATTTGAGCCCGTCATGAGCACCAAGGGTAAGGATCATGCCGGTTTAGGCTTGGCGATCGTTTACAAATTAGTGGAAGAAATTCATGCCAGCATTACCTGTATCAGTGAGCGTCATGGTTTAGCATTTCAGTTGCTGATACCCAGAACAATTTCAGGTTGATAATTACAGGATATGGGGTGGCCGCGTACGGCCAAAACAATAAAAACTTTAATCGCTTTGGGGCAACAATGAATGACCAGCAATTGCAGCAACATTCCCAAGACATAAAAATTCTAGTGGCCGACGACGAGCCCTTGATGCGCACCAGTCTTTCCCGGTTGCTCATCGCCATGGGCTATCAAGTGCAAACCGCCTGCAACGGCAACGAGGCGATTCGCCATCTAGAAAGCGGCGCCTACGATCTGATCTTGCTAGACCTCGTGATGCCCGGTCTGAGCGGCCATGAGGTCATGGATCTAATCCAAGAGAAAAAAATTGACACCCTCATCATTGTCGTCAGCGGCGAGACTTCGATCGAATCCGCCATTAGCGGGCTACGTCGTGGCGCCTACGATTTCGTGCGCAAACCCTACGAAGCCGATGAAATATTAAAGCGCGTGCAAAATGCACTCGCTAGCCGACGGCTGGAAGTGGAAAACCGAGACATCACTGAACGCCTGCGGCGATCAGGCCAGTGGTATCGCTATCTCGTCAACAACTCGCTGGATATCATCTATACCCTGGACCCCGAAGGCCGTTTTACCTTCGTCAACAGCGCCATGAAACGCATGCTGGGTTTTACCCGCAAAGAGCTTCTTGGCAAGCACTATTCGTGCATTGTTAACGATGCGGATGCTCAAGGTGCAAATCATAAATTCAACGAACGCCGTACCGGCGAGCGCTCCATCCGCGGCGTGGAACTGCACCTCAAGCGCGCCGAAGACAAACGGCTACCCGGCCTCAAGCGCACGCTCCCAGTCGAATTGAACTCCATGGGTATGTACGATGGCGAAGAGGACAAGCGCCGGTTTCTTGGCACGTATGGCGTGGTGCGGGATATCGCCGATCGTAAGCGCGTGGAAAAAGCCTTGGCGTTTCAGGCCTACCACGACCTGCTGACCGGATTGCCGAATCGCGCGCTATTTCAGGACCGACTGACGCAAGCGCTCAATCAAGCAAAACGCGACCATGCCCAGTTTGCCATCATGTTTATCGATCTGGATAAATTCAAGTTCGTCAACGACAGTCTGGGCCATGTCGCCGGCGACAAGTTGCTGAAAGCCCTGGTGAGTTCAACTGGTCGTCGCAACGCTAGCCGCCAGTTTATCCGCTGGCGTACAAAATCCCAAAGTCTTTCGTGGTCGCTGATTCAGACGTAACGCGACTTTGTTTAGTTCAGACTGCGAGTAAATGGAAAGATCCGTACCTTTCGGGAAGTACTGTCGCAGCAAGCGATTTGTGTTCTCGTTTGTACCACGCTGCCATGGGCTTTGAGGATCACAGAAATAAACCCGCACGTCCGTCGCAACTGTAAACTCTTTGTGGCGCGCCATCTCCATGCCACGATCCTACGTTAGCGATCGGCGCAGCTCGGATGGTAATTTGCGAACCTGTTTGGTCAGCGCCGTTACGACACTGGTGGTATCCTTGCCCCGAACCTTCACCAGCATCGTGAACCGCGAGTGACGTTCCACCAACGTGGCGATGTGAGTATTCTTTGAGCCGCTGATCAAGTCGCCTTCCCAATGACCAGGTATCGCGCGGTCTTCGGCGTCAGCAGGGCGCTCCCTTATGGAGACCGCGTCAATAATCTGTCCGCGTGGCTGGCCTTCGGTGCTGGCGCTCTTCGCACGCCGCATCATGCGCCGAGATCTCAAATGCCCAATTAATTCCTTCTTGAGCACGCCCTTGGCTTGGATGAACAAGCTACGGTAGATGGTTTCATGGGATACGTGCATGCTTGTGTCGCCTAGAAATTCTTGCTTTAGCCAACCCGCAATTTGTGCTGGTGACCAGTCCAAGCTTAGTTTACTCGCCACGATTATCTGTAATCCATAGTTAGTGGCCAACTTGCACGGCTTGGGGCGGCGCGCCTGCTCCCAGGCTACCGAGTCCGCTTCAGACGCACGATATCTTGAACTGCCCCCATGACGGGCTATTTCGCGGCTAACCGTTGACGGTGCGCGAGAAATCTCGGCGGCTATTTGCCGGATAGTGCAACCCTTCGCAATTCCACGGGAGATATCTTCGCGCTCGGCGAGCGTAAGTGCTAGGCGCGATCGACATCGATTTGGCGGTACGATCCCGCCATTCGACGAAACAACACCGTGCACCGAACCTGCATGTTTGCCGAGAGCCCGGCCAATATCGCTCAAAGATTGGCCAGATTTCCATCTTTGCCATAGTTCTGCCTTCTGCGATGCAGAAAGCCCTGGTCGACCCATTTGTGCCATACACACCACCTTCCAAATCTAAATTAGAACAGAAGATGTTGCGATGACCCATTGAACTCACCCTATCCATCCGTTTGAAATCCTGTCTACGTGAAGTGGATACCCTGGCGCGCATCGGCGGCGACGAGTTCGTGTTATTGCTACCGCACATCAACGAAGCCAGCGACGCCACGTTCATTGCCGAAAAAATCCTGCTTTCCCTGCAACAAAAATTCGTCATCGGCGACCATGAATTATTCGCCTCGGTGAGTCTTGGCGTCGCGCTGTATCCCGATGACGCGAACACCAGCGAAAACCTGATCAAGAGCGCCGATGTTGCGATGTATCACGCCAAAAACCAAGGACGGAACAATTACCAGTTTTTCAATCCGACCATGGATGCCAAGGCATCGGGCCACCTCACCCTGGTGCGCGACCTGCGCCATGCGCTCGAACGCAACGAGTTCGAAGTGCATTACCATCCCCAAGTGGATATCCAGCATGGCCATATCGTTGGCTTGGAAGCCTTGCTGCGCTGGAATCACCCCATCCACGGCCAGCTATCGCCCGCCAGCTTTATCCATTTAGCCGAGGAAACCGGCATTATTTTCCCCATCGGCGAATGGGTACTGCGCACCGTCTGCGGCCATGCCAACGGCTGGCGCGATGCCGGACTGCCGCCACTCCGTATCGCCGTGAATATATCGCCGCATCAAATCCAAAAAACGCATTTTGCGGAAAAACTGCTCGATTTACTCGCGGAACACCAAATCGATCCGGTGCTGATCTGCATCGAAATCACCGAAAGCACGATTATGAAGGATGTCGAAAATACCATCCCCAAACTCAGCAAGTTGCGCGATCAGGGCGTGGAAATCGCACTCGACGATTTTGGCACGGGTTACTCCTCATTGAGCTATTTGAATCAGCTGCCGATTCACACGCTGAAAGTCGACCAATCTTTCATTCGCGACATGCATCTCAATAGCGGAAATTTATCGATCGTTAGCGCCATCGTCGCCATGGCCCAAGGACTCCAACTCAGAATAGTGATCGAGGGCGTGGAGACCCAGGCGCAACTGGACTCCCTGATCGACATCGGTTGCAACGAATACCAGGGATTTTTGTTCGCCAAACCTTTATCGTCGGAAAAAACGACGGCGCTGCTGCACGACAATCACGCCGAACAACGCATTGGCATTCCAAAAATGTGAATCGCTCAGGTTTATGATCCAATACAACGTTGCCAATAACACACTGCGCCCTATAATGGCGAACGAAATGAATTCAAATAAAAAGAAATTTGGTGTCCTTTGCGACCTACCGTGGCCAATTTGCATCCTCTTCGTTGTACAGATCAAATACATTACCCTCGCCAAATTTTGGCTCTGATTTGTCCTTTGCCTCGTTGAGATTTCTTGGCGACCGAGGCTGTCGGTGACTTTGTCCGGGCGATCGGCGGCATAGCTCAGCGTCAGCGAGTTGCCGTTACGGTCGGTAATCGATTTCAGTGATGACAAGTCAACTCAGTACGAATAATGCGATACGCGCGAACATGGTGACCCTACTCTCTTGCCACGAGCTTAGCCGGCTTGTGCGTCATGGCGATGACATTAGCGCTAGGTAGTGTTGCCGCTCCACGGTTTGGTCTGAGGGGCGTTATGTGGCGTTGCTTTTGTTTGGGTTGGCGCTGGCTTGTACAAGCCGTGCATTTGATCCGCTCGCTGTTGCGGCAAAGACATCGGCGGGGTTTTTATGCAAAGCCGCATGCGCCTGCCGCGATGCGCGCCCGTGCGAAACCGGTCTGGGTGGTGCGCGAGGTTATGCGTCTGAAAGCCTTGATGCCGGACGCTGGTTGCCGCTTGATCGCGGACACCTTTAATCGGCGTTTTGCGCTGAGCCGAAAGATGACGGTAGGCAAGTCCTTTGTCTCTGAAACGGTGCGTAAATATCAATACGAAATTCAGGTGCTGCGCAAGAAGATCAAGCATGCCAAGCCTAGGCCGGTTCCTCGCAATTGGGTGTGGGGCATGGATTTGACAGGTAGGACGGATGCGCAAGGCATGCTGCACATGGTATTGGGCATTGTCGAGCATGGCAGCCGGGCGGCCTTGTGTTTACAAGCCTTGCCGAACAAGTCGAGTTGGACTTTGCTCGGACATCTGTTTCTGGCTATCGGGAAATGGGGTAGGCCGCGTGCAGTGCGCACGGACAATGAAGCGATCTTCACGAGCCGCTTGTTTCGCGGTGTGCTGTTCTTGCTCGGCATCTGCCATCAGCGCAGCGATCCGGGTTCCCCTTGGCAGAATGGCCGCATCGAACGCTTTTTCGGCACGCTGAAAAATAAGCTCGATTGTTTGGAGGTGGTGTCGCTTGATGCGCTGAATGGGGCGCTGGGTGATTTCGGGTTCTGGTACAACCAGGTCAGGCCGCATCAAAACCTCGACGGCGCAACACCCGCCGAAGCTTGGGCGGGTGTGAATCCTTTCGCCGCAAGGATCAAAAAGGAATATTGGTTCGAGGCGTGGGATGGATTGTTGCAGGGGTTTTATTTGCGGCGATGAGGCGGGCGGAAACGCGCAGAACAATATGTTTAAAATGGACGAGAAATAGGCTGTCCAGAGCAGGCTCGCCCGTCACGAGAAAATGCCGTTTGCAACGGTGCTCGAATGGGTTAAATGTAGCTCTACGCAATGAAAAATTCATGCGGGCAAGAGGAAACGGGCTCTTTGATGATGGCGGTTTTGAAAAAAGATGGGGCGCGCGTGGTCGGAATTGTTTGGCGGACACGTGGACGGGACAGTGAAAAAAAGGTTCGTGTGGGGTTGGAATTGTTTGGCGGTCAGGCGGACGGGACAGTCAGCGGCGCCACCAGTCGACGTCATGGTTCAGCTCCGCAGCTAGCTCACCGAAGACGAGATCGTCCATCTCCAGGCACCCGTTGGGGTCAACAAAGAAGATACCTTGCTCAAAGGCAGCAGCGAGTGTCGCCAGCATTGCTCCAAGCGAGGTAAACTCGACCGGATGCTCGGACTCCTCGATACGAAAGTGGCGCACCGGTCTCGTTGAGATCGAACCCAGATCGAGAACGTAGAAGTCACCGCCGCCATTGGCGAAGATCGGCAGCCACCCCGGCCCCCACCGTGAGTCAGTCACGAAGGCCCTGTAGTTCGCGATCGCATCTTCGATCGACAGCAGGTAGAAGCCAGGGAAGAAGTGGATATCGTCAAGTGTCAAACCAACTGCGGTCGACGTCCCGTTTCTCCACACATAGAGCGCCTCTAACTCTGACGCAGAAACGAGGCCGACGGCACTCAAAGAAGACCGCACGGACTCGGCCGAGAGCCCTGCCTGCAAGGACCGCAGGAGAGCATGTCGGCCGAGGCGTTGCAGAGCGGCCTCGATGCTGGCGAGGGACGCAGAGAGGTCTTTTGTCATTACGGTCCAAACCTCACGTTAAAAGGGTCTCCTGGCTGTACGCCATTGTTAAAGAAGAACCGGCTCAGTTTGAGGGTTTTGTAGGCAATGGCGGTGGCCAAGACATTGGAGCTGCCGAGTACGCCGCTGCTCAAATCGCGCTCGGCAAATCCGCCATCGGCATTTTGCAAACCCTGCAACCAAACCCGGCCATTGGTGATGGCGGTATTGAGTTGCGCGCTGCCGTAACCGCATGCCGTGAACCCGGACACGCGGCTGATATTGGCGTTGAGTTCGGCCAGCAGCAACGCGCTCGGCAGCAAGGCGCCGGTGGTCTGCTGCGTCGGTTGGCTGGATGCGGAAATCGTATGCGGCCAGCTACCGTCGCTTTTCTGTTGCGGCAGCAGCACGCAATAAACGGTAATCACGATGTCGTTTACTGACTGGGCGTAGCTTAAGTTACTGGTGCGCAAGGCACTGTAGCCTAAAGCCGTGTCGGCAAAGGAGATGCCGTGTCCGGCGTAACTGCCCCAAGTGCCGACCCCGGTGGTGACATTGCCGCTGAGCACCACCGCGGTGTTGCGCTCGTCTTTTA
>JAHECG010000008.1:54299-62800 GCA_024641855.1 Betaproteobacteria bacterium | reverse complement strand
GCAACGCCGTCGTATAAGTCACGCAGGGTGGCTTCGAGAATCGGCGCGCTGGCGACGACATCGCCTAAACCGGAACAGGCTTCTGTAATCACGGCGCTGAGCTTGACCAGATCAAGGGCACGGCTGACACCATTTTCGGTGACGTTGATGACGCGCTCGTCTTGCACCTGGGTTTGCTTCTGTAATACGCGCTCTTGGGTGCGGCGCTCGCGGTACAACACATAGGCGCGGGCGACATCGTGCTCGCCGGAACGCATTAAGCTCAATTCGACTTGATCTTGGATGTCTTCGATGTGGAAGGTGCCGGCGTTAGGTTGGCGACGGATCAGTGCATTCACCACCAAATCCGTTAATCCTTGAACCATCTCACGAATGCGTGCCGACGCTGCTGCTTGTCCACCGTGCACCGCGATGAACGCTTTGGTCATCGCGATATTAATTTTGGAAGGCTCGAACAGCACCACGCTGCCATTGCGGCGGATGACTCTGTGTTCGGGGTAGCTGGTATCGGTGTTGGTGGGCACTGCGTTGTATTCGTAAGAGTGACCCTGAGGGGCGGTTTCTGGATTGGCTTTGGGGGTGCTGCCGGAAATCTGCATCGCTACTGTTCCTCCATCGATTTTTCGATTTATTGAGTAAAATGACGGGTTTACCTCCCGACCCGTAAAACCACAATATCTTGTGTCTGTCGGGTAACTTAAAGACTAATTCTAGTAACTTGGGTTAGCTGTTGCAACAACTATTTCATGTTTTTTTATGCGGTGATAAAAAGCGTTAAAACAAGTAATTTGCTGCGTCTTATTCGGGTGTTGATGTCCGGAATCAGGTAAGATGAATGGGTATATTAGTGACTGATAATGGCGTAACGTTATATCGTGTTTTGGTGATGGGCTGTGTGCTTGCGGCGCTGCTGAAACATTATTTTTACGCTGCAGTTTTAAAAGAAAGATCAAGCAAAAACAATGAAACAAACCGCTACGCTATTGATTAGTTGCCCCGACCAAAAAGGCTTGGTGGCGGCGATTGCAGATTTTTTATTACAACACAACGCTAATATTCTGCATGCCGACCAGCATCAAGACGCCGAATTAAAATTGTTTTTAATGCGGGTGGAATGGGATCTGACGGGCTTCAATCTCGATACCATGGCTTTCGATACAGCCTTCAAGCCGATCGCCGATAAATTTCAGATGAACTGGCGCTTGGCGCTTTCCGGTTCCCGACCCAAGCTGGCGATCTTCGTCTCGAAATACGATCATTGCCTGGCCGATCTGCTGTATCGCCATCAAGCCAATGAATTGCATTGCGAGATTCCGCTGATTGTCAGCAACCACGCCGATACGCGCTGGATGGCCGATGCTTATAAGATTCCGTTCCAGCATTTCGAAGTGTTGAAAGACTCCAAGGCCGAAGCGGAGCGCGATCAACTCGCGCTGTTGCGCCATCACCACATCGATTTCATCGTGCTGGCGCGCTATATGCAAGTGCTGTCGCCGGATTTTATTCGCCACTTCCCGAACCGCATCATCAATATCCATCATTCCTTCCTGCCGGCCTTCCACGGCGCGCGGCCGTATCACCGCGCCTTTGAGCGCGGCGTCAAACTGATCGGCGCCACCAGCCACTATGTGACCGAAACCCTGGACGACGGCCCGATCATCGAGCAGGACGTGGCGCGTATCTCGCACCGCGACCAAATCGAAGACTTAGTGCAAAAGGGTGCCGACCTGGAGAAGATCGTGCTGTCGCGCGCCGTGCGCTGGCATGTGGAGAATCGTGTATTGGTGTATGCGAATAAGACGGTGGTATTCGACTGAGTGATAAAAAGGTCGCCGACCTGTAGCGCCGACATCTTGCCGACAACCAACAATGTGTAAATTCCATGACTAACGGTTTTTTTCTTTCTTATCATTCGGCGTTGGCTCAGCATCGCCAAATCTTGTGGACCGATGCATCCGGCACGCCACCGGCTATCACGGCTTATTCACCGCAAGCGCTGATCAACTTGCCGCGCGCGAGCTTCAAGCAACAATTGGTGCCGCTGCACTTGGGGCGTTTTTACCCGACCCGCGTGTTGACTGTGTCCAATAACATGCCCTCAGAAATGTTTCGCGTGGTTGCGCTGGATTTGGATGGTTTTCGTGCGGATTTCAATCATCCGCTAGCACAAACAGTGGTAGAAAGTGGCGCCACACAGCTCGACGGTTTGCGTGCAGAGATGTCGCCTGCGGCTGAATTGTTGCGTTGGGGCGGCATTGAGCTGCCGTTGGCGACGGGCACGACCGACTTTCATGATGCGGATGCCTTCGCCCGCGAAGATGAGGCGGCGGACGAAGAATTTTACGGCACGCCGCGCAAGCTGCTGCATGTGGATGAAGTCTGCGCACAGCGCATCACGGCGTTTTATGCCGAGCACTTGGCACCGAATGCTGCGGTGCTGGATTTGATGGCGGCGTGGCGCTCGCACTTGCCGCAAGGGCTCAGTGCGGTGACGGGTTTGGGTATGAATGCAGAAGAGCTCGCGGATAACCCGCAACTGCAATCCAGGTTGTGCCACGACTTGAACGCAACGCCGAACTTGCCATTTGAAACTGCGTCGTTCGATGCAGTGGTCAATACCGTGTCGTTTGAATATCTGACCCAGCCCATGGCGGTATTGCAAGAAGTGCAGCGGGTCTTGAAACCGGGTGGAAAGCTTTTGATCACCTTTTCTAATCGTTTCTTTCCGCCTAAGACGATCATGCTGTGGAAGCGCCTGCATCCGATCGAGCGTATGGCGTGGGTGGTGCAATGTTTGCAGGCGGCAGGCTTTACCGAGATTGCGACCCTGGTGGAGCGTGGTCTGAAACGCGATCCAGGCGACCGCTATGCCGAGCATTTCAAGGAAATGGATCCGCTGTTTGCAGTGAGTGCATGCAAGCCGATGTAATCGGCGCGAAAAAAACGCCGATATTTTTCCTTGAGAAAAATGGTCGGCGTTTTTTAGACGGATTGCGCTTTAGAACATGTATCCCACGCCCAGATTGAAGCGGTCTTTGCGGTTGTCTTTTTGGTAGTTCTGCCAATCAGCTTTAAACACGACGTCGCGGCTTAAGTTGAAGTTGGCACCAGTGGTAATCACGCGCTCATCGTTGAGTGGGTCTTTGGTAAATCCCGTGTCCACGCTGGCTTGGGTGTTGTAGCGCTCATAGCGCACGAACGGTGAAAATTTCATGTCGCCTTTTTTCCATAGCGCATAGGCGGCTTGGCCGTAGCCGCCCCAGAAAGACTTGGGTGCAGCATTGTTATCGGCACCGGCGACAATGCCAGCCGCTTGATTGATGGACGAGGTGTCGCCGAGGGAACCGCGAGCATACAAGGCTTGTAGATCAAGATTGCCGAGGCTGTATTGGCCGTGAACTTCCCATAAGGTGAGACGCGCATTCTTTCCTTCCAGAGCGGGTTTGCTGGTTGAGCCGACGCCGTTCTGCGCGGTGTTGCCGGTGAATAAGCCGCCCCCTAACAACCAGCCGGGTTGGCGATAATTGAGCCCCGCATACAAGGCCAAATCATTGGCTGCGGCTTTGAAGCCTTCCGCGCGTAAGCCGCGAATACCTTTGGAGGCATCAGTGTATTTACTGGCATCCAGGCTGCTGGAAATGCCGACGTTGTACTCCAAACCGTCGAGTACTTCGCCCTGCAATCCAAGGCCCAGCTCGCGCCAGGTGGAAGGAATGATACGGGTTTCGACTTCGTTGCGTTCCACACCATAGAACGTGGGCGGCTCATGTTTTTCGTTGAGCAGGCCGATCGGCAAAATCATCAGGCCGGCGCGTAAGTTGATATTCGGATGCAGGTTGTATTCGATATAAGCTTGTTCGACGGCGAGTTCGCCTTGGCCCCCTTCCACCAAGGCATGCTCGATCTCGACTTCTGAATACAGGCGTAGTTTGTCGTTGAAGCGATGACCGAAAAATAATACAAAGCGGCGCAAGTCGGCTTCGTCTTTGATGGTCTTGTCGCGGTAGTTGTTGTACACCGCCTCGCCGTAGCCGCCGATGGTGGTGGCAGAAGCTTCACTATGTGTGGCTTGTGCTGATGTTTGTACGGCGGCGACTTGCTCTTGGCGCGTGGATTTTTCTTCGGCCAACTGCTTCTTTAGGTTTTCGATTTCTTTTTGCATTTGATCCAGGCGTTGCACTAATGAATCGGTCGTGGCGTCGGCATGGGCATTGAAGGACAGGCTGACAAGCGCAGCCAATAGCACGGGTTTAAGGTTTGGTAAATTCATGAAACTTCCTTTCAGGTATTTTGGGTTGCTGGCTGGCGACGCTGAAAGGCGTGGGGCTGGCTTGCGATTGGTTTAAATGGCTATGCGTGTGCAGTCACCGTTTGATGGGAAACTTTGTGTCGCATGCGGCCGCGACGAATATGAAATATCAGCAACAGCGGCAAGGCGAGGCCAACGATCCAGTGCAGCAACGGCAACCAGTTTTCATTGGCTTCGCTGGCGAAGTAATACAGGGCATAGCCGGTGGCGGCTAACCAGAAAAAAACGATTTTCATCGACAAGCCGCTACGGCGATTTTTTTTGAGTTGCCAGGCGCGGCGCGCATGCACTGGCAACACCGAGCCGAGCACGATCAGGGCGGCAAAGGCCATGAGACCATGCAGGCGCAGCCACCAATTTTCCAATGGATGGGCTTGAACGCCGAACTCACTTTGGACACGCAGAAAATAATGGAAGCCAATCCACAAAACGCCACTGGCCCATAGCATGAGAAATACGCCATAGAGTGCGCGTTTGTGATCCGGGCTGAAACGGATTTGCAGGTGCGAGAGGCGGTTCATGCTGCGCGCGCCTGTTGAAGACTATCGAATACGTGGCATCCGCCGCTGACGGGATCGTGTTCTACGATCAAGGCGCGCGCTTGATAGTGCGCTAATACGCTTGTAGCCTGCACCGGATCGGCTTGTACAACTTTGGTGAGTGCATCCGCGAGCATGCAGTTGGACGCTAGCACGGTGATGCTGCGTTCGCTGCTGCTGGCGCTGCGTGTGTACGGATGAATCAGTGGTGTGACGCTGCGCTGCGCGTGGCGGCGTTGCGCAAAATAGGCAGCGGAAGTAGCTGCGGCGCCTTCATTTAATTGCACCAAAGGCATGGTTTGGGTGGGCGCATGGGGTGCGCGTACATGGATGGTTTGTTCGGTTGCGCCAAAGACGCGTAAATCGCCGCCGGCATTGACGCGGCCTGCATGTATGCCCGCCGATTGCAATATTGCAATGGCGACATCCACCGCATAGCCCTTGGCGATACCGGAAAGATCCAGCCGGACTTGCCGCATCAGTTGCACGCGTTGGTCGGGCAATAAAACAATATGGCGCCAATCGCCATGACGCGAGGCGCGCGGAAAATTTGCGTGACGCGGGAGAAATCCTAATCGCGTTAAGGTCGGAGCGATGGTGACATCGAACAGCCCGCGACTGGTTGCCGATAATTCTTGTGCTGAGCGCAAGACGGTCCAGGTGTGGTGGTGCACTGGCACGGGATCGGTAAATCCGAATTGATTGATCCTGGAAAGTTCAGAGGCAGGATCTTGATAGCTCATCAAAGCTTGTATTTCAGCGATAGCATCGAATGCCTGGCTGATGGCGTGGCTGACACGGCCAATAGCGCCGGTCGCGGCAATTTCAACCAGGGTGCCGAGCAGGGGGCGGGCGCGAATGATTTCCTCCGTCGGCACTGGCAATGAGGTCGCGGCGTTCATTTGAGTGCGATGGCCTGTGTTGCGAGTAGTCGACGCACACCTTCAGTCAGGTGTTGGCAGGACAAAGTCGCACCACTTAAATTTCTGATGTCTTCGTCCAGGCGCAGCGGCGAACTGGTTTTTTTGCCTTTGAATTGCGCGCGCCAATTGGCGTTTCGGACGGCTCCGCCATGGCCTTCGCGGTAGTCCAATATTTCTACGCCTTGTACTGCGCCATCGAGCCCGATCGCGACTGCATAAGTGATGAGCTCGTGTTTGCCGATGACTTCATCCAATAGAAACCACCCATTCGTTGAGTCGCCTTGTTTGGCGCGCCAGGCTTTGATTTCGTTGACACGCACTTTGACGCCAGATGATTTTTCAATCTGCTGGCGTTGCGCTGGAGTCAAGTTGACGTTGACCGACTCGAAATGATCGGCGCTGGGAAACAAGGCCTTTTGTGCTTGCTCCAAATTGAGGTATTGCACGCCGAGAGCCGGCGCAGAAATCACGGCAGGAAGAATTAGGGCTGGGGTGTAAAACCAGGGGCTGAGTTTGTGCATGGGAAGCTCCGGCCTTTATTTGGTCAGTATCAGTTTGCCGTTGCGCGTGCGACGCAGGCGGTATTGTTCGCCTTGATGCTGAATCAAGACTTCGTCGCCGCTTAAAAATAAGGCATCGCTACGGATTGGCTTGCTGCGATCCAATACGATGAAATGGCTGTTTTTAGCTTCTAAACTGCCACCAGGGTTCAAATTTTCCATATTATTGCCTGTTGTTACGGTTACAAATGAGAATGATTCGCAATAATATATAAGCTTTTGGTGAAATGCAACAATTGAATAGATGAATAGAAATTTGGCGGTTTAGAAGTTAGATAGAAGTTGAACGCGAAATGCGCGTCCAGTCGAAATAAGGGCCGGGATCGGTTTTGCGGCCGGGGGCGATGTCGCTATGGCCAACCATGTCTTTAATCGGATAGATGGCTTTCAGCGTTAGAGTGAGTTGGGTTAAAACGGCATATTGTGCATCGGTGAAGGGTTCGAAATCGGAACCTTCGAGCTCGATGCCGATGGAAAAATCATTGCAGCGTTCGTGCCCGCGCCAGTTAGATGCACCAGCATGCCAGGCACGTTGGATGCAGGGTACGAATTGAATTAGTTCGCCATCGCGACGTATTAGGAAGTGACTGGAGACTTCAAGGCCTTTAATGGTTTCAAAGTAGGGGTGGCCCGCAGGGTCTAGACGGTTGGTGAAAAGAGCAATGATGTCATCGCTACCGTATTCGTTCGGCGGCAAGCTGATGTTGTGAATCACGATGAGGCTGGGCGGCACAGGATCAGGGCGCGCGTCGCAATTGGGCGAGGGGATATAGCGTGCAGGGGTCAATAGGCCGTTTGAGTCTAGGTGCATTCGTGAAGTTTAGCGTAAGCTTACGTCTTATGTGTAGGGATGCATGCGCGCATTAGCCGAATTCTAAAAATAATATTGAGAGGACAAACTTTATGGTCGTAGCACAATTGATTTTGATGCTGTTTGTGATATTGATCGCGGCCGAAGTGTTTACCAATGCTTTGGAGCATTTGGGCGAGCGCTTGAAAATTTCGGAGGGTGTGACCGGTTCCATTTTTGCAGCCGTGGGCACGGCGCTACCGGAAACCATGGTGCCCTTGCTGGCGATTTTTGCCGGGACGGCAGATTCGCACTTAAACGAGGAAATCGGTGTCGGTGCGATCTTGGGTGCGCCACTGATGTTGTCGACGTTGTCCATATTTTTAATGGCCTTGTCAGTTTTGAAAAAGCGCGGATTGCAAGGCCATTTCAATCCAGAGCGTACCGGGTTTACGCGCGACCTGAATTTTTTTCTGGGTGCGTTTACTTTGTCTGGCGTGGCGCTATTCGTGCCGCATGAGACGCCGCTGTTTCGTGGACTGTTGGCATTCGCCATGGTGTTCATTTACTTTATTTACATCATGATTACTTTGCGGGCTTCGGCAGCGTTGGTCAAAGATGGGCATGGTACCGAGGCGCATGAAAAGATGTTTTTAGCGCGCTTGGGTTTGCCGCAAAATTTGCTGTTGATTTTGATTCAGCTAGTGCTGGGTTTGGTTTTGCTTGTGGGCGGTGCGAAGGGTTTTATTAATGGCATCGAAGAGGTTTCGAAGCTGTTCGGAATTTCTGCGCTGTTGTTGTCCTTGATGATTATCCCAATCGCTACCGAGTTGCCGGAGAAGGTGAATAGCATTTTGTGGATTCGCCGCCACAAAGACACGTTGGCCTTCGGTAACATTACCGGCGCGATGGTGTTTCAAGGCACGTTGTTGCCAGCGATCGGTATCATGCTCACGCCCTGGGTGCCGCAGCGGGAAGTTTTTGCCGGTATCGTCATTACGTTGTTAGCGACGCTGTGGTTGCGCGTGATGTTGGCACGCGGTCAATTGAAAGTGTGGCATTTGGCGGTGAATGGGGCGTTGTATATAACTTATTTGACCGTTGCGCTGGCATAGCCAAGACGTTATCTAGCGGAATTTCGAATAACCCTACTGACGCCGTACTAAAGTACGTTTGTGATAGGTCGTTAATGCTGAAGTATGTAAGCTTTTCGCCCTAGCCAAAGGAGCTTTAGATGGCCAAAAAATCGCAACCCACACAACTCGAGGTCGATAAGCCCGCGCTTGATACGACCTCCATTAAACGTTCGTTAGCGAACCGTTTGATGTATTCCATCGGCAAGGATCCACTGACGGCAACGGAACGCGACTGGTTTTACAG
>JAHECG010000008.1:52531-54199 GCA_024641855.1 Betaproteobacteria bacterium | reverse complement strand
AAGAACGAATCCGAGAACTTGTCCAAAGTGCTGTACCCCGATGACACGACGGAGATGGGGCGCGAGTTGCGTTTGAAGCAGCAATACTTTTTTGTGTGCGCTTCCTTGCAAGATATCTTTTACCGTTTCTGCAAACACCATGAAGGATTTGACGAGCTGCCGAATAAGGTTGCCGTTCAGTTGAACGATACCCATCCGTCTATCGCCATCCCAGAACTCATGCGCGTGCTGGTCGATGTGCATCATTTGGAATGGGATCATGCTTGGGAAATTTGTACCGGCACCTTCGCCTACACCAATCACACCTTGATGCCGGAGGCGCTGGAAACGTGGCCTGTACCCTTATTCGAGCGTGTCTTGCCACGTCACTTGCAAATTATTTATGAAATTAATCAGCGCTTCTTACGCGATGTGATGCATCGCTATCCAGGCGATACTGAGTTATTGCAGCGGATGTCGATCATCGATGATCGGGGTGATAAACGCGTGCGCATGGCGCATCTCGCGATTGTCGGCAGTCACAAAGTCAATGGGGTCGCCGCGATTCATACGCAATTGATGAAAGAAACTATCTTTGCCGATTTTCACCGTCTATGGCCGGACAAGATCGTGAACGTCACGAATGGTATTACGCCACGGCGTTGGTTGAATCAAGCGAATCCGGGTTTGTCGAAACTCATTACCAAGCACATAGGAAAAGATTGGCTGAAAGAGTTGGATCAGTTGCAACGCTTGAGTGAGTTGGCTGATGATGCGACGTTTCGCGCGAATTTCGCCAAGGTGAAACACGCAAATAAAGTTCGGCTGGCGAAGTTGATCGAACAGCGGCTTCATGTAAAGGTTAATCCCGATTCGTTATTCGATGTGCAAATCAAGCGTATTCACGAGTACAAACGCCAATTACTGAATGTGCTGCATATCATCACACTGTATAACCGCATTCGTGCCGGGGCTGATAGCGTGCCGCGCACCGTGATTATCGGTGGTAAAGCGGCGCCAGGTTACGCGATGGCGAAGCGCGTTATCAAACTCATCAACGACGTTGCGGATATCGTGAATAACGACCCGCTAATCGGCGATCGGCTCAAAGTGGTGTTCATCCCCAATTACGATGTCTCCACCGCTGAAGACATTGTACCGGCGGCTGATTTATCCGAGCAGATTTCCACGGCGGGAACCGAAGCTTCCGGCACCGGCAACATGAAGATGTCGCTGAACGGCGCGCTGACCATCGGCACCATGGACGGTGCGAACGTCGAGATTCATGATGAGGTCGGCGCTGAAAATATCTTTATTTTCGGCATGCGTACGCATGAGGTAGCGCAACTAGCGCGCGAAGGTTACAACCCCTGGTATTTCTACGACCACAACCCGGAACTCAAACAAGCGCTGGATATGATTAATAATGGTTACTTCTCGCCCGATGATCATGAGCGTTTCAAGTCGGTGTTTACCGCGCTGACATATCATGGCGATCACTATATGCTGCTCGCGGATTTTGCATCGTATATCGACGCGCAACAGCAAGTCGAAGCCTTGTATCGAGATCGGGATGCGTGGACGCGCAAAGCGATTTTGAATGTGGCGCACATGGGTAAGTTTTCCTCAGATCGAACCATCCGCGAATACTCGCAACACATTTGGAATGCGCGTACGGTGGTGTCGAAA
>JAHECG010000008.1:18030-52431 GCA_024641855.1 Betaproteobacteria bacterium | reverse complement strand
CACAGAGCACACAGAGAAAAACAAGTCTCTCTATCCGCGTGTACTCTGTGATCTCTGTGGTAAATCTTTTTTGTTTTCTTGGTGCTCTTGGCGTCTTGGCGGTTAAAGCGCTTTTAGCGGATTACTCGATCCCCAGCCGCTCCAGCCGATAGCGCAGCGCGCGGAAGGTGATGCCGAGTAACTTTGCCGCGGCGGTTTTATTGAAGCGAGTTTTTTCCAGCGCCTCTTGAATTGCCTCGCGCTCGATGCGATCCAAATAATCTTGTAATGGCCATTTAGCGCCGGGCTCGTGGCTGCTTTCATCCAGTGCGGCTTCTGGGATACTGAGATACAGATCATCGCGGCCAATTTTATTGCCGCCACATAGCGCCAGTGCGCGCTCTAAAATATTTTCCAATTCGCGCACATTGCCGGGGAAACTGTATTCGCTCAAGGCGACGATGGCGTCTGGTGCCAAGTCGGGCAAGGACGCGCCGCTTTGCTTGGCGAGTCGATCGAGAATGGCTTGTGCAATCAGCGGAATATCCTCACGCATCTCACGCAGTGGCGGCATTTTTAGTTCGATGACGTTCAGCCGATAATACAAGTCTTGGCGGAATTTTCCGTTTTCAACCAAGCTCGATAAGGCTTGATGTGTTGCACTGATAATCCGTACATCGATTGGCTCTTCTTGCGTCGCACCAATTTTACGCACCTTTTTTTCCTGGATAGTGCGCAATAATTTGACTTGCATTTGCAATGGCAGGTCGGCAACTTCGTCTAAAAACAGCGTGCCCCCGTTCGCGGCTTGAAAGAAGCCGTCACGGTCGGCATCGGCCCCGGTGAAGGCGCCCTTTTTGTAGCCGAAGAATTCACTCTCCATGAGGTTTTCCGGAATCGCGCCGCAGTTCACCGCGATAAATGGTTGCTCTTGGCGCACGCTATGTTCGTGAATCAGGCGTGCCGCAAGTTCTTTGCCGCAGCCGGATTCGCCGGTGACATAGACGGGTGCTTGGCTGCGGGCGAGCTTGCCGATCATGTCGCGCGCTAACTGCAAGGCTGGAGAATTACCCAGTAAAGTCCGCTGTTGATTTTCCGGTGCGATCTTTTCGGACACGCTCAACGCGGATTTGACTAAGGCGCGTAACTGTTCCAGGGACACGGGCTTGGGGATGTAGTCGAAAGCTCCTGCTTTGAGAGCGACGACTGCATTTTCGGTGCTGCCATAAGCAGTAATGACGGCTACGGGTAATTCCGGACAGTGCTGCTCGATGTATTGCACGATCTCGATGCCGGTGCCGTCCGACAGTCGCATATCGGTGAGGCAAAGATCAAAATGTTGAGTTTTAATCAGCGCGATGGCATCCGCAACTTTCATCGCGCGTTGTGATTCAAGGCCCATGCGCAATAGCGTGAGTTCAAGTAACTCTAAAATATCGGCTTCGTCGTCAACGATCAACACCATCGGCCTAGTATGATTTGCTGCTGCGGGTTTCAATGCATGACTCCTTTGGCGCTCAGTCGAAATTGCCCGCCTTGCGGGTTATCGATGTAATCCAGTGTCGCGTTATTGGCTTCCGCCAATTGGCGTGCGATATATAGACCGAGTCCGGTGCCGGTGCTTTCTGTGGTGAAAAATGGCTCGAACAGCTGCGCTTGGTTTTCATTTGCAACGCCAGGGCCGTCATCGATGATATCCAATTGTATTACATTCTCGGCGGGTGTTTGCTGTGCGATCAGGCGAATACTGTTCGGCTGTTGCTGGCAATAGCGCGAAGCGTTGCGGCACACGTTCCACAATACTTGATGCAGGTGATAGCGATCGAATTCAATGGTGCAATGCGTATCGACTTCGATTTTAAACAGCGCGGGTGGGAGTTGTTCACTATGGCTGAATTCTTGACTAAACAATGTTAAGTAGGCAGCGAGTTGCAGTGTTTCCGCCTGACCGCGATCTTTGCGATTGAGTTGCAAAATATCTTGCACCATACGGTCGAGACGGAAGGTATTGTCGTTGATGATTTCCAGTAGGCGCTTTTGAGTCGTATCGAAAGCGTCATCCTCTTGCAGCAATTGCGCTGCGTGACCTATCGAGCTCAAAGGATTGCGAATTTCGTGGGCGATATTCGCCGTCAGACGCCCGAGCGCGGCAAGTTTCAGTTGCTGCGCTTGCGCTTGCAGTCGGCTCAGGTCTTCCAGAAAAATCACGGCACCGAGTGCGCGCTTTGTGCCGATGGGAGTAATGCGTGTGCGAAAAGAGCGATGGCTATCCGGAGAACGCAAGGGGATCAGACTGATATCCCCAGACTCGCGCCACTCAGCGATGCGGACGGCAAGGAGGACGGAATAGGCATCAATGGTAACTTCGCCGCGTCGCCCCGTTAGCGGGCCGAGTAATCGCTCGGCTTGGCTGTTGATTTGTCGGATGCGGTTGTCGCCGTCCACGACAATGACGCCATCTTGCATGTCTTGTATCACTAAGCGGTTGACGGTATCGAGGTTGGCTAAGTCGACGCGCTGGCGTTGGGCGATGGCTTCGCTCACGCTAAGGCGTTTGGCCAAGTAATATGCCAAGCCGGCGACCGCAAAATAAGTCGTGGATAACAACGCAGCTTGCAGGTAATTGCTGCTGGCTATGGGGCTATAGGATAAATAGGTTTCTTCCAACAATACCGCGATGGTGGCGACGGACGCATGGAACATGGCGAGCCGGCCCCGCGCAATTAGACTCGACGCGGCGAGCGTCACCAAAACCAATAAACCCAGGCCGCTTACCACACCACCGCTGCTATACATCAGCACCGTGAGTAGAAAAATATCGGCAAAGACTTGGCCGGAAACTTGCACCTCAAATCGCGGCCAACGCGATTGGGTGGTAATAATCAACGCAACGCCGAGCAGTAGATACAACAATCCAGTCAACACGAACAGATGCGGAACCAGTGCGCCGAGTGGATTGTTTCCCGCGAATAAGAAATGCGCCAGCAACAATAGGCTGGCTAAAAAGATACGGTAGAAATTGAAGTAGTGAAGCGAGCGCCAATAAGTTGCGCCGAATGGGGTGCTCGCTGCCCCCGGCAATTCCGGCCAACCGGCACTGGGTCCTCCCAGTGCCTGTGGGTTAGCGCTGGTGGAGCTTACGGTGTTCGTCGGTGCAGTAGTAGGCGCCACGACTGAAGATAGCCTCGGTTTGCGGCACGTTCACCCCGCATTGGGCGCAACGCACCATGTTTTCGGCGGCAGGAGCGGCGGGTGGGCGAGACGGATTTTCCGGCCGCTGCAAATTCAGAAAATATTTTTTCAGGAGCAGATAAATTAAAAAGAAGCCGATCAGAAGCGTCAGAATTTTAAACAACTTAAGCACCCAAGGTAAAAGATGCTGTCATCTTAACCCATCCCAAATAGGGAAGGGAAGTTAAGGAAATTAGGGAGAAACAAGAACTTGGTCGGGGTGAGAGGATTCGAACCTCCGACTCCTGCGTCCCGAACGCAGTACTCTACCAGGCTGAGCTACACCCCGAGTTTGGATTTCTGGTGTTAAGCAGTATCTGCGGATAGCAAGGATCTGCTAGTGATTTCGGGTCACCGAGAAAGTGGCCAATTCTATCAGCGTTTGCTTGTAATTTGAATCCGGCAGATGGGCGATAGCGGCGCAGGCAATGTCCACTTCACGCTGCGCCTGTTGCGCGGCGTAGGCTAGTGCACCGGTGGCATTGATGGTTTCCAAGACCTGAGAAAAATCGTCCAAGCCACCTTGTTCGATGGCGCTGCGGATGAGTGCGGCTTGTTCCGGCGAGCCTTGGCGCATGGCGTAGAGCAAGGGCAAGGTGGGTTTGCCTTCGGCTAGGTCATCGCCCAGGTTTTTGCCGGTGTCGGCGTGGTTGCCGGAGTAGTCCAGTACGTCGTCGATGAGTTGAAACGCCGTGCCAAGGTGCATGCCGTATTGCGCCATGGCTTCTTCATCGCGCGCGCTGGCTTGGCTGATGATGGCGCCGAGGCGAGTGGCGGCTTCAAACAATTTTGCGGTTTTGAAGCGGATCACTTGCAGGTAGCGCTCTTCGTCGATGTCGGGATCGTTGCAATTCAATAGTTGCAGCACTTCACCTTCGGCGATGGTGTTGGTGGCGTCGGCCAGTACTTGCATCACGCGCATATCGTTGACGCCGACCATCATCTGGAACGCCCGCGAATACAGGAAATCGCCCACTAGCACGCTGGCGGCGTTGCCGAACAAGGCGTTGGCGGTTTCGCGCCCACGGCGCAAATTGGACTCATCCACCACATCGTCGTGCAGCAGGGTAGCGGTATGAATGAACTCGACCACGGCGGCTAATTCGTGATGATGCGCCCCTTGGTAGTCGAACACGCCGGCGGAGAGCAGCACCAAAGCCGGGCGCAGGCGCTTGCCGCCGCTACCGATGATGTATTCCGAAACCTGGCGGATCAGGACTACATCGGAATACAGACGTTCCCGGATAACGGCATCCACGCGTTGCATGTCGGGTTCGATAACACTACGAATTTCTTCAATATTCACGAATTTTGGCCGGAAAAAGCAAAACCGCAATGGTAGAAAGGCGCGTCCCTGCGGTCAAGAAGAAAAGCCGGGTTTTGACAGGAAATAAGGGGGTTGCGTAATGTTTTGACCAAAGTCGGGTTTTCCAATACAATGCTGGGTTTTCCGAATTGAATTAACGGAGCGCTAATATGTATGCGGTCGTAAAAACTGGTGGCAAGCAATATCGCGTGACCCCCGGCCTAAAATTTAAAGTAGAACAGATACCGGCAGACATTGGCAGCGAAATCGTTCTGGATCAAGTCTTGATGCTCGCCGATGGCGACAACGTGACGGTCGGTGCACCTTTGGTGTCCGGCGCCAGCGTAACCGCCAAAGTTTTGTCCCAAGGTCGTGGCAAGAAAGTGACCATTTTTAAAATGCGTCGCCGTAAGCACTACCAAAAGCATCAGGGACATCGCCAAAACTACACCGAGCTCGAAATTCAGAGCATCGGCAAGTAAAGGAGATTATTCATGGCACATAAAAAAGCAGGTGGTAGTTCCCGTAACGGCCGCGACTCACATTCCAAGCGTTTAGGTGTGAAGCGTTATGGCGGCCAGTTGGTGGGCCCAGGTGAAATTATCATTCGTCAGCGCGGAACCCAGTTCCACGCGGGTGACAATGTTGGCATGGGCAAGGATCACACCTTGTTCGCTAAAATTGAAGGCAAAGTTTGCTTCAAGACCAAAGGCCCGATGCAGCGCCATATGGTTATTATTGAGCCGGTATCGGCTTAATTCGGCACGCACCGCGAACCGAGGCCCTATCGCGAGATAGGGCCTTTTTGTTTGTATAGCCAGGATGAGATTTCCAAATGAAATTTATCGACGAAGCGCTGATTAAGATCCAAGCCGGTAAGGGCGGGGATGGCTGCGCCTCGTTCCGTCGCGAGAAATTCATTCCCAAAGGCGGTCCGGATGGTGGCGATGGCGGGCGCGGCGGTAGCATATTTGCTGTGGCCGATCGCAATATCAATACCTTGATCGATTTCCGTTTTCAACGTACCCATCGCGCTAAGAGTGGCGAAAATGGTCGCGGCTCGGATCAATATGGTGCAGCTGGTGAAGATTTAACCTTGCGCATGCCGGTCGGCACCGTGATCAGCGATGCGGAAACCGGAGAAGTCATCGCCGATTTAGCGCAAGACGGTTTGTGCATCATGATTATGAAAGGCGGCGCAAACGGCATCGGCAACTTGCATTTTAAATCCAGTACCAACCGTGCACCGCGCCAATTTACGCGTGGTGAACTGGTAGAAGAGCGCGCGATACGGCTGGAATTAAAAGTGTTGGCGGATGTCGGCCTGCTGGGCATGCCCAATGCAGGGAAATCGACTTTCATCCGCTCAGTGTCGGCGGCCAAACCCAAAGTCGCCGATTATCCCTTTACGACCCTGCACCCGAATCTGGGGGTGGTGCGCGTCGACAACAATCGCAGTTTTGTCATCGCCGATATTCCCGGCTTGATCGAGGGTGCGGCCGAAGGCGCGGGCTTGGGGCATCAATTTTTACGCCATTTGCAGCGTACGCACTTATTGCTGCACATCATTGATTTAGCGCCGTTCGATGAGAACGTCGATCCCGTGCACGAAGCCAAAGCGATTGTGCAAGAGCTGAAAAAATACGATCAGTCCTTGTTTGATAAACCACGTTGGGTGGTGTTGAACAAACTGGATATGGTGCCGGAAGACGAACGCGAAAAACGCGTCAAAGAATTCCTTAAGCGCTATAAATGGAAAGGCCTATATTTCACCATTTCCGCCATTAATGGCGAAGGCTGCCCAGCGTTGGTCCACGCCATCATGAATCATCTCGACCAAGCCCGTGCAGCTGCACAACCAGACGACCAGGACGAAGTGGAAAATAAGCTTTAAAATACCCCGTCATTTTTCGGTGCGGCGCAACATAGCATGCAATCAATTCTCAGCAAATCGAAGTGCCTGGTAGTCAAAGTTGGTAGCAGTTTGGTGACCAACGAAGGCCAAGGGCTCGACACCATTGCGATTGCGCATTGGGCCGATCAAATCGCTCGCCTCAAAGCCATGGGCAAGCAAGTGGTGTTGGTTTCCAGTGGTGCAATTGCCGAGGGCTTGCAACGACTCGGTTGGAAAAAGCGCCCCCATGCGCTGCATGAATTGCAGGCTGCCGCCGCAGTCGGGCAAATGGGCTTGGTGCAAGTGTACGAAACCTGCTTTCGCAAACACGATTTGCATACCGCACAGATTCTGCTGACCCACGAAGATCTCGCCGATCGCAAACGCTATTTGAATGCACGTTCCACGCTGCGTACCTTGCTGGCGCTGAATGTGATTCCAATTATTAACGAGAACGATACGGTAGTGACCGACGAAATTAAATTCGGCGACAACGATACCTTAGCCGCGTTGGTGACGAACTTGATTGAAGCCGATGCATTGGTGATCATGACCGATCAAAAAGGCTTGTATTCCGCCGATCCACGCAAGGATGCGAATGCGACGCTGATCCAAGAAGCGCGCGCAGGCGATCTGGCGCTGGAAAAAATGGCCGGCGGCGCTGGCAGTTCCATCGGTCGCGGTGGAATGCTGACCAAAATTCTGGCCGCCAAACGTGCCGGACGCAGTGGCGCGCATACTTTGATTGCTTGGGGACGCGAGCCAGATGTCTTGGTGCGCTTGGCGCAAGGTGAATTGATCGGCACGCAATTGCTCGCGGATGAAACGAATAAAATCGCTGCGCGCAAAAAGTGGCTGGCTGATCATTTGCAAGTGCGTGGCAAGCTGGTGCTCGACGCGGGCGCGATCAAAGCTTTGCTGTCGGATGGTAAAAGCCTGTTACCGATTGGGGTTAAAGACGTCTCCGGTGAATTCGATCGCGGGGAAGTGGTGACGTGCGTGGATGAGAGCGGCAAAGAAATTGCGCGCGGCCTCGTCAACTACAGTGCGCAAGAAACTCGAAAAATCATGCGCAAACCTTCTGCTGAAATTGAAGCTTTGTTGGGATATGTCGATGAACCGGAACTGATGCATCGCGACAGTTTGGTTCTACTGTAAGTCTTAGCTTAGTGCTGAGCGGTCAGCAGCGCTTGAATATGTGCTGCCGCACTTGCCCCGAGCGCATCCAAGTCATAACCACCTTCCAAGGTTGAAACGAGTCGCCCTTGCGCATGATTGTATGCAATTTGCAGCACTTCTTGCGTCAGCCAAGCATAGTCTTCTGTCTTCCAGTTTAATCCACCCAAGGGATCGTCGTGATGCGCATCGAATCCAGCGGAGATCAATATCATTTCGGGTTGAAAGCGTTCCAATGCCGGCAGCCCGATGTCGCGCCAAACTTGGCGGCAAGCATCTGAGCCGGAGCCTGCTGGCAAAGGCATGGGGATGATGTGCGGATTGGCTGAATCGGCGCCACTGTAAGGATAGTAGGGATGGCGGAAACTGGAACACAGCATCACCCTTGGATCATTGTGAAAGATGGCCTCGGTGCCGTTGCCGTGATGTACGTCGAAGTCGACGATGGCGATGCGCTTCAAACCATGCTCCATAAGCGCGTGTGCTGCACCCACGGCAACATTATTGAAAATACAAAACCCCATGGCGCGGTCTGGCAGCGCGTGATGTCCGGGTGGACGAATAGCGCAAAAAGCATTGTCGGCAGTTTTTTGTATCACACAATCCACGGCCTGTACCACGGCGCCTGCGGCAAACAAGGCGGCGGACAAGGAGTATGGATTCATTGCGGTATCGGCATCCAGGTAAGCCAATCCCTGGGCTGGCGCTGTGTGCTGAATCTGGGCGATGTAAGCTTTGCTGTGCACGCGCGCTAATTGCGCGTCGCTGGCTTGGGGTGGTGTGATTTGTAACAGTTGTTGCCACAAGCCGGTCGTCTGCAACGTCTGCTGGATTGCCTTTAAGCGGTCTGGTTGCTCCGGGTGACCTGTTCCCATGTCATGCTGTAGGCAATCAAGATGGGTCAGGTACGCGGTGCTCATAGCCTTAGTTTAGATTGGCTAAACGCTTCTTGGCACTTTCTGCGGCGGGACTCAAAGGATGTTTGGCGATAATGTCGGCCAAGGTTTTTTTCGCGGCTTCTTTTTCGCCCAATTCCAATTGGCTGCTGGCCATATTCAATAGAGCGTCTGGAACCTTCGGACTGTTCGCGTAAGTGCTGACCAACTTTTGCTGTTGCGCGATGGCGGTCTTATAGTCCTTGAGCGCCGAATAAGAGTTGCCGATCCAATACTGCGCATTCGCAGCCAACGGACTGGTGGGATAGGCTTTCTGAAAATTCAGGAAACCGGCAATCGCCGCTTGATAGTTACCGATTTTGAACAAATTGAAAGCGGTTTCATAAGCACGATTCTCAGCAGCAGGATCACTGGGAACGCTAATGCTTGGATTGCCGGCAACGGGCGCGGTTATGGTGCTGGGCGGGGGAGCGGTCGTCGCAGGTGCAGTCGACGGTACCGCAGCGACTGGCACATCGACGCGTTCCAGTTTGCGCAAGCGATTGTCGAGATCCACATACAAATCTTTTTGACGCTTTTGCGTGGTTTCGAGTTGGTTGGTGTTGACTTCGATTTGACCGCGCAACTTAGCGATTTCAGCTTTTAAAGCTTCCACGCTTTGGAACAGATCCACTAAGCCTTGAGAACGCAGCGTCGCATCTAGTTTGGTCAGGTGCTCTTCTTGTTGCGTCAGCTTTTGTTGCAATTGCTGGTTTTGCTGTTGCAATGCAGTAATTTTGCTTTGCGCTTCGTCATCGGTAAATAAACCCGCCGTGGCCAGTGGGCTCACGGCGAGCAAGAGCACAACGAGCCACGTGCGGTTCATTATCATTCGCCCTGATACAGGAAGTCAGTGCGGCGATTCTGCGACCAGCAAGATTCCTCGTGGCATTCGGCACGGGGCTTTTCTTCACCCAAGCTGACGGCTTCCACTTGCGCATCTTTTGCACCCAACAAAGAAAGGATCTTGCGTACGCCGTCGGCGCGCTTTTGACCTAAAGCCAGATTGTATTCACGGCTGCCACGCTCATCGGCATTGCCTTGCAAGAAGACTTTTGCATTGGGGTTGGTTGCTAGGTAATTGCCATGCGCTTCTACTAACGCTTTGTATTCAGGTTTTACGTCGAAGCTATCCAAATCATAAAACACACTGCGATGAGATAAGATGTTGTTTGGATCTTTCAGCGGGTTAACAGCCGTCTGCGGCGGAATCAGGGGTTTGGTGTCTTCGGTGGGGGCAACCGGTTTTTGTGCGGTGCGGTCTTCGACTTTTGCACCGGCTTGGGTAGTGCCGGGATCGCTGGCACAGGCACTGAGTAAGGCGGTCAGGAGAAGATAAAGTGGGAGACGTTTCATGTGGTAACTCCTTTCAAAGTTTCGGTTTTAACCGATGAGAAAAATCAGGGCTTTGCTCTTAGTACAGGGCCCCAAGATGGTTCGCGAACATCGCTCGCTTGAGCAGATAGTTTTTGCTTGACGCGGCCATCGCTGGAAACAGCTGCCAGCACTCCGCGGCCGAGCCTTTCTGTTGCATACAAAATCATTTTGCCGTTCGGCGCCCAAGATGGTGATTCGTCCAGCCCATTATCGGTGAGTATTTGCACCTGGCCAGAGACGATATCCTGCACCGCAACACGGAACTTGCCACCTTCGCGCTGAATAAAGGCAAAGCTTTTACCATCTGGGCTGAAGCGTGGCGTTACATTATAACTGCCTTCGAAGGTGAGGCGAACCGGTTCGCCGCCATAAGATGGCATCCGGTAGATTTGTGGGCTGCCACCACGATCGGAAGTGAATAATAAATATTTTCCGTCTGGGGACCAATTGGGTTCGGTATCGATGTTTGCGGTGTGCGTGAGACGCTTGAGGCCGGAACCATCGGCATTGATGCTGTAGATTTGCGCAAAACCATCACGTGAGAGTACGACCGCTAATTGACGGCCATCGGGTGACCAAGCTGGCGCACTATTGTTGCCTTTAAAATTCGCGACAGCTTGGCGTTTTCCTGTCGCTAAGGTTTGCACGTAGACGATAGGTTTTTTTTGATCGAAAGCAACATAGGCCAGTTTCGTACCATCCGGTGACCAAGTGGGTGAGATGATTGGCTCACGTGAGGTGAAAACGGTTTGCGCATTGTAACCATCAGAGTCGGCAACCTGCAGTTCATGCGAGTTGCCATGCTTGGTGATGTAAGCGATACGTGTGGCGAAAGCACCGGGGGTGCCGGTCAGTTTCTCGAAAATGATATCGGCAATTTGATGTGCTGTCAGACGCAATTGCGCATTAGTGGTTGGCAAGCTGTAACCGGCCAGTTGCACCACTTGTGCGACATCTTGGCGCACGGTATCGATCAGGCGAAATTGCACGTCGATCCGTCCCCCGACTTGCGGTATGACATTCGCCATGGCCAATGCGGTTGCACCCTTCGCGCGCCACTCGCTGACACGGACATCGGCGGGGAGGCGTGGGGCGATCATACCGCTGGTGTCAATTAATTTAAAAATGCCGCTGCGTGCAAGGTCGTCCATGACAATTTTGCTGAGTGTGTCTGGGTAAGCCTCTTCGCCGGCAAAAGGCGCGATCGCAACCGGAATTTGCAAGCTGGAACCGCCAGTAATTTCAATCGTGAGGGCAGCACGTGCATTGAATGTTATAACGCTCAATAGCAGTGTGAGGACTGTTCCAATAACGGTTATTCGTAAGGATGTCATTGATTTATTCATTCGGTTTGAACTCCAGATGCAAATCACGGAAATGCGCAAAAATTTCCGGTTGCGTTGGAACGGGTAGCGGGTCTGATTGCAAAATTGCGGTTTCAACGGCTTTATCGCAAGCTGGAATGCCACTGCTCTTACGCAACACGGGGTTACCGAGAATTTGGCCCGTCGGCAATACGGCGATATCGAATTTCAACAGCGGATTGCCATCGCCACAGACCGTGCGATTGAGCCGTTGACGAATTTTACCCCGAATCCGATCCGAGTATTCATTGACAACGGATTTTTGCGCTGCGTTTTGCTTGGCCAGCGCAATTTGCGCCAAGGCTGTTTGCGCTTGCTGTTGGCGGGCAATTTCTTCTTGTTGTAACAATTCTTTTTGCTTCAATTGTTCTTGTTTGGTCGGTTTTATCGGTTCCGGCTTGGGTTTTGGCTTCTCGGCTTTAGGCTTCTTATCTTTCAGTGCGATATCGGCTTTGGAAATTGGAGTCGGTGGCACGGGTTTGGGTTCAATTTTTTTTACCGGCATCGGTTCCGGTTTGGGTGTGGGCTCAATCTTAGGTGGCGGCGCTATTTTCTGCGGCGCTTGTGTCGGAATGTCGGCCCATAAATCTACCACCATACCGGGCGGTTCAACGGTGCGCCAATTCACGCTAAAAATCAGAAAAGCAAAAAATCCGATATGCACCAACAGCGCGAGCACACCGGCCGAGAGTTGGTGCTGTGGTTGGGCTTGCGCGATCAATTCGCATTCGGCTTGGCCAGCAAGCCTACCTTCTTCACTTGGTTCTGGCTCAAAATATCCATGACTTTCAGGACTTCTTCGTAGCGCACGCTCTTGTCAGCCGCAATCACCACCGCCTGTTCCGGATTGCGCGCTTGTTTTTCTTTAATCGCTTGTACTAAGGCCGCGCGATCCAAGGGGATTTCGGAGGAGGAGCGTTCGCGGTCACGCAAAAACAATTTTTTGTCGGCATGCAGAATCACTTCCAAGGGCGCGATGGGTTGTTTTAATTGCTGACCGACGGTGGGTAGTTCAATTTGCCCCGGATTGATCAGGGGAGCGGCCACCATGAAAACGATGAGTAATACCAACATGACGTCGATAAACGGCACGACGTTGATTTGGTTCATCAGGCGACGTTGACGCGGCATGTGGCTTAGTGTCCTTGGCGTTGCAAAATATTCGAAAACTCTTCCATAAAGCTTTCGTAGCGCGTGGCCAATCGATCGACATCATGGGTGAAGCGGTTGTAGGCGATCACCGCCGGAATCGCCGCGAATAAGCCCATGGCGGTGGCAATCAATGCCTCGGCAATGCCCGGTGCGACGTGAGCCAAGGTGGCTTGCCCGACATTCGCTAGACCGCGAAATGAATTCATGATGCCCCACACCGTGCCGAACAAGCCGACATAGGGGCTGACCGAGCCGACGGTCGCGAGGAAGGCTAATTTGCGCTCGAGGTTGTCGGTTTCGCGTTGATAAGCGGCGCGCATCGCGCGGCGCGTGCCGTCCATCACGCTGCTGATATCCAGGCCGGGTTGCCGCTTGAGTTTGGTGTATTCGCGAAATCCCGCTTCAAAGATTTTTTCCATGCCGCATGCAATCACGCGGCCGGAAGTCAGGCGCTGGAACAATTGATTGAGATCGACGCCGCTCCAAAATTCGGTTTCAAAGGCATCGGCTTGTTTAATGGCGGTGCGCAGGGCGAACAGTTTCTGAAAAATAAACCACCACGACATGAATGAGGCCAGCAACAGCAGCAGCATGACCAATTGCACAATCAGGCTGGCACCGCTCACCATCGTCAGAAAAGAAAAATCCGGGGTCGTTTCGATTTTCATGAGCTTGAGTGGCTTTCGAGTTGTTGTCTTATAAAAGACGGGATGCGTACGGGTTTAAATCCTGATTGGTTATCCACGCAAACGATTTGTACGCGGGCTTCGACTAAGGGTTTGTCACGCGCGACGGTTTGAAACACATCAATGGTACAACTCCCGAGCTTTTCTAAATGTACCGTCACGTTCAGTTCATCGTTGAAACGCGCTGGTTGTAAGTATTCTATCGCCACCGAACGCACCACAAAGATGACATTATGGTCACGCATTAGTTCCGGTTGCTCGAAACCGGCAGCGCGTAGCCATTCCGTACGGGCGCGTTCTAAAAATTTCAGATAGTTAGCGTAATACACGACGCCACCGCTGTCCGTATCTTCATAATAAACGCGAACCGGAAAAGAAAACGGGTCAGCGTCGGTTGCGGTGGGTGCCAGGCTCATGCTTTGCCGTCCCATAGTTCACGGGTACCGCCGGTTGCTGGTGCATTGAGACCGAAGTGCTCATAAGCCATTGGGGTGGCGATGCGGCCGCGTGGTGTGCGCATCAAATAGCCTTGTTGAATCAGAAACGGTTCCAGCACGTCTTCGATGGTGTCGCGCTCTTCACCGATGGCGGCGGCGATATTGTCCAAGCCGACTGGGCCACCGCCGAATTTATGCAATACCGCTTCGATCAATTTTCGATCCATCATATCGAGGCCGGCATGATCGACATCCAGCATCACCAGCGCTGCATCGGCGACTTCGGGTGTGACATGGCCGCTGGCTTTGACTTCGGCGAAATCGCGTACGCGGCGCAACAAACGGTTGGCGATGCGTGGGGTGCCGCGCGAGCGGCGGGCGATTTCGAAGGCGCCTTCATCCGTAATCTGTACGTTCAACAAGCCAGAGGAGCGCGACACGATTTGCTGCAACTCATCCGCCGAATAAAATTCTAAGCGCGCCACAATGCCGAAACGATCGCGCAAAGGATTGGTGAGCATGCCGGCACGCGTTGTCGCACCGACCAGCGTGAAGGGCGGCAAGTCGAGTTTGACCGAGCGTGCGGCTGGGCCTTCACCGATCATGATGTCGATCTGATAATCCTCGAGCGCCGGGTAGAGGATTTCTTCGACAACCGGTGACAGGCGGTGAATTTCGTCGATGAACAACACATCGTTGGGTTCCAGATTGGTCAGCAACGCCGCTAAATCACCCGCACGCTCCAATACTGGGCCGGAAGTTTGACGCAGGTTTACACCCATCTCACGCGAGATGATGTGCGCCAATGTCGTCTTGCCTAAACCGGGTGGACCAAACAGCAATACATGGTCGAGCGCTTCCTTGCGATTGCGCGCAGCTTCGATAAAGATTTGCAGTTGCCCGCGCGCTTTGTGCTGGCCCACATATTCGTCGAGCAATTTCGGGCGCAGTGCACGCTCCAACACCTCTTCTTGCTTGGATTCGGGAACGGCAGCGATCAGGCGGTCGGTTTCAATCATTTGAGTTAGGCGTCAGGCGTCAGGGGTCAGGCGACAGATCGCCGCGTTAGGGATTGTTGTAAGCCGTTTAACATACGGCCTATTTCATTGGTTTGTACGAGTAGTTTATCCATGGTGGGTTGGTTCCAGAGCTGTAAGCGGTGGCTGATCTGAATTTGTGTTTCTAATTCCAGAAGCGAGCCATACGAAATCGAGAGATAGTTGATATAAGCCTTGGTGGCCTTGCGACCATAGTCTTCAGCGATATTCGATGGGATGGAAACAGCGGCGCGGCGCATTAGCGAAACCAGACCGAACTGTTCTTCTTTGGGAAAGGGCCGCGTCAAACGATAAATATCCTCAACTAAGTTCATGGCCTTTTGCCAGACGCCCAAATCGAAGTATTGAACAACTCTGGTCATATGTTTTTCCTGACGCCCGAAGCCTGACGCCTATCCTTTAGATAAAAGTTTCAATGCTTGGCGGATGCCGTCGGATACAGATAAATCCGTCGGCAATTGTTTCACAGCCCAAGCGGCTTCCTTGTCATTATACCCAAGCGCATTCAGCGCATTCAGGATGTCCGATTCACCCGAAGGCTGTACGCCGCCAGCAGTGACGGTTGCCGTTGCGGCAGAAAACTTATCGCGCAATTCCAGCAGCAAGCGCTCGGCAGTTTTTTTGCCGATGCCCGGGACTTTGGTAATGCGTCCAGTTTCTTGCGCAGCGATGGCATTCGCCAGGTCGGTCACACTCATGCCGGAGAGCACCGAGAGTGCAGTTTTCGCACCGATGCCACTGACTTTCAACAGTTGGCGAAATGCTTGGCGTTCGCTATCCGTGCCGAAGCCATACAGCAAATGTGCATCTTCGCGAATGGCGAGATGGGTATACAGCGAAATGCGTTCGCCAATGGCGGGCAAATTGTAGAACGTGCTCATCGGTACATCGACTTCATAGCCGACGCCACCGACATCCACCAGCACTTGCGGTGGATGTTTCTCAACTAAGGTACCGGTGATGCGCCCGATCATAGTGAGCGCCCCACTAAGCGACCATTGCGCACGCGAAAGCCGGCGGTTTGCATGGCACCCAAACCCATGCCGCCGTGGGCATGGCAGATGGCGCAGGCGAGTGCGTCGGCAGCATCTGGTGAGGGCGCGGCGGGGAGTTTCAGTAGGCGTTTGACCATTTCTTGCACTTGCTCCTTAGCGGCGTGGCCATTGCCCACGACCGCTTGTTTGACTTGCAATGCGGTGTATTCAGCCACGGGTAGGTTGGCGGAGACGGCAGCGCAAATCGCGGCGCCGCGTGCTTGGCCAAGCAGCAAAGTAGATTTCGGATTGACGTTGACGAACACTTGTTCAACGGCAACCTGCTCGGGTTGGTGCGCTTGAATGATTTCGGTCAGGCTATTCAGGATGGTTTTCAAGCGCTCTGGCAAAGCAGCATCCGGCGTTTTAATGCAGCCGCTGGTGACATACGCCAGCTGATTACCACTTTGGTCCAGAATGCCAAAGCCGGTAATGCGTAAACCAGGATCGATACCGAGAATGCGAATGAAGAGATCCTTTTAAGTGAGGCAATAATTGCCTTTATTCGTCGAATACCGCCGAGGTGTAAACGTTCTGCACATCGTCCAAATTTTCTAAAGCATCCAGCAACTTTTGCATTTTGACCGCATCGTCGCCGGTGAGCTCGGTTTCCATGGATGGCTTGTAGGTGACTTCGCCCAGTTCCGCTTTGAGGCCGGCTTTTTCCAGCGCTGTTTGCACGGCGCCAAAATCATAGGGCGCGGTAATCACTTCGATACTGCCGTCCTCATTGGTCACGACATCTTCTGCACCGGCTTCGATGGCTGCTTCCATGACTTTGTCTTCCGAAGTGCCTGGCGCGTACAGCAGTTGGCCGCAATGCTTGAATAGATAGGCAACGGTGCCATCCGTGCCCATATTGCCGCCATATTTAGCGAAGGCATGGCGCACATCGGCGACGGTACGGACTTTATTGTCGGTCAAGCAATCCACCATGACGGTTGCGCCACCGAGGCCGTAACCTTCGTAGCGCGCCTCTTCGTAGGTTACGCCTTCCAGCTCGCCGGTGCCGCGCTTGATAGCGCGTTCGATGTTATCGCCCGGCATGTTTTCAGCCTTGGCCTTTTCAACGGCGAGCCGCAAACGCGGGTTATCGCCGAGGATGCCGCCACCCATGCGGGCGGCAACGGTAATTTCTTTGATGAGTCGGGTGAAGATTTTGCCGCGCTTAGCGTCTTGACGCCCTTTGCGGTGCTGAATATTTGCCCATTTGGAATGGCCGGCCATGGTTAAAACTTCCGTAAAAAAACTAGCAAATGGTACCATTTGGCCAGTGTTTAATAAACTGCGATTAATGCTGAAAAGCGTCTTTATCACCACAGAGATCACGGAGTACGCGGAGAAAAGGCTAGCGAACTGACTGCCGTTAGTTCGCCATTTGTTTGATGAAACGCAAAGATCAAGTTTTTGATTTTCCTCCGTGTACTCTGTGATCTCCGTGGTTAAATGATTTTTTTAGAATAATTAGAGGAATAAACCGTGACCGAACCGATGCTCATTGCCAAATCCGACGTGGATGTTTATTTGTTACCCAAGATGGCTAACCGCCATGGCGTGATTACCGGCGCTACGGGTACGGGTAAAACAGTCACCTTGCAGGTATTGGCAGAGAATTTCAGCCGCCAAGGTGTTCCGGTGTTCATGTCGGATGTGAAGGGCGACCTCTCCGGTATTAGCCAGCCTGGCAAGATGAGTCCTAAGCTTGAAGAGCGTCTCGCCAAGATGGGCGTACAGGACCATGCCTTCGCCGCTTGTCCGGTGACGTTTTGGGATGTGTTTGGCGAGATGGGGCATCCGGTGCGCAGCACGGTGTCGGAGATGGGCCCATTGTTGATGGCGCGCATGCTCAATTTGAACGAAACCCAAGAAGGCGTGTTGAACCTGGTATTCAAAATTGCCGACGACAGTGGTTTGCTGTTGCTGGACTTGAAAGACCTGCGCGCGATGCTGCAAAACGTCGGGGAAAACGCCAAGCAATTCACGACCGAATACGGCAATATTTCGGCCGCTTCGATTGGCGCGATTCAACGCGGCTTGTTGCAGATCGAAACGCAAAATGGCGATCGCTTTTTCGGCGAGCCGGCGCTCAATTTGGAAGACTTGATACAAACTGATGCGCAAGGTCATGGGGTAGTGAATATCCTGGCGGCTGATAAATTGATGCAATCGCCTAAAGCGTATTCCACTTTCTTGTTGTGGTTGCTGTCGGAGTTATTTGAGCGCCTGCCGGAGTTAGGCGATCCAGAGAAACCCAAGCTGGTGTTCTTTTTCGATGAAGCGCATCTGCTATTCAACGATGCGCCGGATGTCTTGTTGGAGAAGATCGAGCAAGTGGTTCGTTTGGTACGTTCCAAAGGCGTGGGCGTGTATTTCGTCACGCAAAATCCGTTAGATATTCCCGACCGCGTACTGGGCCAGCTCGGCAACCGCGTGCAACATGCACTGCGTGCGTTCACGCCACGCGACCAAAAGGCGGTCAAGGCGGCTGCGACTACGATGCGCGAGAACCCTAAATTCAGCGCCGAACAGGCGATTACCGAACTAGGGGTGGGGGAAGCGCTGATCTCGACCTTGGATGAAAAAGGCCGTCCCACCATCACTGAGCGCGCCTTGGTCATACCGCCACAAGGCCAAATTGGGCCGATTGATGCGGCGGCGCGCCAGCAAATTATTCAAGGCTCGCTAGTGGCTGGTGTGTATGAAAAAACAGTGGATCGCGAGTCAGCTTATGAAGTTCTCAAAGCGCGTGCTGCGCAACGCACTGAAGCCGAAGCCAAGCCAGCGCCTGCGGCAGAAAGCAGCGGTGGTTGGGGCGATATTCTCGGCGGCATTTTTGGCGGCGGTAACAGCAAGCGCCAAAGCGTGGGTGAAGCGGTCGCTAAGAGTGCTGCACGCGCCATCGGCAGTGAAGTCGGGCGGCAAATTATTCGCGGCGTATTGGGCTCCATTCTCGGTGGAAGTAAGAAGCGTTAATCCGCGATAAATCCAGCCTTTTATCTGTACTCAACACCGGTCTAAACGGAGCAATGCTCACCGTTTTGCTGGGCACATATCTTGCCTATTAGTTTCAGTAAGATCGCCAAGACACTTCGCACTTGGGATCGATAAAGATGCGTGAAGAGTAAGATATGCTTGAATTCCTTAGTAATTTATATAAAAAGAACGACCATCCCCTGGCGCATGAGTCGGGCATGACGCAAATTCTTGAGGAATTGCCTGCCGATAATCCGGCAATGGCGCTGGAAGAACTCACACATTGGCTCTTGGCTTTATCTACCGTAGAAGGGATTAGTTTAAAAGAGCGCGTCAAGCGTTTGGCGCGTATCGACCAATCCGCACAGAAGTATGAGCGCGCTTTGCGCCGCCAATATGCGGATACCTCGCGCATGCACAAAGCGACCGAAGAGCGCATTTGGAATGCGGGGTATGAATTTCTCGAAGCAACCATCAACGCGCATTTACGCTGCATCGAGAATTTGCCGCAAAAGAGTGAGCGCAACGATCAGGATTTAGCGATTATTACCATGCGTGTTTTGCGTCGCCTGGATCTTCAGGCGCATTGGTTGCATTTGCGTTACCGCTCGATTTCTCCTGCACTGTGGGAGCGGATATTTTCGGTGATTCAGTTTGCGGAGGAGCATGGGCTACTGCACCTTCCTGTCACGCTGAATAGTGCAGCGAATATTCAAACGACCGCGGCACAGGAAATGTTGAAGTTATTGATGATGTCGGTTTCCGCACCGGAACATTTGACCAAGACGCAAATTGATTTGGCGCATGTGCTTACGCAAAATATGGCGCCAACGTTTTGCTGGGAACAGATCCCTAACGGTAGTACAGTTTTTCATGTCGATTTTTCCAAGGCGAAAACGCCCATTCGACTGACGAAAGTTTCTGAGCACCATTTTATGTCGCGTTGTTTTGGCTCCGGCGAGGCAGTGCGGGCGTTGGTCGTCGGCTTAAAACAGCTTGAGCAAGGCGGGGTTCCCAACACGCTCGACGTGATTGATTTTTCCAATTATAAACGCGAAGATTTGCTGGAAGTTGTCGCGCATTTATCCCAAAGCTGGTGCAAGATGGACGCGCTGCATGCGCATGCGCACTTCGACAAACGCCATGCGGAACGTAAGCAAGTGTTCTATCAAATTAGCGTGGTGCACAGCTTCAATTTCTTGTGCGATGCACTGGGTAACGCTGTTGTGACGCCACCGCCCGCTAGCAATGCCCTCAGCACACAAAGCGACAACCTCGTTTACCAAGAACAGGTGGACATGAAAATCTACGGTTTTGTTACCGACAAAACGCGAGAAAAAATGCAACACGTACAATCTTTGCAGGCGCTGATCCCGTCCACGACGCTGATCCTTGAGGGAAATGGCGACGAGACCGAAAGTTGGGTGGTCGAGAATATCAGTCGCATGGGTTATGGCGTATCCATTTCCGGTTTGAAAGAAGATTGGGTGCGCAGCCAAACCATCATCGGTATACAGCCCGATGGCGAACCTTGGCAGATTGGCGTCATTCGCCGTATTGCGAGCGAGTCAATTGAAAATGCGCAGGTCGGTATTCAAATTTTATCGCTTTTGCCACAGGCAGCTATGCTGCGTCCAGCCGATAGCGAAATGAGCGTGTGGGAAACCGCTGCCGATACGCAGACCTACCATCACACGCCCGCCATCTTGATGCGTAAAGAATCGCCGTACCAGAACGAAGATTCGCTTTTGTTGGCAGCCGACAGTTATCAGCTACATCGTGTTTATTCGATGGTAGTAGGGGTGGAGCAGCGCATTGTTCGTCTGGTGGATCGAATTAATTCCTATCAAGGGATCGATCAGATTATATTCACCGCTGTGAAAGCGTAGGCGTAGCGACATAATTTCATTGCCGATGTCGCACGCACTGCCACTGTGTTAAGTTTGACAGTCTGACCAAACACCAGAAAGTTGTCATGCGTTCGGAACACCAATCGTTATTGACGTCACTGCTGACTCAACCGACGGCGCCGTTTCGCGAACACCACGTGATTCAGTGGGTGACGGCATTGTTGGATCAGAATGCCATCCCGTATTTTATCGACCCCATTGGCAATATTGTGGTCGGCGCTACATCGAAAACCGATTTTCAACGGTTGTTGCATGCACCGAGTCCCGAACCCGTGCGCGTTTTCATTGCGCATATGAATCATCCGGGTTTTCATGGTGTGCGTTGGCTGGCGCCTAATGTGTTGCGTGTTCGTTGGCATGGCGGTTCTCCCACCAAGTTGCTGAGCGGTAGTCGGGTCTGGTTGTCTACGGCTGAGGGTTGGGCGGGTGAGGGGGTGCTGCGCAAAGTGACCTTGCATCCCAAGGGTTACGCCATTGGTACCGCTGAGGTGCAGGTAAAAATGTCGCAGGTCGCTGTATTGCGGCCTGGAGCAAAGAGTTTGTTCGGCGGCTTTCAATTTCGTAAACCAGTTTGGAAGAGCGGCGCGAAACTGTATACCAAAGCTGCAGACGATTTGGTTGGCGTGTTTTGCATTGTCGCTACGGCATTGGAAGTCTTCGCTAAATGCAGCCAGAAAAATCGCCCACCATTTATTGGCTTACTGACGCGAGCGGAAGAAGTGGGTTTGGTTGGCGCAGTGGGCCATTTTGAACTGGGTTGGTTACAAGCAGCGTCAAGAGCGGTTATTTGCGTGAGTTTGGAAGCTTCGCGCACTTTGCCCGGTGCGGTTGTCGGCAAAGGGCCGATCGTGCGCTTGGGTGATCGTCGTACGCCATTCCATGCCGATTATTCGCAAGTGCTGACAGAGCTGGCTGAGCAGGTGCTGCCAAAGCAACACCAACGTCGCATTATGGATGGCGGCAGTTGTGAGGGATCTGCGGCTACGGCCTATGGATTTCCCACCATTGCGCTGGCAGTTCCGCTGGGTAATTATCACAACCAGGGGCTGGAAGGCGGGCCGGATTGTCGTGGGCATCTCGGGCCGGCGCCGGAGTTTGTGCATTTGGGTGACGTGGAAGGGCTGCGCCAATTGTGTCTTGCGCTGATGCAAAGCCAGCTTTCTTGGTACAACCCTTGGCGTCAGGTGACGGCGCGTTTGCAAAAAAATTATAGTGAATATCAGAAACAGTTGTAGCTGGGTTGGATAAATGTGGGTTCAGCCCATAAAATGATTGAATATAAAATAAGAAAGGGGAGAGCTGTTATGAAGACTTCGGCGATAAGACGTGCAAGCATGGCACTATTGTTGTGGTTAGGGATTTCACTCGGTGCGGGTTATTTGTTGCGCGATGGTTTGGCGCGCACGTTTGGGCCGGATACCTGGTGGATGGTGGCGGGGTGGATGGGGTTGATTATCGGTTTAATTCATTTCCTGGCAGTGATGATTTTGGCACGCCAGCCACACAACGCTTAAAAATACAGTGTAGAAGTAATGCAATCACGCGCGTAGCAATGCGGGCAACAAAAAAGAAAAAGGCAGTCTGGTGATTTACCAACTGCCTTTTTTAACTTGTCCGTCACGATGGACAAGGCAATGACTATTTGAATACTAACGGCGGTCGGGAGAGAAAAACTCCCGCCGCCATATCACGTGCTTTTAGTGAGCTACGCCTTGTTGATGTGCCACTTTCTTCGCTAAGTCGCCGAGCAACTCAGGGAAGGTGCCATCGGGTGAACGCAGGGTGTCCAGGAAGGCCAGTACTGCATCCTGATCCGCAGCGCTACGTGCCAGGAAGGCGGACACGGCTGGGTTGGCTTCACTGGTGGCATCTGCACCATGTAAACGGATTGCGTCACGAATGGTTAGCGCGCGACCATCATGCAGGTAAGGTGCCGTATCGGCAACACCCCACAGACGCATTGTGGTGAACATCGCATCACCATTGAACTCTGCCAGCGATGGGCCCATGAAGTGACGCTTCAAGTCAGCAAACAATGGGACAGTAACGCCACCTTGTTTGTTTTTCTCGAAGTTCATCGGCGACTTGGTCAAATCAACTGTGTAGAACACGTTCGCCAGCGGATCGTTGCCCACTTCTGGGAAACGGAATCCGTGATTCTTGGATTTGGTTTCCATGGATGGAACGTGGCATGCAGTGCAACCCACTTCGTTCATGACTTTGAAGCCTTGTACCGCGGCACCTTTAACTTCCGTCTGGAACGGAACTTGCGCTGTGCCGACGAAGATGCTCAATACAGACAACTCGCCTTGCGTAACTTCGTTGGATACGCCGTCACCGTCTGGATCGCCTGGATCAACTTGCATACCGAAGTGGAATGACAACGCGCCGATATCGAACGTGCGAGTCGATTTCTGGTTGCCTTTGCGTCCAAATGGAGCGACAGTCAGGAAGTCGGTATTTGCTGCGCCGCTGACGATTGGGCGCGGATCAAACACACCGACTACGCCGACTGCATTGCCGTTGGCATCGGTCTGAATGCTGCCGTCTGCATTGCGGGTTACGGAACCGAATGTAATGCCTTTAGCCGACAACGCTTTGGTGGTGCCAGGCGCAGTCGCATGCAGCAGGGCATTCAATTCAATGGTCATTTCATTGGCGACTTGCTCTACACCACCGGCACCAAAGATGAATGGTGGGTTGATGACGCGGCCATCGATGTTGTGCTCTTTGTCGGCAGTGGTGAGGTCAACAAACGTTGCGCCACCTGCGCCGAGCACGGTATTGTTTACGCCACCGACACCGCCGATACCGAAGGTCATCGGCACTTTACGACGGCTGATGATGCTGTGGCATTCCAAACAGGTCTGTGCGTCGAGGCCATTGATGCGTTGGAAGGTACCGTTGTTCTGCAGGGTGCCGCGCTCGCCTTCATGGTTGCCAGGCGTACGGCTCGGCAGGGCGTGGTTACCGTCACCGTAACCCTCTTCTTTTAAGAATGGATTGGTGAACATGCGCATACCGGCTAGACGGACTTCGTCACGTGACATGCTCGATACATTGGCTTGATCAATACGGAAAGCGCCGCGATACAGTGCGCCGATATCCACATCGCTAGCTGTCGCCAGCGATGATGCGAGCACCGAAGCGCACGCGATACTTAGTTTTAGCAATTTCATAATAAGTGTTCCCCTTTAAAGTGGATTGTTTCTGATCAACGCATTCTCCCGTGCTTTGGTTGTTATACGTTGGATCGTTTTTTTATATGCAAGTATCGTGCCGATATGCTATCAGCCTAAAAAATTTAGATTTTTCAATGACATGCTATTGTAATTATTTTTAAAGTGTAAAAAAAACCGACATTATGCTAATGAAATGTTAAGGATGTGTTAAGGACTGCGCGGGAAGAGTTCTGAGCGTTACTCCATTTCACGTCCGTACCCAACCCAACCGGCCAAGCGACGCACCCCGCTATAGGAAAGCCACTGTAATAGACGATTTAGCCATAAGTCGTTGTGCAAGTAATCGGAGGTGATTTGTCGTGCATCGTTGCTGATGGCCGTATTCAAGCTGGCATGGAGCGCGGTAGCGAAGCGTTGATCAAACGCAACAATATTGCCTTCGCGCGATAGAAATAAACTGGTGGGGTCGATGTTGGATGATCCGACTGTCGCCCAGCAGCCATCGATGACTGCGACCTTGGCATGCAGAATACTGGGCTGATATTCGTAGATTTCAATGCCTGCGGAGAGGAGTTGTTTATAGAGTGCCCGGCTGGCGTATTGCACTAAACGAAATTCAACGCGACCTTGTAACAACAGCTTTACTGTAACCCCGCGCGAAGCCGCATGCAGCAACGCTTTGCGAAAACGGCGTCCTGGCAAAAAATAAGGATTGGCCAAAATGATTTCTTTGCGCGCTTTTCCAATAGCGCGCAAGTAAGCGCGTTCGATATCTCGGCGATGCCGCAAACTAGAGCGCAGCACAAAGGCGGCGCGCATGGTGCCGGCTTGTGTTGGATCGGGTATTGGTTTGGTTTTTATTTCACGCGGTCGTCGCAGTTGTGCCCATGACAAGCGGGCGTGCAGATTTTGCATTTCATGCAGAATAATTCTCACCAAAGGCCCCTCGACACGCACGGCATAATCGAACTGCGGTGGGATATCGGGATGGTCGGCGATGATATTGATGCCGCCCACAAAGGCATTAAGATGATCAATGACCGCGAGTTTGCGGTGCATTCGGCGCAGATGTTGGCGCGGAAAGCGCCAGGGGGAGATGTGCGGGCGATAAACCAGTGCTGACACGCCCGCTTTGCGTAATGCCTCTAGTGCAATCGCCGGGTAGTCTTGTGCGCCATAACCATCGATGACTAAATGGCATGCTACACCGCGTTGCGCTGCGCGCACTAACGCTGCGCCGATGCGTTGACCTGCCGCATCATGCGCAAAAATATAACTTTCTAAATAGACGTGGTGTTGCGCTTGATCGATAGCGGCTTCCAACGCGGGAAAATATTCGGCACCGCTTTGCAGTAGAGTGAGTTGATTGCCACCGAGATACTTAATCATAGTGTATTAAGTATAGGGCCTGCGGCATTCACGCGCGGGACATGGTGGCCGATAGCGCCGCGTGGTCGGAAATGCGTGACCAAGGGCGACCATGATGGACTTGCGCCGTTTTGACCTTTAGGCCGCGATAATAAATACGATCCAGCCGCAGTATGGGTAGCGCGGATGGATAGCTCTTGGCCGAGGCGCCATGCAATTGCTCGAACACTTCGTGCACGTGCAGCGAGCGCGCCAGAAAATCACCGGCTTGAATACGCCAATCGTTGAAATCCCCAGCGATGATCAACGGCGCATGCGCAGGAACGACTTTTTGAATGCGGTCACGAATGGCTTGCAATTGCTTCATGCGACCACGGCCACCCAGGCCGAGATGTACATTGACGCAATGCAGATTTTCTTGCCAGCCGGGGATGGCGACTTCGCAGTGCAAAAGACCGCGGCTCTCCAGTGTATGCGCGGAAATATTCAGGTTTTCCCAGGCCACGATGGGGTAGCGCGAGAGCACCGCATTGCCGTGGTGCCCTTCCGGATAAACGGCATTTTTACCGTAGGCAAAATCTTGCCAGAGTTCATCGGCGAGAAATTCATATTGCGGTGCGGTCGGCCAGTTTTCGTGGCGTGCCGCATGGCCCATGTGTTCCCCCTGCACTTCTTGCAGGAATACCAGATCCGGGCGCATCTGGTGCAGTTGCTCTTTCAAGGCATGCATCACCATGCGTTGATTAAACTGCGAGAAGCCCTTATGGATGTTGTAGGTGGCGATATGCAGGGTATCGGACATAGGGGAAAGTATAGCTTGATCCTTGCTGGTTATTGGTGTCCCGATTCAGTGTGGCTCCACCCACTGCGGCAATTGCAAAATCGCTGCTGCATTGCTGGGGGAAAAGCATTGTTGCGCGGCCGCTTGGTAGGGGCGCCAGACATAGCGCAAGTGCTCTTGCTGCGCTAACGATATCGGCAAAGCTGCGGGTAGCTTAAGGCGCCAAACGTGCTCGGTATTGGTGGTCACGCCAGGGGCATAGCGATGGCGCCATTCGGGATATATTTCGTAGGTGTTTTGCTGTTTGCAGTCAGTGAGTTCGAGTTGTTCGGCAGATAGTCCGGTTTCTTCCTGAACCTCGCGCTGTACGGTTTCACGCAAGGTTTCGCCGGGTTCTTGGCTGCCGGTGACGGATTGCCAGTAGCCCGGATGGTCGGCGCGTTCCATCAGCAGTACTTGCAAATCCGGGGTATAGATCACCACTAATACCGATACTGGGATTTTGTAAGGTTTCTGCATGACTCAGTAACTCAGCTTCAAGCCGACGATGCCGACGAGAATCAAGCCTAAGAAAAACAAGCGCGTCAGGTTGACCGGTTCTGCGAATAGCAACACGCCAAGTATCGCTGTACCGACAATGCCGATGCCGGTCCAAATGGCGTAAGCCGTACCGAGGTGAATGTGTTTCATGGCCAAGCCCAGCAACACGAAGCTGATGGTGGCGGCGACTAAGGTGATGGCGGTGGGTAGCGGGCGCGAGAAGCCATCCGAATATTTCTGGCTCACGGCCCACACGATTTCGAAGATGCCCGCAGAGAAGAGATAGAGCCATTCCATTTTGAGTGGTTCGTCACAAATTTTAAGAAGAAAATCAATAGCCATTAAACGCAAAGGCCGCTAAGAACGCAAAGGAAAATCCTTGTATTCTTTGCGACCTTTGCGTCTTTGCGTTAAAAGGTTTTTTATGCCTGCGGCTTTACTTCAACCTGCCGCAATCGAATATGCAATTCTTTCAACTGCTTTTCATCTACGCTGTTTGGCGCTTGCGTCATCAGATCGTTGGCACGCTGCGTTTTGGGGAAGGCGATGACATCGCGAATTGATTCCGCACCCGCCATCAGCGTTACCAAACGATCTAAACCAAACGCCAAACCACCGTGCGGTGGCGCGCCGAATTGCAACGCGTCGAGCAGGAAGCCGAATTTATTGCGCGCTTCTTCTTCACCGATGCCGAGTGCGGTGAACACTTTCGCTTGCATGTCTTCGCGATGAATACGGATCGAGCCACCGCCGACTTCCCAGCCGTTGAGCACCATATCGTAGGCGCGCGACAGGCAATTGCCGGGGTCGGTGCTGAGTAAATCCTCGTGGCCGATCGCCGGCGCGGTGAAGGGGTGATGCAATGCTACCCAGCGCTTGTTGTCTTCGTCGTATTCAAAGGCGGGGAAATCCACTACCCACAGCGGTTTCCATTCGTTGACGGCGTAGCCTTTCTCGTGACCAATCTTGGCGCGTAGCGCACCCAGCGCGTCGTTGACGATCTTGGCTTTGTCCGCACCGAAGAACAGCACATCGCCGTCTTGCGCGCTGGTGCGTTCCAGAATGGTGTTGAGAGCTGCGTCATGAATATTTTTCACGATGGGCGATTGCAGGCCGTCACGGCCTTTGGCTTGTTCATTCACCTTGATCCAAGCCAGGCCCTTGGCGCCGTAGATTTTTACGAACTCGGTTGCAGCGTCGATTTCGCCACGTGATAGCTTCTCGCCACCACCTGGAATAAGTAGCGCTGCGACGCGACCACCCACCGCATTGGCGGGGCCGGAGAACACCTTGAAGTCCACGTCCTTCATGGCGTCCGTGAGTTCGGTGATTTCCAGATTGACGCGCATATCCGGTTTGTCGGAACCGTACTTGCTCATGGCCTCGTGCCAGCTCATGCGGGGAAAAGGATTGGGTAGATCGACGTTCATCACTTTCTTGAACGTTTCGCGGATCATGCCTTCGACCAAGCTCATCACGTCTTCTTCATTGACGAATGACATCTCCAAATCCACCTGGGTGAATTCAGGCTGGCGGTCGGCTCTAAGGTCTTCGTCGCGGAAGCATTTGGTGATCTGGAAGTAGCGCTCGTAACCGGACACCATGAGCAATTGTTTGAACAACTGCGGCGACTGCGGCAAGGCGTAGAACATGTTCGGGTGCACGCGTGACGGCACCAGATAGTCGCGCGCACCTTCTGGGGTGGAGCGGGTGAGCATGGGCGTCTCAATCTCCATGAACTGATGGGTGTCGAGATAGTCGCGCATGGTCTTGGCCACGCGGTAGCGCAGGGCCATGTTCTTTTGCATCGGCTCGCGCCGCAGATCCAGATAGCGATAGGTCAGGCGCACGTTCTCTGTCGGCTCTTCGTCCAGTTGGAACGGCAGTGGGGCCGAGGTATTGAGAATTTCTACATCGTTGGCGATGACTTCGATTTCTCCGCTGGGCAGGTTCGGATTGACGGTGCCTTCTGGTCGGTCGCGCACGATGCCGGTGACTTTTAGCACGAATTCGTTACGAATTTTTTCAGCGTTGGCGAAAGTCTCGGCTTGATCGGGATTGCACACGATCTGAACCAGGCCAGAGCGGTCGCGCAGATCAATGAAGATAACCCCGCCATGGTCGCGACGGCGATGCACCCAGCCGCACAGCGTGACAGTTTGAGAGAGATGGTCGCGATTGACCGCGCCGCAGTGATGGCTACGCATTGCAAAATATCCTTGTGTTCGCCCCGAGCGGGCGCGGAAAAAACGTGAATTATACCTGGAATTGCCTATTAAATGAGGCGATTGCCTAAGCCATTAGGCTATTGGCCGCGTGGCTTTTCTTGCGTCGCAACACCCATGGAGACGATGTATTTCAGCGCTTGATCGACATTCAGGTTGAGTTCGATAGTTTCGCTCTTCTTCACGAAGAAATAAAACCCATTTACCGGGCTGGGCGTGGTGGGGATGAACACCGCGACATAGTCTTCGCTGAGGGTATCGCTGACCATCGTTGGAACATTGGTTTGGAACGCGAGCGACCAAGCGTCTGGGTGCGGGTAGCGCACGAGCAGCACTTTGCGAAAAGCATCGCCGGAACCAGAAAATAACGTGTCGCTGACTTGTTTGACACTGTTGTAAATTGATTTGACGACGGGTATCCGAGCGAGAATATTTTCCCACAAGGCCAATAATTGGCGACCGAAGTAATTTGCGGCGAGTACACCCGTAATGAGAATAACCAGTAAGGTGACAATTGCGCCCAATCCCGGAATGCGCATGCCGAACAATGCTTCAGGGCGAAATTGAGTCGGCAACAGCAGCAACGATTGATCCAGCGTACTAATCAATAAATTCAGCACCCAGACAGTTGCTGCCAGCGGTACCCAAATCAGTAAGCCGGTAAGAAAGTATTTTTTCATGGAATAGGCTTTTGGCGGACGGTTACGCGCTGACGGGAAAACGGAGGTTGACGATCAAGGCGAGGTTAACTGCTGGGGCAGGCAGGGCAAGCGCCCGTGCCGCAGGCAGGCGCTGCTTCCTTTTTCTCTTCCTTGGGCTTGGCACCGCCTTTAAAGTCGGTCGCATACCAGCCGCTGCCCTTTAATTGGAAGCCGGCCGCAGAGAGCATCTTGGAAAACGTTTCTTTTTTGCATTCGGGGCAAGTCGTGAGCGTTGCGTCGCTCATTTTTTGCAAAAACTCTTTTTGAAAACCGCAGGAATCGCAGCGATATTCATAAATTGGCATGATTTGCTCCTAAAATCAGATGGCTACATTATACCTGAAAGCGCGGGTTGGCTTAAAGACAGGTATTTACTTGAGGCCTTTGGGCTACTTTTCAAGCACCATTTTAAACAAAACAGCCCCTCTAAGAAGCTTAGCGGAAAGATGCCGAGCAGGCTTTATTAGACTTTGCTAAAATCATGAAATTACGGGGAAATTCCCCTATTTGTTGAATGGATTTACCTGTGGAGGTTCGTGATGTCTCAAGCCCTATTCGATGCTGTTAAAAATGGTGATTTATCCCAACTCAATAGCGCCTTGCCTGGCGCTGATGTTAATGCCGTCGGTGAAGGTGGCATGACGCCGCTGATGCTGGCTGCCAGTCTCGGTCACCTGGATCAAGTGAACGCGTTGATCGGTGCCGGTGCTAATGTGGCGGCACGCGATGAGCGTGAATACAACGCTTTGATGTGTGCGGTTTATAACGCGGATTTGGATCGCGGCTTTCCGGATGTCGTGCAAGCACTGATCGATGCCGGCGCCGATATCGAAACTAAAATTTTCTACGATATTCGTCCCTTGATGTTGGCGGCGGGTGCTGGCGAGGCGGGCGTGGTGATCGTGTTGCTCAACGCAGGCGTAGATCCGAAAGCACGCAATGAGGGCGGTCGCACAGCCTTGATGATGGTGAAGGACAAAGATTACGTGGATGTGATCAATTTACTGCACGAAGCAGAATCGATGGTCGAACTTGGCGAGGATGGTGGCGGTTGTGGCTCACGCAATGCGCCGAATTCGAATGTGGTGACGTTCTTGAAAAAAGATCAGCATTAAGGCGCTGTTGGTATAGCGAAAAAATGGGGCGCAAGCCCCTATTTTTTTGTATGAAGTAAGTCTGCACGGCTTTCATCCTGGGTAAAAGGCCATTCATCGGCCAGCGTTTCCTCTCTCGATACCCAAATTTTACGCAATCTTAGATTTTAAGTAGTTTTCAGGTGCGCTATTCGTAGCCGTCATGGCGGCGTCGCTGGCAATTTTCTTGATGGTTACGCTTCGACGGAGTTGCAATCCTTAGCGCTTTTGGAGTTAATTTATAAGCATAAATATAATGCTTACAGTATGTTGATTTATTATATTGAATACTTAATTAGGTTCTTCTAATTCTACATAGCCTGCAAAATAAGTAACAAAATACGTTTTTTTAAAAAACTGGTGTATGCTTAATTCATGAGATGTACTTATTCTATATTCTAGAATATATCAATGTTCCAATTTGGGTTGCTCTTTTAAAACAAGAATAGTGGTGGGCAGTCTTACCTGATACTGCAGCGCAGGTTTTACACCGGTGTTGTAGTAGTTGCAGTGCTAGAAAAGGAGATATTTGCTGTTTTATTAATAATTTAGGGAGGATGTAATAATGAAAAACAAGCTTACTTTAGCAATTTTATTATCGGCATGTTTATGCATGTCGGGATTGGCGCTGGCCGGCCAATCAGGAAATTATCCAGCTCGAAGCGGGCCACAAGATCCGGGTGTTCGGGGCGGTGCTCCGGGTGCGGGTGATCCCCTCCCAAACATACAAATCAATGAGTTGGGGCTATTCAGAGAGGGTCAATTTCGTGCGACTGAGCTTGAGTCCACGTGTGAAGGCTGCGCTCAACTCATCCCGGGTACGCCGAACGGGCAAGATCCGCTGCTAAATACGATTACCAATTCTGCTGGACTTGGCGCGCGCTTCAATGGCGATCAATGTACGATCTGCCATAGTCAGCCTGCGTTGGGTGGATCTGGTGGTTTTTTGGTGCCGAACCCGCAAGATCCAGTGGCGCAACATCGTCCACCAGAAAATCCCATGTTTGATTTGATTCCGCACCGTAAGGGCCAGACAAACGTAACGCCTTCGTTCATTAAGCAATATGGGCCGATACGTGAAGCGCGCTTTATTTTAAAGCCGGATGGGACGCCGGATGGTGGTGTGCATCAACTCTTTACGGTGGTTGGTCGAACGGATGATCCGACGATTCCAGGTTGCACAATTGATGTGTTGAAGCAGCCTGATTTTGAGACTCAGCTGAAGAATAAAAACGTGATTTTCCGTATCCCGTTGCAGCTTTTTGGCTTGGGCTTGATCGATTCCATTCAAGATATCGAAATTCTTGCTCGGCATGATGCAACCGCAGCCTATAGAGCCGCAAATGGCATTACAGGTATGCCGAATACGAGTGGGAATGACGGTACGATCACACGATTTGGCTGGAAAGCGCAGAACAAGTCGCTCACAATTTTCTCGGGTGAAGCATATAACGTCGAGATGGGTGTGACCAATGAGCTGTTCCCGCAAGCGACCGAAGAAAATCCGCTGTGCAATGGGCCGCAAAAACCGCATCCTAACGACATTACTAGAACCGATACCGATGATTCTGAGAATGACGGCTTCAACAATCCACTGCACATTTTGCCTGACTGGATGGAGTTCTCTCTCTTTATGCGTTTCTTGGACGCACCGCAACCAGTCGCTTTGACCGCCAGCGCACAGCGAGGGAAAGAGCTTTTTGGTACCGGCGCGGATAATCTAGGGATTGGTTGTGCTGCATGCCACACGCCGCAAATGCAAACCGCGACTTCTATTAAGAGCGCAGCATTAAGCGGCATTACGGCAAATCTTTATTCGGATCTGTTGACTCATCATATGGGGAAAAATCTGGCGGATAACATTACGCAAGGTGCCGCGAAAGGCGATATGTTCCGTTCCCAACCTTTGTGGGGCGTAGGACAGCGCAAGTTCTTCCTACATGATGGTCGTACCGATGATTTGTTGGTGGCTATTCAGGAGCATGCTTCTTCTGCAGGATGCACCGAGAATGTGGGTTGTCCAAAAGGCGGATACCCACCTTCTGAGGCCAATCAAGTGGTTAACCGCTTTAACAGCTTGAAGAAAAATGATCAGCAAGCGATTTTAGATTTCCTGCGTTCGCTATAAAGCAATTGCTTTAGCGTAATAAGGAAAGTGCGTGTCATGAATCCCTCGGCAGGGTGAATCTTGCCGGGGGATTTTTTTTGCTTCTGTTAGCCGTAATGATTCGTTATATCGATACAGTTTTAAGTAAATGCCCAGGCGGCAAACGGTTCTATTTCCGCTCGATTTAGTAGCATCAACTGATAAGCGTGGGGGTTCATCGAGTGGTCTTGAGTCGTGTCCACATGGAGGCGTTGCAATACATAGCCAATCAAGGCGCGTTGGACATTGATTTCAATGAATTCATTTTGGGCACCATAATCCAGTAGCAGGTTCTCACGTTTTTGCGCGTCGAGGTCGGCGTGCGGGCCGAGAAGCAGGGTGACTACTTCTACCCAGTCGTCGTCGTATTGCACGTTGGATTCGGCGGCTTCGTCTAGGCATTCGGCATGAGAAAAACGCGATAGTACGAAGTCGCGGAAGTCGTAAGTGTCTTCGCTGTAGGCGCGGATATGCCAGCGGATGCCGGTATCGACTAGCGCGTGGGGTTCGATAATGCGCCTTTCCTGGCTGTCGCGGTTGGACAGTGAGCGATAGCTAACCCGTAGTTTCTTGTGGCTGCGGATGGCGCGGGTGATTTGTGCCAGTACTTGCTGGCTGGGTAGGCGCGCCGGTAACGGTAGCGCTGCGGTGGTCAGGCCATAAATGGAGTCCGCACCGTAAGGGCCGCCGGAAACCGCAAGATTGGCGGCGATGACGGGCAAAACAGCGGCGGGAGCCAGGTTGGCAAAGCTCGGGCTAAAGCTGGGACTGGGTACGAAGCCAAACACGCTGTGGTTGTAGAGTAGGTTGTTTGGCGTCAAGTCACTGTAAAGCTTCAGATCTTTTGTGGCGGCCGCGTCGGAGATACCGAAGGCCTTGGCCACATCGCTACGCGTAACGACGCCAGTATAGAAAGCCATGATTTCGATGTATTGAAGCCGTTGGCGCGTCGCCCACTTAACGTCTAATAGCATTTTTTCTTTTAAAACCATTGCTTACCCCAAGCCAAACGGTCGTTTCGTAAATTATAGGCGATCTAAATATAGGTCTAATACAAAATATTACACAATACAAAATACCGACATAATAAAAAGTATTGACATGTATAAATGTATGGACTACATTGACGTCATGGAGCAGCCGCAAGGCTGGCAAAGAAGTTCACGATTAACGAATCAACGAGGAGAGAGACCATGGCAACCGTAGCCGCAGACGACAAGCTCAAAGCATTAACCGCAGCACTGGGTCAGATTGAAAAGCAATTTGGTAAAGGCTCGGTAATGCGCCTGGGCGATCATGTTGCATCGCAGGATATTCAAGCGGTGTCCACGGGTTCATTAGGATTGGATATTGCGCTGGGCATTGGCGGCTTGCCGCGCGGTCGTGTGGTTGAGATTTACGGCCCGGAATCGTCCGGTAAAACCACGCTCACCTTGCAAGTGATTGCTGAAATGCAAAAGCTGGGCGGCACCGCAGCTTTTATCGATGCAGAACATGCGCTCGACCCATCCTATGCCCAAAAGCTTGGTGTGAATGTCAATGACCTGCTGGTCTCGCAGCCAGATACCGGTGAACAAGCACTGGAAATCGCCGACATGCTGGTGCGCTCAGGTAGCGTCGATGTGGTGGTGGTGGACTCTGTCGCCGCACTCACCCCCAAAGCGGAGATCGAAGGCGAGATGGGCGATTCGCACATGGGCTTGCAAGCGCGTCTGATGTCGCAAGCGCTACGCAAACTCACTGCCAACATTAAGCGCTCTAATACGCTGGTGATCTTCATTAACCAGATCCGTATGAAAATTGGCGTCATGTT
>JAHECG010000008.1:0-17930 GCA_024641855.1 Betaproteobacteria bacterium | reverse complement strand
TGGCTCTCTGATGCCCGCTTTGCTGAGGCCTTGGTGCATGACAAGCAAGCGAAATTCGGCACTGTTCGACTCGCCTATGAGTTACGTGAACGTGGTGTTGAAGAATCCGTTATCCGAGATCAGTTGGAAGAATTAAAAGCATCCGAGCTCGAACGTGCGCGTCAGGTGTGGCAATCCAAATTTGGCATCTTGCCGGAAGACGCCAAAGCGCGCGCCAAGCAGATGCGGTTTTTGCAGAGTCGTGGGTTCAGCTTGGATGTGATCGGTAAAATTGTGCGTGGAATCGAGTATTAACCTACTTGCTAAAAAATAACCAACTAGGTTAATATCCAAAAAGGCCGAAATGGAAAAGCGCACACCGCACAGCAAGTTGCCGGTCGTAAAAGCATTGGTCAAAGCAGGCAAAGTGCGCGCAACCCTCTCAGCCTTGGCGGTTGGTGCGGCATTGGGTATCAATTTTGAAGAGATGCTCGGAATCGTCTCCGCGCTTACGGCAAAAGATTTTTACAAAAGCATGGCCACGCATGCCGACCATGCCATCTGGCAAGACGTGTATCGCCCGACAACACCGGCTGGCGAGGTCTATCTGAAATTGACGGTTGTCGATGACGTACTGATCGTCTCTTTCAAGGAGTTGTGAATATGAAATGCCCTGTTTGCGGCGGTGCCGATCTGGTGCGTGACACCCGCGAAATGCCCTACATCTACAAAGGCGAATCGACGATTATCTCCGCGGTGACTGGCGACTATTGCCCTGCCTGCGGTGAGGCTGTCCTCGACATGCGCGAATCGGTTCGCACCAGTGCCTTGATGCTGGAGTTCAACAAACAGGTAAATGCATCGATTGTCGATCCGGCGTTCATTGCCAGCGTTCGCAAGAAACTCAAGCTAGATCAGCGCGAGGCGGCAGAGATATTCGGCGGGGGCGTTAATGCTTTTTCGCGCTATGAAAATGGCAAAACCAAGCCGCCCTTGGCATTGGTGAAACTACTCAAAGTGCTGAATCGTCATCCTGAGCTACTGGATGAAATAAAGGCGGTGTAGCAGTTCGAGGGTATCTTGTAGTGAACAACCCACAGTTTTCGCGCAGATGTGCCGTGATTTATTACAAAGCGGGTGACTTGCTTTTGATTTACACCGGCATGTCGTCGTAAATTCGCGTGCGGTTTCGACCGGCGTCTTTAGCTTCATACAAAGCTTTGTCTGCCTGGGATAACAATTTCTCAATATGCATTTCCGTGGCATCTTTGACCGCAACACCGATTGAAACGGAATAAGGCACAATGACATGATCAAGCCTTAGTGCATTGGTTTCAACCGCTGCGCGTATTCTTTCTGCTAGTTGGAATGCGGCACCCAGTTCAGTTTCGGGTAGCAGAATTGCGAATTCCTCGCCACCGGTACGGCCGATGATATCCGTCTCACGGATGGTTGAGCGACAGAGTTGCGTAAAATGGATGAGTAATTCGTCGCCGGCGCGGTGACCATAAGTATCGTTTACCTGTTTGAAACGATCCAAATCTAACATCAGCAGGGTCACCGGTCGTTGATAGCGGTGTGCAACCGTCAAAAGCTTATCCGCTTCTTCGTAGAAAAAACGGCGATTGTAAATTTGGGTCAAATCATCAATGCGCGCCAGGGTTGTGAGTTTATCTTCCATCGCCTTGCGTTCGGAAATGTTGCGCGCAATACCTTCGACACCGATAACTTTTCCATCTTCATCGGCCCGCATGTAGGCATTGGTTGAAATCCAAACTTTGGAACCATCTTTGTGTTTGAGGCACGCTTCAACCAGTCTGGCTTTGCCTTTGCCTTCTTGGATGGCTAGGAGAATTTTTTCACGTTCGGCGGGGGTGCAATAAAAATTGGCCAGCGGTTGCCCGATCATTTCATCGGCTTCATAACCGAGCACTTCTTTGCAGGAGGGTGACATCAGCGTCACCAATCCTTGCAAGTCGGTGCGATAGAAAACATCCGGCATGTTGTTCAGAATCGATTCGATGTCGCGTTGGGAGCGCGCTAGATCGCGCATGGTACGCTTTGTTTCGCGCAGATCTTTAATGGTTCCAATGGACGTACGTGTTCCGTCATCAGCGATAGAAATACCGACATTGATGCGAATATCAATGGGGTGGCCGTGCGATGAGCGCATGCGAAACTCGTACTCATTAGGAACATCTTCACCACGCAGGCGTGCTTCGTAATAGCCGACGACTCTTTCCAGGTCCGTGGCGAAAACAAACTGGGTAAAGGGTTGCTGCAGGATTTTATCCAGGGGTGTATCAATCAAGGTTGCCAAGGCCTGATTAGCGTAGACCATTAACCCCACCTCAATACAAAACACCCCATCATGCAGGTGATCTAAAAGCGTGCTGAGTTTCTCTAGCGTGAGTCCGTTGTTTGATACTGGATTATTGGGCACGACTCAAACCCCCTTTGTGCTGCAAAGTTAGGAGGCGAAGTCTTTCTGAATTTTCAGGCTAAAGCAACATAAAATCTGTAACGTAATGATTCGTCGGGTGTATCAATAACGATAACGGCCTATTACCTTACGACATTAGTTAAAGCGTGTTTTCCAACGTTACGCAAATTCGCGCTATCATTATGTTTTTCCAGACATTAGGCCGCTTTTAGGAACCCTCCATGAAATCCAGTGAAATTCGCCAACGCTTCCTTGACTACTTCGCCAGCAAGGGCCACACCATCGTCGCATCCAGTTCCTTGGTGCCGGGCAATGACCCGACGCTGCTGTTTACCAATGCCGGTATGGTGCAGTTCAAGGATGCCTTCCTTGGTCGCGAGAACCGGCCCTATGTGCGTGCGACGAGTTCGCAGCGTTGCGTGCGTGCCGGTGGTAAACACAACGATTTGGAGAACGTTGGCTACACCGCGCGCCACCATACCTTTTTCGAAATGCTGGGCAACTTTAGCTTTGGCGATTATTTCAAGCGCAATGCGATTCAATATGCCTGGGAATTCCTTACTGTCGAAATGAAAATCCCGACCGAGAAATTGTGGGTTACGGTGTATCACGAGGACGATGAAGCAGCGGATATTTGGCTAAATGAAATTGGCGTGCCACCAGAGCGCTTGGCGCGCATTGGCGACAAACCGGGGGCAGGTCAATATCAGTCGGATAATTTCTGGTCCATGGGTGATACCGGCCCGTGCGGCCCGTGCACCGAGATATTTTACGATCACGGCCCGGATGTTGCTGGCGGTCCTCCCGGCACACCGGAGGCCGATGGCGATCGCTATATCGAGATTTGGAACTTGGTGTTCATGCAGTTCAACCGCGACGATAACGGCGTGATGCATAGCCTACCCAAACCTTCCGTCGATACCGGCATGGGCCTGGAGCGCATCAGTGCAGTGATGCAGCATGTGCACAGCAACTACGATATCGATTTATTTCAGGATTTAATCAAAGCTGCGGCCAAAGCCACCGGTGCCAAAGATCTCAAAAATAATTCACTCAAGGTGATTGCCGATCATATTCGCGCTTGTTCATTCTTGATCGTGGATGGCGTCATTCCGAGCAACGAAGGGCGCGGCTATGTATTGCGCCGTATCATCCGTCGCGCCTTGCGCCACGGTCACAAACTGGAACAAAAGCAGCCGTTTTTCCATACGCTGGTGGAAGACTTGGCGATTGCGATGGGCGCTGCCTATCCCGAATTAGTCGCGGTCAAAGATAAAGTCGCTGCGGTATTGAAACAGGAAGAAGAAAAATTCGCCGAGACGCTGGAGCACGGCATGACCGTACTGGACAGCGCGATGCGCGGTAGCGGCGGCGATCGTATTCTCGATGGCGAAACCGTATTCCGTTTATACGATACCTTTGGTTTCCCGCTCGATCTCACGGCCGATGTGGCGCGCGAGCGTGGTTTCAACGTGGATTTCGCTGGCTTCGAACATGCGATGCAAATGCAGCGTGAACGGGCACGTGCCGCCAACAAATTCCAAATGGGACAAACGGTTAAATTCGAAGGCTTGCCCACCGAATTTCATGGCTACGACAATCTTGATTTCAGCGGCCGCGTTTTGGCGTTGTACAAAGAAGGTACACAAGTCACCAGTATTCAAGCTGGCGATGCGGCCGTGGTGGTGCTGGATGGCACACCGTTTTATGCCGAGTCCGGCGGGCAAGTGGGCGATCGTGGCGAATTGAATTCGCCCGAAGGCACCTTCATGGTGGAAGACACACAGAAAATCCAAGCGGAAGTGTTCGGCCATAAAGGCGTATTGAAAATCGGTGCGCTGGCTGTCGGCGATACGGTGGAAGCGCATGTCGATCCAGTTTCGCGTCAACGCGCCGCTTGGAACCATTCGGCGACACATTTACTGCACGCCGCCCTGCGCAAAGTGTTGGGCAACCATGTGACGCAAAAAGGCTCCTTAGTCGATGCGCTCCGTACGCGCTTTGACTTCTCTCACCCGCAAGCCGTGACAGCGGAAGAGCAGCTAACGATCGAAACGCTGGTGAACGATGCAATCCGTGCCAATCCACCCGTGGAAGTCCGGCGGATGACTTACGATCAAGCCATCAAGCATGGCGCGATGGCTTTGTTCGGCGAGAAATATGGCGACGAAGTGCGCGTTATCGGCATGGGTGATTTCTCCACTGAGTTGTGCGGCGGTACGCACGTTAAACGTTGCGGCGATATTGGACTGTTCAAAATTATTTCCGAAGGCGGTGTGGCCGCCGGCATTCGCCGTATCGAAGCCGTTACCGGTAATGGCGCGGTTGAATTCATCCAGCGTCAACAGCAGACTTTGATGGAAGCGGCCGGCGCGCTGAAAGCGCAGCCGCAGGAAGTGACGCAAAAAATCGCGCAAGTATTGGATAACGTCAGAGCGCTAGAGAAAGAACTGGCGCGCTTGAAATCCAAACTGGCTGCCGCACAAGGCGACGACTTGACAAGCAGCGCGGTCGATGTGAATGGCGTGAAAGTGCTAGCTGCGGAAATTGATGGCGCCGATGCCAAAGCGCTGCGCGAGACGCTGGATAAACTGAAGGACAAGCTGGGCTCTGCCGCCATCGTGCTCGGTGCGCGTGAAGGTGACAAAGTGACTTTGATTGCCGGTGTGACCGCCGACCTCACTTCAAAAGTGAAAGCCGGTGAGTTGGTGAACCATGTTGCCTCACAATGCGGCGGCAAAGGCGGTGGTCGGCCTGATATGGCGCAGGCTGGTGGAACCTTGCCGGACAATTTACCTAAGGCCTTGGAAAGTGTGGTCGCGTGGATTGGGACTCAAGTTTGATCAGGATGTCGGGGAAATACCGATTATTGATTCTGCTCATTGGCTGGGCGCTGGCGCAGTCGGTGAGTGGGACGCAAATCATTGTCGGCAATTTAGGTTTTGAGAAAATTCCCACCAACGAAAACAGGCGGGTGGTCGGCACTTGGTTTTTGAAAGTGCTGGACTGCACTCGGAGTATTGAAGCGGTCGGCGATCACTATTTCATGGTTTCCCGCTGTAGAGATAAACGCGAGGACGGTACTGGTTTGCCGATTCGTAAAATGAGTGCGACTTTATATGAAGGGCAGACGACGACCTGGTCGTATGAAATCGTCGAGAATGGTTCGCTGGTGATGCGTAGTCGGAGAGGCGCTGAAATGATCGGTGAACCGCATACGGCGCTTTGGCCTTAATGTTAGTGCGGCATCGTAGCGCGACCCCATCACTTTTGACTTAAGTCAATTCAAGTTATCGCCCATGGGCGCATAATCATCCCATGACAACGCAATTCCTCCACATCCAGCAACCTGGCCAAAAGCCTCATTCATTTGCTTTGTTCAATCTGGGCTTTCGGCCTTTTTTCTTATTTGCGGCTTTGTTTTCGATCGTTTCGATCGGCGTTTGGGCGAATATTTATCTGCGTGGTAAAGGCTTAACCAATTTGCCAATTGCCCCACAGCAATGGCATGCGCACGAAATGTTGTTCGGTTACACGATGGCAGTGATCGCCGGATTTTTACTCACAGCTGTCCGAAATTGGACAAATATCCCTACTCTGACAGGTTTTAAATTGGCGTTACTGTTGGGTTTATGGCTAGCGGCACGGATATTGATGCTAGTCGCACCGAATCAGGTGGTGGCGACTTTAATTCTCGACGTGGGCTTTAATGTTGCCTTAACCGTGGCCGTCACGATTCCGCTCGTTCAAGCTGGGCAAATGAAGCAACTGGGCATTGTGTCAAAAATACTTTTACTCGGCGTGGCGAATGCTTGTTTTTATCTGGGCGAACTCGGTCAGTTTGAGCAAGGGGTGCGCTGGGGTTTGTATACCGGTTTGTACCTGATTCTTTCCTTGATCTTTGTGATGGCGCGACGTGTCGTGCCGTTTTTTATTGAACGCGGTGTGGGCGGTTCTGTGCAATTGCGAAACCGTGCCTGGGTGGATTATTCCAGTTTGGTATTGATGGCGTTGTTTTTGTTAGTGGATGTGTTTAGCGATTGGACTAAGATCGCGGCTTTGTTGGCGGCGTTGTTATTCGTCGTGCATGTTGTTCGATTGTACGATTGGTATGTGCCGAGCATCTGGAAGAAACCCCTGTTATGGGTATTATTTTTCGGTTATGGCGGCGCGATATTAGGTTTCCTGCTTAAGGCGCTGACGCCCATGTTGCAACTGTCGCCCTACTTTGCAGTGCATGCATTTGCCGTCGGCGGCGTCGCCATCATGACTGTAGGTATGATGGCGCGTGTCACGTTGGGGCACACGGGAAGGGATATTCAACAGGGACCGCGTTGGTTGCCGCTGATATTTATGACGTTGGTCATTGCGTTTATTGCACGGGTGGCAATGCCGATCTTTTTCCCCAGCTATACCTTGGAATGGATCGGTTTGGCTGTGGCTGCTTGGCTGTATGCGTTTACGGTATTCCTTTGGGTCTATGCGCCGATGCTAATCAAGCCGCGCGTGGATGGTCAACCCGGTTAAAGTCTTACTGGCTTTCGTTGAGACTGCGCACCCAACCAATCGCTTCTATTTGTGCTGCATTCAACAAGGTCGCGTTCAAACCGGGAAAAAGTTTCAGTTGTTCTTCCACGGCATCGAAGTCGCCTTTTTCCAATGTTTCGATCAATTTCAGTATGTGTCCCAGCGTACCTTCGCGTTGCGTGAGCGCGAGGCTGATCTCGTCATGCACGCTGAGTTTGGCCATGATCTCCGTCATCGGTAACGACAAGAGAGTATCCAACAAGGAAAACGTGCCGGTGATAAAGGCGTGCTCTTGCAGCACCGCATCCTTATTATCCAGTTCGCGACAAACGATTTCCAACATTTTTGCGCGGGTTGCGGCCAGTTGCATCAGCGGATTGGAAGTTTGTCCTTGATTATTGATGGAGTACAGCAAAAGCTGTAGCCAGCGCTGCATTTGGCGTCGACCAATCACCAAAATGGCTTTCGCCAATGAATCAACTTTTTGCTTAGCACCCACGCCCACAGAATTGACCAGCTTGAGTAGATTGTAAGTGAGATTGGAGTCGCTTTTGATGGCGGATTCCAACGCCGCTGTAGCGGCATCATCCATGATCAAGCTCAGCAATTTAAATAAAGCGATGGTGGAGGGTTCCGCGCGCTTCCCGCTGAGAATGACAGGTTTGGCAAAGTAATAACCCTGAAAGAAATGGAAGCCCAGTCGTGTGCAGTTTTCAAATTCTGCACGCGTTTCCACTTTTTCCGCTAATAGCTTGGCGGGGTATTTTTGTAACCTTTGCGTGGTTTCGGCTAAGGCGTCTGGTGGAACTTGGGTTAGATCAACTTTGATGATATCGACGATCGGCAGTAATTCCTGATATTGCTCCTGCATCACTGCAAAATCATCTAGTGCCAACGTAAAACCCGCTTGTTTCAATTTGCGGCATTGTTCCAAAATCATGGGCGTGATTTCGATCGTCTCTAACAATTCGATCACCATTTGTTCCTTCGGCAGCATCAGTATCATGTCGCTCATCAACATCGTTGCATTGACATTGATGAAGCCGAGTTCCTTCCCCAGAACCGATTGCACACCCATTTCATTGAACAGCGTGATGATGACATGGGCCGTGGCGTGAAGTTCGTCATCGATTTGGGCGAAATTTGCTTGGCTGCCGCGAAATAACAACTCGTAAGCCACGATGCTTTGGGTTCTATCCAAAATGGGTTGTCGAGCTAGAAAAATATCGCTACTCGACATGCTTACGGTTTCCTGTTGGGTTTGCTTGTGTTGTTGAATTGATCAATACAGTCTTTGAGGCTGCTGGCAACGCTTTCTTTATTCGTGATTAAACAATCCCCGCTATCAGTTGTGGTCTGGGGGCTAGATTTTGATGTGGCGAGGGCTTGAGATGTGTTGGCTGGCGCCATATCCATGGTTTGATTTTGCGGCGCAATGGCCGTTGGCTTTGCCAGGGTTGTTTGTTTTTCAAGTTGCCGTTGCATCTGATGCACTTCTTTTTCTAGGCGCTCTTTTTCCTGTGCGGAATGCAGGGCAAACACAATTATGATGCCGATCAAAGCCAGGAACAGGCTGCTGACAATTGGAATCCAGATCCATTTATTGCGTAGCTTAGCGAGTAAGCGTTTGAACCAAGAGGATTGTGGCGCATCATTTTCATCGACTGGTATGTCTGCATCTTGTTCATCGGTTTCTGTTTGATCGTTGCTGTTCTCTGGCAATTGCTGGTTTGATTGTCGGCGGAATCGATTGCTGAGGCGAGCCAGTAAACTGCGTTTTGGCTTGTCTTCTATCTCTTCGCTGGCTTCGAGCTGTTCGCGCGATGGGCGTTCGATAATCACGCATTGGTCTGGATCAAGCGGCTCCTCGGTCGCAGATTGACGGCGCCAAGGCAAAGCCTGTAGCAGGCGTACGAACCAACCGATTTTAGGGGCGGGGTCTGGCGTTGGGGTATTTATTTCCGGCGCAGCGACTGGGCGCTCCTGATCGATCTGCGCATTGGCTACCGCTGGTTCATCCGATAGCGGTATTCCAGATTTGCGCCAAAACGCGATCTGGTCGAACACAGTGCTGAATTTTGCGATAAGTCGTTTCAAAGAAAATCCCTTGCCCATCTATGCGTTTAATTCGCATAGTCTATAGCGGCAAAGGTGGGGAAATATTGAGTGGAGGAAACGTTTATACGTGTTATTTAGGCGTTATCGTTGCCCATGATGGCTCGATGAGACGATTGTGCAAAATCCAGCATGCGTTGGATGGAAATGATGGCCTTTTGCCGGATTGCTTCATCGATAAGGATTTCATTGCTGCCGGTTTCTAAAACCTGGGCAAGTTTTTCTAAGTTATTCATGGCCATCCATGGACAATGGGCGCAGCTTTTGCAGGTGGCACCCATCCCAGCGGTAGGGGCTTCGAGAAAGATTTTGCCAGGAGCCGCTTCCTGCATTTTGTGAAAAATACCGTTATCGGTGGCGACGATAAAAGTCTGGTTGGGTAAATCCTTGGCGGCTTTAATCAAAGCCGTGGTCGAGCCAACGACATCGGCCAGTGCCACTACCCCGGCGGGCGACTCCGGATGCACCAACACGCCCGCTTCGGGGTGAGTGACTTTCATCTCGGCCAACATTTGCGCTTTGAATTGGTTGTGCACCACGCAGGAACCGTCCCACAACAACATGTCGGCACCGGTGACTTGCTGCACGTAGCTACCCAGATGCTTGTCGGGCGCCCAAAGGATTTTTTTGCCCTGTGCGTGCAGGTGCGCTACGACTTTAACCGCGATCGAAGAGGTGACAACCCAATCGGCGCGGGCCTTCACAGCGGCGCTGGTATTGGCGTAGACCACCACCGTGCGGTCGGGATGCGCGTCGCAAAAAGCGGTAAAGGCACCAGCAGGGCAGTCGTCATCCAGTGAGCAGGTGGCGGCGCTATCGATCATCAACACGCGTTTTTCCGGGTTGAGAATTTTCGCGGTTTCACCCATGAAGCGCACGCCGGCGACGATCAGTGTTTTCGCTGAACTATCGTGGCCAAAGCGCGCCATATCGAGTGAGTCCGAGACATGGCCGCCGCTGGCGTCCGCTAATTCTTGCAGCTCTGGTGCGGTGTAATAGTGTGCGATCAAGACCGCATTTTGTTCCACCAGCAAGCGCTTGATGCGTGTGATGAGCGCGCTTCGATCCGGCTGCGTTTGTGCCGTTGGAAGTGGGGAAACTGCGAAGGCTTGTTGCATGGCGGCCTCTTGCGTTAGCGAATGATTTCGACCCGCCCGGGTCGCTTGAAGTGAAATAATTGTGCCGGACGATGACTGCCGTTGCGGCGCTCCAAACCGGTGGCCTCGACCAAATTGCGGGCCAAAATCCACTTGCGAAAATTGCGTTTATCCAAGGCCTCGGCGCGGATGGTTTCGTACACGTTTTGTAACTCGCTCAGCGTGAATTGCTTGGGCATAAATTGGAAGGCGATGGTGGAGTAGTCCAGTTTCGCCACTAAGCGCTCATGCGCTTTTTCGACGATCTCGCGATGATCAAAGGCCAGTTCGGGTAACTCGTCAAACGCGAACCAAGCGGCTTCGGTGGCGTCGGAGGCGGGCTTCAAGGTGATGCGGTCGGACGCGATCAAGGCATAATACGCCACGGAAATCACGCGCTCACGGGGATCGCGCTTGGCTTTACCGAAGGTATAAAGTTGTTCCAGGTAGATATTTTTGATCCCGGTTTCTTCTTCCAACTCGCGCTTGGCGCAATCTGCCAGATCTTCATCCATGTCCAAAAAACCACCCGGCAACGCCCAGCCGCCCTGGAACGGCGGATTGCGGCGCCGTATCAGCAGCAATTGCAGCTTTTCCGCACGCAGGGTGAACAACACGATGTCCGTGGTCACCGCGGGGTGGGGATGCCAGTAACAAAACTGTTTTGTATTCATGGATATTAGTGTAGTTGAGACACTAACAATAGTGTCGTGATAACACTAAGTCAAGCGTTTTTTGTTACAGAGAGATGACATTGATCCGAGCAGGGGCAAGTCAGCCCATGAAAAAATAATCGTGGCATAAGGGATTTGTTTAACCCGTTTAAGCTGAATCCTTTAACATGGTTTGCGTTTTCAAATATCCGAGACCTTCCATCCATGCGTCTGATCATCGTGAGCCTAGTTTTTGTTGCGTTGCCGGTGTTCGGTGCGAGCCCACCGGTCGTCAGCACAAAGCCACTTTCCAGCATCGCGATTTATCCTGAGCGTAGCGCGCAGGCACAAGTGTTGTCGCGCAACGACAGCAAACTATCGGCCGAAGTCGCGGCAAAAATTCTCAGCATTCCCGTGCAGGTTGGGCAGCGCGTGCAACGTGGCGCAGTCGTGGTGGAGTTGGATTGCGGCGACTTTAAAATCGCGGCACAGCGCGCTACAGCGCAGTTGGCCAGCGCGAGCGCACGTGCACAGTTGTCTGAAATGCAAGTGAAGCGGGCGCGCGAATTGTCGCAATCAGGCTTTATTTCGAAAGATGCGTTGGATGCGCGCGCTACCGAATTGAAAGTGGCGCAGGCCGATCGCGATCTGGCGGCGGCACAAAATGCGGCAGCGCAACGCGAGATGAGCAAGTGCACGATACGTGCACCATTCGATGCCGTGGTGCAGGATCGGCTAGGCAAAGTGGGGGAATTGGCTGCCCCGGGCACGCCGCTCATTGCCTTGGTGGACATGAGTCAATTGGAAGTGAGTGCCGAGTTGCAGCAGAAAGATGCGGCATCGCTACAGCAAGCCGACACGCTCGTCTTCGAGAGCCAAGGGCGACGCTATGCGCTTAAATTGCTGCGCGTCTCGCCAGTGGTCCATTTGCAATCGCGCAATCAGGAGGCGCGCTTGGCTTTCCTGAAGCAACCGGCCGCGCCGGGTTTGTCGGGGCGCGTATTGTGGCGCGATACCCAGCCGTATTTACCTGCGCAATATATCGTCTCGCGAAATGGCCAGTTCGGCCTATTCGTGTTGAAGAACAATCAGGCGCGCTTTGTGCCCCTAGCGGGTGTACAAGAAGGCCGCCCGGCTGCCGCGCCTTTTGCGCCCGACACCATCGTGATTACGACGGGTCATTTGGAATTGCAGGAGGGGCAGACGGTCTCTGTCGCGCAGTAGATCGCCGAATGTTGTGAATCATAATAGGACGCTGGATTGAAACTGCTGCATAGCCTGATTACCAATCATCCGCTCGCTAACATCACCTTTGCTGTGGTGTTGCTGATGGGCGTGTTGGCCTATCTCGCGATGCCGCGCGAGCAGGATCCGGAGATTAATTTCAACTGGGTCAACATCACTACCGTACTGCCAGGCGCATCGGCGGAAGATATTGAAAAGCGCGTGACCAAGCCCTTGGAAGATGCGATCCGGCGCGTGGCGGATATCAAGTTCGTATCGAGCAGCAGCCGGGAAAATATATCGAGCATTCTGGTGCGGTTCCGCGACGTCTCCGAGCGCAACTTCGATAAGCGCGTGAATGATTTGCGGCGAGAGATTCAAAACACGGCCAGTGCTGAGTTGCCGGAAGAAGCGAAAGATCCACGTGTGATCGAGATCACGACTTCCAACGGCTTCCCCACCACCATGATCTTGGTGACATCCCCCGCCGACGATGAGCAACTGCGTTTCAAAGCGCGCGAGCTCAAAGAAGATATCGAGCGGATAAAAGGCGTGGATACGGTGGTCGCTTCGGGTTTGCAGGACCCTGAACTTCAAGTGCGTTTCTATCCTGAACGCGTGGCGGCGCATGGGTTGACGGCTGCTGAAGTGGCCGATGGTGTGCGTGCTTGGTTCCGTGATACCTCTGCCGGGAAAGCCCGCGTGGGTGATGACGAGTGGCTGGTGCGGGTGGTGGGGCAAGATGCCGACCCAGATTATGTGGCGCGTCTGAGCATTCAATCGCGCCGGTCCAATCAGATCAATCAGGGCAGTACGACACAAACGCCACTCGACACGATTGCGGAAATTAGTCGTGCGCGTGCTACGCCGACGCAGTTGGTGTCGAATAAAGGTCAGCCCGCCATTCTGTTGGCGGTGAGTAAAAAAAGTTACACCAACACCATTGATCTGGTCGATCGCGTCAATGCGTTCATTGCGCAGAAAAACAAAGATTTGGTGGGGAGTGGTGTGCGCATGCTGTTAATGGACGATCAGACAGTGCCGACGCGTCGCGCGATTGGCGTAATGGAGGCGAATGCGGTTCAAGGTTTATTGCTGATTCTGCTGGTGTGCTGGGTGTTTTTGGGTTCGCGTATTTCGCTGTTGGTCGCGTTGGGCATTCCCTTTTCTATGGCAGGTACGTTCTGGGTGTTGCGTACCATGGGCTTTACGCTCAACGTATCGGTGTTGCTCGGCATCGTCATTGTGGTTGGTATGTTAGTGGACGATGCCGTGGTGATCGTAGAGGAAATCTATTACCGCATTACCCGCGGTGCGCAAACCATGGAAGCCGCTGTGGCGGCCATCAGTGCCGTGGGGATGCCGGTATTGGCTTCAGTGCTCACTACCATGGCGGCCTTCATGCCGCTGATGTTGCTGCCGGGAATCCTTGGTAAGTTCATGTTCGTGATCCCGCTGGTGGTCACGCTGGCTTTATTAATTAGCCTGGTAGAAGCGTTTTGGATGCTGCCAACGCATGTCGTGGCGCTCAATGTGCGTTTCGATAAGCCTTCGCGTTTTCAACCGACGCGGGTGAAATTCACACACTGGTTGCGGCTCAAATATTCGCGTTTATTGATTCGGGTCATGCGTTGGCCAAAGGCGTCGTTGGCGATGATCATTGGGCTAGTGGTATTTGCGGTGATAACCGTGGGTGCTGGTTGGGTCAAGGTGCAGTTTTTTGCGTTTGATCCAATCCGCTTGTTTTATGTGAACGTCGATATGCCGGCGGGCAGTGCAATTGATGTCACCTTGAAAGAAGCTCAAAAGGTCGAAGCCGTAGTGCAGCGGCATTTAAAACAAGGCGAAGCGCGCGCCGTGGCGGCAACAGCCGGGCTGAAATTCACCGATACGGAACCACTGCGCGGCGATTCCTATGGCCAGGTGACGGTGGCGCTCACGCCGAAAACCGATAGCACGCGTGATACGCGCGACATTATCGAGGACATGCGGCGGGACGTGGAGGCGATCCAAAGTCAGGGCAAGATTTCTTTTCTGCAAATATCTGGCGGGCCACCGGTGTCCAAGCCAATTCGTATTCGTGTCCGCGGCGAGGATCCGCAGGAGTTGCGCCAAGCAGCCGATGCACTCAAGGCGCTGGTGAAGCAGGTTAAGGGCACGCGTGACGTGGTGGATGATGATGTGGCAGGGCGCGAGCAACTGGTGTTGGCCTTGGATGCACAAGCGATTAAACATGCAGGGCTTGATCCGGCCACGGTGGCGCGTTTGGTGCGCTTGCATGTCGATGGCGAGGTGGTAGCCGAAATGCGCGATCGCGGTGATAAGGTGGAAGTGCGTGTGCGCGCCGCACGCGAACCGATGGCTGATATCGCGCAATTGCTCGATGATCCAATTGCTTTACCGGGTGGCGGCAGTACGACCTTGGCCGCGTTAGCGCATGCGGAAACGCAAATCGGGCGCGGCATTATCAAACACTACAATTTGCGCCGAGCGATCACCGTTGAGGCGAATCTCGATAAAGAAGTGATCGATACTCTGGCGGCCAATCAACAAGTGCAAGTGCAATGGGAGAAAGTCAGCGCGCGCTATCCCAATACCGATCTGGATTTCTCCGGTGAATTTGAGGACATCGCAGAAAGTTTGGATGCGATGAAGGCTTTATTCCTATTGGCCTTGGGGCTGATCTACCTGATCCTCGCCGCACAATTCCGTTCTTATTGGCAGCCCATGATGATTTTAGTCACAGTGCCGATGGCCTTCACCGGCGTCGCGCTGGGCTTGCTGCTGACGCAAAATCCGCTCAGCTTATACACGCTCTACGGCGTCATTGCCCTCACCGGCATTGCGGTCAATTCCGCTATTGTATTGATTGACGCCGCTAACACCCGCATCCAAAATGGCATGAGTGTGTTGCATGCCAGTATTTACGCCGCGCGCCGTCGCTTGATCCCGATCTTGATTACCACCAGCACCACGATCGCTGGTTTGTTTTCGTTGGCGTTGGGCTTGGGTGGCAAATCGCTGATCTGGGGGCCAGTGGCCTCCAGCATTGTGTGGGGGTTGGGCATTGCTACGATTCTGACCTTGTTTGTGATGCCCTTGATGTATCGGTTAGTGATGGGGCGTAGCGCGCGTGCTTAATGTGTGTGCAAGCCCCAATAAATAAATTTTTGATTGTGTCGTTCAACGTGTAATCAATGTGATGAAGCCTGAGCTTTTACTGAAACGCCTGCGTGAATTTCTGCCGCCCGAGTCCATCCTCTCGGAACGCGAAGATTTAAATCCCTATGAAAGCGATGGGCTGACTGCTTTTAAGCAATTGCCGTTGCTGGTGGTGCTCCCTGAAACCGAAGCGCAAGTGCAGCAAGTGTTGCGTTTGTGTCACGCTGAAGCGGTGCCGGTGGTGGCGCGCGGCGCGGGTACAGGACTGTCTGGCGGCGCGCTGCCGCTAACCAATGGCATCTTGTTGTCCTTGGCAAAATTCTCACGCATCGAACACATCGACCCGCTAGCACGTACGGCACGGGTGCAACCTGGTGTGCGTAATTTGGCGATTTCTGAAGCAGCGGCAAAGCATGGTTTGTATTACGCGCCCGATCCTTCGAGCCAAATCATTTGTTCCATCGGCGGCAACGTGGCGGAAAATTCTGGCGGCGTGCATTGCCTGAAATATGGCCTCACGGTGAATAATATTTTGGCTTTGCGCGTGATCACCATCGAAGGAGAAATGCTCGAAATCGGCTCCACGGCTTTGGATAGCGCGGGCTATGATTTGCTGGCTTTGATGACAGGCTCCGAAGGTATGCTCGGCGTGATTACCGAGGTTACGGTGAAATTATTGCCTAAGCCAGAACGCGCACAAGTCTTGATGGCGGGCTTCGATTCGGTCGAAAAGGCCGGCGCGGCGGTGGCTAAAATTATCTCGGCGGGCATTATTCCAGCGGGCCTGGAGATGATGGACAAACTCGCGATTCGTGCCGCGGAGGATTTTGTGCATGCCGGTTATCCACTGGATGTCGAGGCGATTTTACTGTGCGAGTTGGATGGCGTGAACGAAGAAGTCTCGGAAGAAATTAAGCGGGTGCATACGCTGTTACAGGAGGCGGGTGCCACCACCTTGCGCACAGCACAGGATGACGCCGAGCGCTTGAAGTTTTGGGCTGGCCGCAAAGCGGCTTTCCCTGCTGTTGGCCGTTTGGCGCCGGACTACTATTGCATGGATGGCACCATCCCGCGCAAGCGTTTGCCGGAAGTGCTGAAGCGTATTCATGAATATTCTGTGCATTATGGTTTGCCGGTAGCGAATGTGTTTCATGCCGGCGACGGTAATTTGCATCCTTTGATTTTGTACGATGCTAACAAGTCAGGTGAATTGGTGCGCGCGGAAGCCTTTGGCGCGAAGATCTTGGAGTTGTGTGTCGAAGTGGGCGGCACCATTACCGGCGAACATGGCGTGGGCGTGGAAAAAATCGATCAGATGTGCGTGCAATTCATGTCGCATGAACTGAACTTGTTCCATGCATTGAAAAAAGCTTGGGATGAGCAAACGTTATTAAACCCTGGCAAAGCGGTGCCGACCCTGCATCGCTGTGCCGAATATGGCGCGATGCATGTGCATCAGGGAAAAACCAAATTTCCTGACGTGCCACGCTTCTGATATGCAAACTTTACTCGATCAATTTAGCGAAACCATTCGTCTAGCGGGAACGCGGCGCCGGCCGTTGCGCATTCGCGGCTCAGGCTCGAAAGATTTTTATGGCGGCCCATCGCAGGGTGACGTGCTGGAGGTTAGCGGCTATCGTGGCATTGTGGATTATGCGCCGGAAGAACTCGTAATAACCGCGCGTGCGGGAACCTTGTTGCATGAGATCGAAGCGGTGCTCGCAGACCAAGGGCAAATGCTGCCGTTCGAGCCGCCGCATTTTGGTCAGCACGCAACCCTCGGTGGTTGTGTGGCGGCGGGACTGTCCGGCCCGCGACGTGCGAGCAGCGGCGCGGTGCGGGATTTCGTGTTGGGTGTGCGTATGATGAACGGCCAAGGCGAGCAGTTGCAGTTCGGTGGCCAAGTGATGAAAAACGTCGCCGGATATGATGTATCGCGTTTGATGGCGGGCTCGTTGGGAACGCTCGGTTTGCTGCTGGAAGTTTCGCTGAAGGTATTGCCCAAGCCTAAAGCCGAAGCGACCTTGCAGTTCGAACTGAATGAATACCAAGCGCTGGAAGCGATGAATCGTTGGGCTGGCCAACCTTATCCGATTTCCGCGACGTGTTATCACGATCATGTTTTGACGATTCGACTATCCGGCGCGCAAAGCGCGATACAAGCCACGCATGCGAAATTGGGTGGGCAGTTGATGGTCGCTGGCGATGAATTCTGGCACAGCATACGCGAGCAAACATCGCGTTTTTTCCGCGAGGAAAACTCTCTGTGGCGGGTGTCCTTGCCCTCAACGGCCAACTTGCAATTGCCGGGCAAGCAACTCGTCGAATGGGGTGGTGCGCTACGTTGGGTAGTGACCGATGCAGAAGTGGCTAAGGTGCGCGCAGTAGCGGCTGAAGCAGGTGGGCAAGCGACCTTGTTCCGCGGCGCCACAAAACCCAAAACAGTTTTTCACCCGCTGCCCAAGCCGCTATTGCAAGTGCATCAGCGCATGAAGCGTGCGTTCGATCCACACGGTGTGTTCAATATTGGGCGGATGTATCCGGATTTTTAAATTAAATTATGCAAACCCATTTAGCCGATTTCATTCGCAACACCGCTGAGGGCAAAGAAGCGGATCGTATCTTGCGCTCCTGCGTGCATTGCGGATTTTGCTTAGCGACGTGCCCGACGTATCAATTGCTCGGCAACGA
>JAHECG010000064.1 GCA_024641855.1 Betaproteobacteria bacterium | reverse complement strand
AATTACGGGAGCGGATGTCCTACGCCGTTCTACACGATCAAAGCAAAATATTTAATACAGCGCGTATTGAAGCTTTTGAATTAGAAAATATGCTGGAAACCGCGTTGGCCAGTATCGTTTCCGCCAGCGCTAGGGAAGAGAGTCGAGGCGCCCATTCGCGTATTGATTTTCCACAGCGGGATGATGATAAGTGGTTGAAACATAGCCTATTCTTCAAAGACTCTCAACGGTTGGATTACAAGCCAGTACGGCTTAAGCCACTTACAGTCGAGTCTTTCCCCCCCCTAGCGCGTCAATACTAGCCGTGCGTGCTTAATACCCCGCCTGCTAACTAAACTATTGATGATTTAGGCCGATAGCTAAGTAATAGTTTAAATAATGGTTATCGATCAGTTTTTATGAATCGGCTATCAGCCTCAGATATTCGCGTTGGCGAACCCATTCAATGGGATTGTTACGATGCCGCCGGAACTCTTTTATTACGAAAAGGGGTCTTGGTGGCTAGCGAGCGTCAAATTGAAGGTTTGATTGCTCGCGGTTTGTTTGTTAGCCAAAAAGGAATAACGCCTGAGCCGCCGCCTGTGGTTCGTCCTGCAGAAAGAGTCTCACCTTTCCATATTGTTGAAGAATTTAAACGTCGTTTACGCGGCATCTTTGAAGGTGTGTCGAGTGGTCAAAGCAGTGATCTTACGGAACGCATATTAAAGCTTTCCCGTGATTTGCAGGCGGTGTGCGATTTAGATGCGGATGCCGTATTAGGGATGATGCATCTCGATACGGAGAGCCGCTACACCATCATGCATCCGTTGTATGTTGCAATTCTCGTCGAGTTGATCGCTCGTGTAAAAAATGTTCCCAAGGAGCAACGCCAATCGATTGTAGCGGCAGCGCTGACGGCTAATATATCCATCATCGAATTACAGGAGCAACTGCAAAAGCAAGCAGGTACGTTGGATGACGCACAAAAAGCGGAGATGCGCTTGCACACTGTCAGAGCGGTTGATCAGCTTCTTACCATCGGCGTACAAGACGATTTGTGGATTACCACGGTGTTGCACCACCACGAAAAAATCGATGGATCTGGTTATCCAGGCGCGCAACGTGGCGAAAACATTCCGCTATCTGTGCGCATTCTTTCTTTGGCTGATACCTATAGCGCGATGCTAACACCACGGGTTTACCGCAGCGCTATTCTCGCACGCGATGCCTTGCGTGATATTTTGCGTATTCTACTGAAACCCGCCACTGATTCTAATCCCAAACCCGCCACCCATAATTATCCAAAGTCTGCCACCTGTTCTACTGCAAAGTCGGCCACTCGGTTCTTGTGTTATTTCCCAAAATCCCGCCGCTCGATAATGGGATTTTGTTAGGCAGATAGTCGAAACCATCGTATTGCTCAGGACTGCCGTTATGACGACAATTGGGCCGACGTTATGATTTAAACCCGGTTCATGAGGGAAAAGCGGATGACGCTAGCGTGACAAAATCGACTCCATCTTCACGAAATCGTGCGATGCTAATTTGGGAGGAAATACGATGGAAGCGGCGTGCGTAACAGCCGGTCACCCGTGCTTCCGTGCATTTACTCGCTTCAAGATATTTATAAAAAAGCCTTGAATAAATAGACAGGCAATAAAAAGGAACAAGAAATTTTCAATCACACAACCTTCACGCCCCCACTCGAAATAGCTATTAAGAAAATCCATGCAGTAAGCAGGATATTCTTCGCCTAAAAACAACGCTAATGCCAAGGCTAGTAAAAATGCCAGAGAAGACGCATAAGCAAAAACATTGAATAAAATTCTTCCCTTTCCGTGAAGAAAGAAATAGGCTAAGTAACAAAATGCAAGCCAAATCCAGCTATATGCATAGCCACCATAAGGTAAAAAAATATTCTGGATCTTCGGCACAGGTGCTACGAATATTTCGACAATCCATGGAAATGCAGCCATTAGGGGAATAAAAATCCCCGCAAAAATGTCTTTCCAGCCAACGCGAGGCCTAAGGACACCAGCCTTCTCAACCCCTGCGAGTTTATGCCGCAGAGTCTGATTATTTTTTGATCTCAACACCAAACTGCTCTCTCATAACATCTCGCTTGTCATCGCTGCCTAATATAGGCTGATATATCAATATTTAAGCACGTGTCAGCTTCGACGCAACAATCATCAAAGTACGTTTTGCGAGTGACAAACTCCTTATAGTCAAAATTCACGTGTCGCATATCTACTTATTGCCGCGGCGAAACACCAGATACTGTCTGCTTACCCGCCCCTCCGGCGTTAGATAAATTGGAGTAATAACTAGTATCCAACGTTAGGCCGTAGTCCAATTTCAATTGGACAGCTGGTGAGTCTGGCTGTGGCGGCAACATATGCAGGAAAGACCCGCCGTCGTTATAGTTTTTTTGGAGTACCTGATTTAACCTACCATAGTCTGCGTTGTTGCAAACAAGGCAACCGAATGAATTGCCACCTTCGCCTGTAACGGGGTCTCTTCCCGGGTGAATTTCAATGGGGCCCGTTCCCCCAGTGCCCCTAACAACACCATCCGCCCCCTTTACGACTCCAGGAATACCGGTATTAGAAATTTGCGGCACACCTTCATGGCGATTAACGTTACCGGACAGATTGCCCGACAGCATGGTATTTACCGTTTGCAAAAATCCTGAAAATCCAGTTTTTACTTCAACATGTGAACGTGGCGTTAACGAATAGTCCCCTTGAGGCAAAGGACTACTGTTATTTGTGGTGACGTTAAATTGCCCTCTCACCAAGGCGGAATTTTTATCATCGACTGCATAAAAATTGTAACCTTTCTGTCCATTAGGAAGCGGGGTGACATATACGTCAGCCCGAAGTCCACTCGGATCAGTGAAGCCAATTGGATTGCCATCGACATATGCATACTGGTTGATGCCGCCTTGCAAGCCGATGGGATCACGTTGTGTAAACCTACCAACACTCGGATCATAATACCTCGCCCTGTAATAAACCAACCCTGTCTCATCCGGCTCGCGTCCTGTGTAACCGTATCTCGGGCTTGTGCCGGTTTGTGCGAGTTGATTCCCCCAAGCATCGAACCGCTGCGTCGCATCGGTTGTGCCCAGATTGTTGGTCACCGCCACAATGCTGTTGATCCCATCCCGATGGAAGTATTGCGCGCCGGTTTGCGTGATGCGCTCTATCGGCTCGTCCTGGTTCGGCCCATGCGTGTACTGCGCGGTTGGGGTGCCCCAGGCCGCCGTGTACTCCGCCACAATGTCCGGCCCGCCGTACAGGAAGTTGGTTTGAGTGCTTCCTATGGTTTTTTGGATGCGTCGTCCACTGTCGTCGTAGGCATAGCTCTGGCTCGCCTGCCCGGTCTTTGTCGCCTGCACCATGCGGTTCAGCGCATCGTAGCTCAGATTGCTGGTGGTGGTGCCGCTGCAACTCGTGCCGGTGCTGGTGGCAGCGCCTTCGCACTTTTGCGTCAGGTTGCCGTTGGTGTCATACACGAAGGCCGACAGCAGGCTACCTGCCGCATTGGTCTGATGAATCTCCTTGAGTTGATTCGCCTGGTCATACACATACGCAATGGTGTTGGGGCTGGTGGCGTTGGTGGTCTTGCTGATGCGGTTGCCTATCGGGTCGTAAGCGTAGTTCTCCTGTTGGGTTGCTGTGCCGTTTGTGACCTGCGTCAAGCGGTTGAGATTGTCGTATTGATAGCTGTAGCTGATGGTCGTGCCGTTGACGGTCTCGGCCTGGGTGCTGCGGTTGCCGACATTGTCGTAGCCGTAGACGTGATTGCTCAGGGTGGTGCTGCCGGCCTTGTTGGTGAGCGTGTTGAGGGTGTTGTCGGCGTTCCAGACGTATTGGGCATCGACGCCGTTGGGGAACCACTTTTCGGTGAGGCGTCCGCCGGCGTCGTAGGCGAAGCTTACGTAGTCGCTATTCGGCGCCCAGATGCCGGCCAATCTGCCCACCGCGTCGTACAGGTAGTCGGTGCGGTTGTTGTCGGAGTCGGTCATGTTGTTGAGCAGGCCGCCCGGGCTGTAGCGGTAGCTGAGCGTCTTGTTGGCGCGGGAATCGGCTACTTGGCTCAGGCGATGGCTGGCATCGTATTGGTAGCTGTAGCTGACCTGTGGGCTGGCGGTTTGGATCGGTTGGCCTAGGGCGTTTCTGGTGTAGCTGGTCAGGTTGTTGTTCTGATCCTGGTAGCTCTTGAGTTGATGGCCGTAGTCCCAGGTGAAGCGGGTGCTTTGGTTCTTGCGATCCGTCATCTGGGTGACGTTGTTGTTGAGGTCGTATTGCCAGGTGGCGGTCTTGGCGAGGGCGTCGGTTTCTTTTATCTTGCGGCCGAAGTCGTCAAACACGGTGGTCAGTTGGATGGTCAGCATTTCGGATACGGTGCTGGCACCGCTGGTGTCGGTGGTGTAGCCGGCAGCTACTTGGGTGCGGTTGCCCAGGGCGTCGTATTGGAAGGCGGTGACCGGGCGGATGTTGCCCAGGGCGGCGTCGCTGTATTGCGGCCCGACGACGCGGATCGGGCGGTTCAGTTCGTCGTACTGGGTGAGCGTGATGCGGCTCAGGTTGTCGGTAACGGAAGTGACGTTGCCGTTGCCGTCGTAGTCGTAGGTGGTGGCGCGGTTGGCGGCGTCGATGCTTTGTTTGAGCCGGCCGTCTTTTGTGCTGTCGTAATACACGTAGCCGCTGCTGTTGCCGTTGGGATCGGTCACGCTTCTGGGCTTGCCGGACAGATCCAGGGTGTTGGAAACAGCGTTGCCTTCCTGATCAAAGGCTTTGATCACGCGGTTGTCGGGGTCGTATTGGAAGCCCAGGGTGTAGTTGTCCGGGGTGGTCATTTGCGTGAGGTTGCCCGCCGCGTCGTACTGGTATTGGGTGACGTTGCCGCCGGCGTCGATGCTGCTGGCTTTGCGGTCGGATTGGTCGTAGGTGGCGGCGCTGCTGTCGGCCAAGCTTGCCGCGCCGTTGTTCAGGTTGAGCTTTTGCTGAATCGGGTTGCCGTTGGCGTCGAACTGGGCATCGCGCAAATAGCCCAGGGCATCGGTGGCTTGGGTGACGCGGTCGACGCTGTCGTAAACCATTTGCGTGGCATACCAGTCGGCATTGATGCCGTTCTTGACGCGGCCCAGGCTGTCGTAGCTGAGCGTGGGCGAGGTATCGAATTCGCCGGCGGCAATCACGCCGTCGCCGTTCTTGTCGCCGTAGCGGGTGATGGCGGTGACGTTGAGGCTTTGCGCATCCAGCCCGAATTGGTAGGTGGGGCCGGTGTAGCTGGCGGCATTGGCGATTTGGCCAGCGAAATCTCGAACCTGGCGGCTGGCGGTGATATTGCCGTAGGCGTCATAACTCATCGTGCTCCAGACGACGATCTGGGCCGCTACCGGGGTATAGGGTGTGGTAGGCGTGACGCCGGCCTTGAGCGCGATGCGACTGGTGAGATTGCCGTGGGCGTCGTAGGCGAGCACGCTCCAATTGCCGCGCGCATCTTTTACGCGTTGCGGCTGGTTGAAGCCGTTGAAGTCGTAATAGCCGACAGTGGCGGTCGAGGGGTTGGTGATTTGCGTGACGTTGCCCGAGGCGTCGTACTGGTATTGCGTCACATATCCTTCGGGGTCGGTTTTCGACAGGCGGTTGTGCGCATTGGCGGGCGTGCTGCTGTCGTAACTGTAGGAACGAATCGCGCCGTTCTCTTCGATGATGTTGGTGACATCGCCGGTGGCGTTGAACAGGAAGTGGCGGCTATAGCCGCGCTCGTTGATCTGCACCGTCTCCAGGCGATAGGTGTTGTAGATGAAGGTATTGGTCTCGCCCAGGGTGGTGGTGTGGCGGAACACTTTGCCGTTGGCGTAGTACTCGAAGTTCATGCCGTTGCCCTTGGGCAGGGTGTAGCTCTTCATGGCATGGTTGAGGTTTTGGCCATCGGCGCTGCTAAAGTAGCCGTAGCTCACCGGGTTTTGACTACCGGCCACCGCCAGCGGGTTTTTGAAGCTCGCCAGATTGCCGTTGGCATCAAAGCCGTACTGGTACACCCGTCCGCTGAAGTCGGTCATTTGCGTCAGGTGGTTGCCGCTGTAGCTGAAACTCAGGTTGCGGTTCAGGCTGTCGCTCACCGTGCACAGCAGCGTGCCGCCGGCGCAGCCGCTGGCGGCGGCATAGGACAGCGTGAGGGTGTTGCCGTTGCGGTCGGTCATCGACAGCAGGCGCGCGGTTTGACCGGCGGTGGCGCCGGCGTTGGATTCGAATTTGTAGGTGAGGCCATTTTTTTCACGAAGGGTGTAAGTGCCATCGGCTAGGCGCTGGAAGTTGACATACACGCCGGCGGCGTTGGTCAGGGTGGTGTTGACACCGACGCCACCACTGACCGGCGTGGCGGAGAAGAATTTCTCGCCACCGCTGCCGTCGACCCAGGACAGTTTGACCAGGCTATTTTCCACGCCGTAGAACTTGAGCATGTGATTGAAGCTGTGGGTCCAACCGTAGCCCAATGGGCCATCGGCTGGGAAGCGCGAGTTGTAGTTGCGCTCGAACACCAATGGGAAGCCGCCGCGACCTTTGATCGAGAGGTCGCGCTCGGTGTGGATCAGATTGCCGGTGAGCACGTTCACCGGGTCGCCGCCGGTGGTGATCAGGTTGTTCCAGCCGTCCGCGCCGGTGGTGGAGCTGATAAAATTATCAGTGCCGGCATTGAGGTTGATCTTAATCTGCGGCACGCCGGGATCGACCGAACCGATGGTGCCGCCGAAGTTGAAGAACGAGGTCACAGGTACGGTGGGTAGGGCATAGCCGCCGGCGTATTTGCTGATGATGAAACCGGCCGACAAGATACCGGTGACAGTGTCGTTCTTCTCCTGTTCCCACACCGGGCCGGTCCAGCTGGGGAATTGCAGCATGCTGCGCGGCGCGTTCACCGTAAATCCGTTGTTTACAGCAGTTTGGATTGTGCTGACCGTGCCGGCGGGATAGTTGAGTGCGGCATTCGTGTTGCTGGTCAGGAGTGGAATTTGAGTAGCGGCGTTGGCGGCGGTGATATTGAGCACGGCGATGCCGCTCTCATTGGCATACTGCAAGCCGCGCACGGTGGACACCGCGTCGCGCTGCGCATTTTCCTGCCACATATAGGATTCGTAGTTGGAGCTGGCATAGCCACCCAGAAGGAAGCTTTTGAAGTTGGCGCCGCCGGTCGTCAGATCCGCATCGCGCGATTGTCCGCCGAGGAAATCCACCAGCAAAGAGCCGTTATCGACAGCAAACGGCAGATCGAACACGTATTGCACTTTCATTGCCGTAGACACCAACCCCAAGTGGTTGCCGCTCTCGCCCGAGGTGCTCATCAGTCCTCCGATGGTCTTGGCGGCATCCGAGATGTAGCGCGTATATTTCAAGCCAACGATATGCAGATACTCGCCCTCGGTTTCTTCCAGATTGGCATTCGGGTTGGCCGTGGCATTGACGGTGGTCAGCAGTCGATGCGCGCGCTCGGCGATCAGCCGGTCGGAAGCTTGGAAAGCATAGGCTTGCAGCGCATGGTAATTGGCGCCGCCAATATTGACGTAATTGGCGCTGTTGACCGTGGGTGTAGTCAACTCGGCCAAACTGACACTTAGGTTGAGTTGATTATTGGTGGTGCACAGCCCAACCGCAGTGGTGCCCGTGGACTGTGTCACACCGTCGAGCTTGATCACCGGCACAACGTTGATGGTACATGGCAGGGCTGACGTGGCGTTGCCGTCGTTCTGCCAACTGGCGAGCGCGGTCTGGTCTGATGCGGTCGCGCCCTGAAACGACAGGGTCACGCGCTGCAAGGAGGTCTGCGGCATGGACAGCGTAACGGCGGGTGCGAGCGCTGTGCCAGTGGAATTATTGACGGCGACATTGAATTTGTAGCGATGAGTGTCCGGAAGATCCGCGGTTTCAGGGGTAGCGGTATTGCTCCAGTTGGTGAATTGGTTCAGCTCATAGGGCAAAGTCGCTGGCAAGACGTCGACATTGAGCGCCACCGGCGTGCCTTTGTAGGGCACATCGCCTAAGGTGTTGTTGGCATAATTCGGGCCTACGCTTTTAATCGCACTGGTGATTTGGGTTTGGTACCACTCCTGCGGCAGTGTGTTGCTACGCTTCGCTAAAAAGCCTGCATAATCGAAATTGACATTGGTGGCAATGCCGGCCTGATAGGTCTGGTCGCGGAAGCTCGGGTCAAGCGGAATCCAACGGAAGCCGGCATTGTCGGTGGCAGTTCCGCGATAATGCGCATACGGCACGCAGGCTTCGACCCAGACATGGCTTAAGCGCACGCCGATGACTTGGCTGCTGGTATTGGTGAGCTGAGCCCGCGTGGGCATCTTGCCCTGGCCGAGAATAGCAACTGCGCCTAAATAGGACTTAGCGCCCACCCAACGCGCAATGCGTCCGCCGTCTGATGCCGGACTCGGGTCGAGCACGTCGATGGTGCCGCGCACGTAACGCGACGGAATATTGGAGGCTCGTAGCAGCGCGATGAGGAACGAAGCCTGGTCGGTCGGACCACCGGCGCCGGTGTAGAGCACGCCGTTCGAGCCCTTAAGCGAGCCGTAGTAAGGCTGATATTTGATGTTGTTGGTGACGTATTGGAAGATTTTGACGGGCGAGTAGTTGAGGCTGGCCGCCAAGCTCTGAATCTCGGGCGTGATCGTGGCATCCTGGGTCGAAGCCAAGTCAGCTGCCGCGTAGTTGCAGCTAGTGGCCTGAGGCGGCACCGCCGCAGGCAATGCCGCCAGCAAGGTATTGCCCAGAAAAGCGTAGATGTTGTCGCCCGGCGCATGCTGATAAGACAAGTATTGTGGCTTGCTTTCGCTCTTGGGTTCATCGCGCGAAGGTTCAACAGGACGTCTTGCCCAGTTGGGCTCGGCATTGATTTGTTCGCTACGGTCGACGCGCGGCACTTCGACCAAATCGTGCATCACTTGGCGCGCGTTGCGCATGGCGCTCTGGTGCGCCGTGGCATCCGCCGCTTTTGCTAAGGCATCCAACGCGCCGATGATGCGCTTGAAGCGCGCGTCGATCTTCGCACCCATCGCGCTATTCGCGGTATCCATGCCTAACGGGTGCAGGCGGACATTTTGCTGCGCCAGGCGGTTGCGAATTTCACCCCAATAACCGTTCAATTCGTTGCGCTTTGCCGCCAGCAGTGCTGCACTGTTTACGCTGAGAGGTGCTCCGGGAGCACGCTCGACGTCGACGCGGTGCATGAGGGTGACGGCATCATCCAATGCGCGCTCGAAACTGGTGTAAAAACCATCGTCGTGCGCATTCGGTATCACGCGCTGGACTATGTCGGTCGGCAACGGCGCCGGATCGACATGCGCGGCCCAGGTCACTTGGGCCGCTTGCATAATTAAAAATCCGCCAAGCAGGCTCGCGGCAAGCCGTCGTTGCCAGGTATAACCTAGAGTCGTTTGCATTGTATTTTTCCCTTGTCTGGCTACGGCGTCGGTCTTAGCCGACATGGCGATTACGGAGGTAATGCGTGGCGAACAGCAAACTCGCCATCAGGATCGCGCCCCACTCGGGTAGGGTCGGCACATCGTTATTGTCGGCCGTTGCAGCGACCTCGATTTGCGCTTGTTGTGCGCTGAGAACAGTACTGTTCACATCGCTCACGCTATAGGCGAAATTGAACGGTCCCAAGCGCGTAGGCGTGCCGCTGATTACGCCGCTGCTGGTGTTAAGCGTCAGCCCATCCGGCAGGCTACCGGAGCTCAAGCCGAAGTTGTACGGCGCAGTGCCGCCGCTTGCACCAATGGTGTAGGTAAAAGGTTGGCCCAGCGTGGCCGTGGCCAACAACTTTGCAGCGTTGGTTCCCGCCACCGCCAAGCCGTTGCCGCCAGCCAGCGAACGAGCATCGGCCACGTTGGGATTGGTGCCGATGAGGTTTTCCACAACGTCGGGGATGCCGTCGTGGTCGGTGTCGGTCAAGGTGGTTGCGGGCAATCCCTGCAAAGCAAGTGCGGTAGAAAGCGGATCGCCGTTGCTCCAGCTGCCGTCTGTCCCTTGGCTGTTGACCAGGAACTGTTGCGCGTTGTCGATCGTGCTTTGCGCGCCAATGGCGGCGCTGTTGCCGGCCAGCTTGGCCTGGTTGAGTGCGAGATAGACTAAGGCCGTATCGTAGGGATTGCCGGTGGTGGCGCCGGTATCTTCGCTGAATCCGCCGTCGGCCTTCTGCTGCAACTTGAGCCAGTTCACGCCATTGGTGATGTTCGCATCGACGCCATAGCCGATCTGTTTGAGGCGGCTCATGGTATAGACGCTATGTGCGCTGGGAAGGATGTGGCTGGCCGCTGTGTTTGGCTCGGTGGCGCTGTTGGGCCACCCGCCGTCGGCGTTTTGATGGCTGGCGATAAATCCCACGCCATAGCCCGTATCGGCATAGGAAATGCCGGAAGCGAGGATCGCGTCCATCGCCAGATCGGTATCGGGAAAGCCCGCCTGATATTGTTTGTATGCGCCCCAGCCTAAGGAAAGCTGATCGCGCTGATTGATCAAACGTTGCGCTGCGGGTTTGGCATTGGCGCCGCTGTGCGCCAATGCGATGATTTGCCGCGCCAGGCTGTCGTTGCTGTTGGTGGAAACATTCGATATCCAGGCTTGCGCCGAAGTGTAGAGGAAGGCGCTCTTGAGTCCGGCATTAGCTAGCGCATCCATGGCTAGCGCCGTGGGCTGAATTTTGACGCCGGCTACCGTTGGCCAACTACCTTCGCCTTGCTGGTGGGTGTAGAGCCAAGCCAAACCATGCGCGCGCATATTGTCGAGTTGGGCTTGGGTGGCGGTTGCTCCAGCAGAAACTGCATGGGTTGCTATAGCTATACAAAGCAGCAGACGTGTGTAGCGACCCATGCATCCCCCTCGGATATGATCTTGTAATATGCGACACGCTACCGACCGACTATGACAATGTGATGTTGATAAAACCAAAAACATAGCCCATACGGGCTATGTGGGTGTCTGGCCCCGGGAATTCATGACAGAAATTCTTTTAAAAATATTAATGGCAAGCAAGGAAAGAAAGATCGACAGCGCATAGCGCCCGCCGCCGTCGAGAAAGTGTTGCACGCGCGAGCCTAGCGACTCGGCGACGCGCACGGGATCGATCTGCCAGTAAAGAACATCTTCCACCGAGCCCCACAGCATGAGGGGAATATCCAAAGTTTCGGCAACCAACACGAAGAACAAGCCGAGCATCAGCAAAAGTGGCTTGCGCTTCCAAGGAATTCCCGGCCATGCGGCCAACAACGACAGCATCAGTACCGGATGCACCCAGGCGTGCGTGGCCAGAGTAGCCGCGCTGATTGTTACACCGGGCGGCAACACCCTGCCCAGTAGCACGCGATTTTCAGTGAGCATGGCGGTGAACGCCACCACGGTTTCATTGCGATCGATCTTCCAGTCCAGATACTCGATGCGAAATTCCGGCATGAGCGCATGCAGCTCGGCGTGGAACAGCGGCATCAGTCCATCGAGCAGGCTCGCCTCGAAGCGGTAAGCGAGCCAAGCGAGCGCTGCCGCCGCCATCGCGAAGACCAAGGCGGATTCAAGTAGCTGCTTGCGGCTCACGCGGGGTAGTCCACCAGGCGAAGAACAGGGTGGCCAAAGCGATGATGACGAGTGGCCCGGCGAGACCGTGTATGAGTTCGAACAGGGCTTTGTCGTGGTGCACCGCGAAGTACAGCGCCACGATGCGCGCCTGATTTAGAACATAGATCAGCGTAATGCCGAAAGCTATTCCGGTCAGCTTCATGCGCCACGTCCCGAGTGCTGCAATAAAAGCTGCGACTAGCAGTTCGATCGCTTCCGCACCATCGCAGCCGTTGAGCACCGAGAGCCCACCGCCCTGCCACACCAGGCGATGGCCTTGCGCTGTTGCATTATCTGCCGGCGCAATCATATGAATCAGCGCGGCGCTTGGCTGTACCGTCAGCGTCTCAATGTAGAAGCGGTAGAACGCCGAATCGTTAAGTGCCTGGTAGCCCCATTGCAGCAGCAGGAACGCCAGGAAGAATACGAACGCGAAACGCAGTAACGTAGCGCTGCGGCGAACCGGCTGGATCTTTTGCAAAAAATCGGCGTAGCTTTGAGGATGGGACACGCAGAGAGTGTCGCGAGAAAATATGATGGTTTGATGACGCCAACCGATACCGCTTTAATTGCGCTTAGCTCGATCTACACCACGTAGCTGGAATTGAAAGCGTCAGATAGGCGAAAACACGATAGTTGAAACCAGGATTAATACTGTTGTTTCATCAGCTCGTTACTCAATTATTGAAGTGGCGAAAAAATCGAATTCAGGTCGGCGCCCAAGGCCGTGGCACACACCATATGGCTACAGCGCAGTGGCGGAAATCGCGCCAGAACGCTTCAGAATACGCCATGGTGCAATATATAAATATTTCAGCACCAAAGCGCCGCCAAACCAACTCGCCGCTACAAAAGTTTGCACAAACAATAGCTTCAATGGCGGCGCCTTGGAATAGGCGATGCTCACTACCATACTGGTGCAAATCAGGCTCAAGAACGCCAGTTGAATCCAGCCGGCGTAGGGTAACCAACGCGCCGGGGCTAGTTTAGCCTCTGTGTGGGTAAACTGTAACTGCCCGGAATGGCGCAGCTCGCGCATTTCCCGATCCGTCAAATCATACTTGTTCTGGATATCCAGTACCTGCTGCCGCACTACCCTGGACGGTTCGAATCCGAAGCGATAGCGAAAAAAACGTGAATTATCCAAAGCGATCCGATCCAACGTGTCTTTTGTTTGTGTCGCAAGAAACAGCTTGATCGAGCTTGGCATGAAATACTCATGGTAATCTCGACCGGCGTTACGCTGTACTGTGGCCAGGTTGATTTGGGTATTGCTGCTTTGCTGTTCGTCGATCATGCCGCTGCCTCCATCATTGAGTTGAAAAAACCTCTCATCACTCGTGATAATCGCGACCGGCGTTACGTTGCGAGGGACTGATATTGATCTGGGTGGTGGCGCCGCTCGCGCGTCCCAGCGCCGCAACCTTATCAAGCGGCTTACGCGCTTCAAAATGCGCAACCGCCGCTGCCATCAAATTGCGACGCTGAGCAGCCGGATCATCCATCCAAAGATGTCCGTTATATAGTTCGGTGGCTAAATCAAAGTCGCTGTCCACGGTTGCGATTGTGTCCAGAAATGCGCGCAGATCCGGATCGACCGCCACTTCCTGCAAACGCCCATCACGAATCAGTAGCAGCAATGCCTTGGCCGTCGGGTTCGCATCGATCACGGCCGAGCGTGCCACAGCGATCTGCAAACGAATCGACCTCAGCAATTCCAAGTCGATACCGCTGCCGCCATGCATCGTGCCATCGCCTGTTAGTAGCCAGTCAATTGAAATACCGAATACGCTGCGCAATGAATGCAGAAATTCCGCGCCGGGTTTCTTTATTCCGCGCACCACGTCGCTGACGAAACCCGGCGATGCGCCTATGCGTCGCGCGAATTCGGACTGGCTAAGACCGGCATGGGTGATAACTTGTCCTAGGCGAGCCGCGAATCCATCGAGGCTAGATATAACGGATAGGATAGGCGCTTGATCTTTAATTCTCATAAGAAGTACAATTATCTCTATAGAGGCAGAAGTAATCTCGATTAAATATATATTACTCTCACAATAAACGACTGTCACCCTGCTCATTCATGGACGCTATCGACATCATCTACCGCTTGCGCCGGTTAGGTAAAAACCAGGCCCAGATCGCCCGCGAACTGGGCGTGTCTGGCGGCGTGGTCAATAACGTTATCCATGACCGTATCACCGCGCATGCGGTGGCAAGCTATATCGCCAGATTAATAGGGTGCACCGTGGCGGAAATCTGGCCGAATCGCTATATCTTCAAAGCACGCGGGACAGTCGCCAAACAATGCATTGCCCAAATGAGCCACGATAAAGGAGAGACGCTATGACCTGACGTCCAGATATTTATATCGGCCAGGAAGAGCAAAGCCCTCCGGAGTTGTCGCTCCGGAGGGCTTTAGGATGGTGCTCGAAACGGGAGTTTCTACGCCAATTCTGCTATTTCTAATGCTCGTCTGTCAAGTCGGGCGACCTCCAAATATTCCCACGAACCACATCCGATCGCGTTGCGAGGAACGCGCGCGCCGGTATGACTTGGAGAAAACGGCTGGCATTTCAGTGTCAGTCAAGCCATCCATGGCCAATAGGAGAATTCCCATGAGACAAATCCGGCAGGTCATGCGCCTGCATTTCGAAGCTCGGCAAAGCAGACGCGCCATCGCTCGCAGCCTTGGATTGTCGCGCGATGTCGTCAGCGACTATTTATTGCGGGCAGCCGCTACGAAATTGTCGTGGCCCCTACCCGTTACATTGAGCGACATCGAACTGGAGCAGCAACTCTTCCCTCCAGTAAATACAAAGTCTTCGGTACGCAAACCTGAACCCGATTGGCAAATAATTCATCAGGAACTGAAACGCAAGGGTGCGACATTGCAGGTGCTCTACGCAGAATATATCGGTGAACACTCCAACGGTATGTCTTATAGCCTGTTCTGTCAGCGCCACCGGGAATTCTCAAAAACGCTCAAACGTTACATGCGTCAAACCTATACGGCGGGCGAACGGGTATTCGTAGATTATGCAGGCCCAACAGCTACGATAATTGAGCGGCACACGGGGCAAATATTAAAAGCGCAAATCTTCGTCGCGGTATTGGGTGGGTCAAACTATATTTACGCCGAAGCTCACTGGTCGCAAAGTCTGCCCGATTGGATTGCCGCTCACGCGCGCATGTTCGAACACTTCGGGGCCGTGCCCGCCGTAGTAGTTTGCGACAACCTCAAGTCGGCTGTCACTAAGGCTAGTCGCAACGATCCGGTGATTAACGCCACTTATCAGAACATGGCTGAGCACTATGGCACGCTGATCCTGCCTGCCCGCGCGCGCAAACCCAAGGATAAAGCCAAAGCGGAAAACGGCGTACTGATCGTCGAGCGCTGGATTCTGTTCCGTTTACGCAAGCGCGTGTTTAGCAGCCTAGGCGAGTTGAATGCCGCCATCAGGGAACTGCTGATCGAAATCAATGCCCGCCCTTTCCAAAAACTGCCGGGTTGCCGCCAAAACGCCTTCGAAACGATTGACCGTCCGGCGATGCTGCCATTACCGGCAGCGCGCTACGAATACGCGGAATTCCGCAAAGTGCGCGTCGGGCTGGACTATCGAGTCGAGGTTGAAGGGCGACGCTACAGCGTGCCGTTTAACCTGTGTCGACGCGAAGTGGAGTTGTGCATCACGGCAGCAGCGGTGGAAGTGCTTTACCGCGGACAACGCGTGGCAAGCCATGAGCGCGGCCCGGGCACGGCGGACATGATCGATCCCCAGCATATGGAGGCGGCGCATCGGCATTTTGGAATGTGGGAATCAGATCATGCGCTGTCATGGGCGGTACAAATCGGTGCGCCTGTGTGCGCCTTTCTGGAAATCCTATTCGCTGGCAAGAGAACCAAAGAACAAGGCTACCGCGCCTGCAACGGACTTAAAAAGCTGGCAAAAGAATTTGGCAACGAGCGCCTGAATGCGGCATGCGCCCGAGCGATTGAAATCGGCGCCACGTCGCTGACCAATATCCGGTCCATTTTGTGCAACAACTTGGATCAGCAGTCGGCAGCGACCGGCGACATCCAGGAGGCCAGTTTCGAACATCCGAATGTGCGCGGCTCCGACTATTACCACTAACCTTCAGGACCATATATGTTGACCAATGACACGATACGCAAAATGAATGAGATGAAACTCTTTGGCATGGCCAAGGGATTCGAAGATCAACAGGTCAGCGCGGCGGCAGCACACCTTTCGTTCGAGGAACGAATCGGACTGCTCGTCGATCAAGAAATGACATACCGGGACAACAAGCGGCTGAAGCGCTTATTGCAAACGGCCAAATTAAGGGAGAACGCTTGTGTCGAGGACATCGACTACCGTTCTGGTCGAGGACTGGATCGCGCTGAGATAGCATCCCTTGCTTTGTGCGATTGGATAGGCCATGGCATCAATCTGATTCTTACCGGTCCGACCGGTAGCGGCAAGACTTGGCTAGGCTGTGCGCTGGGGAATCAAGCGTGTCGCAGAGGGTTGACGGTGGTATTTCACCGGCTGCCGCTGTTGCTGGAGGAATTGGCGGTATCCCACGGCGATGGGAGTTTCCGAAAGAAACTTAATCAGCTGGCTAAAGTGGATTTGCTGATCCTGGACGATTTCGGGATGGCGGCACTGAATGCCATCGGGCGCAACGATTTATTGGAAGTCATCGAGCAGCGTTGCGGCAACCGCTCGACGCTGATCACCAGTCAATTGCCGGTAGACCGCTGGCACGATTATTTGAGCGGCGGCAATCCAACGATGGCGGATGCGATTCTGGATCGGCTGGTCAGCGGTGCGCAGCGAATTGCATTGAAGGGGGATTCAATGCGGAAGTTGAAAGGGAAGGATAGAGCCAAAGTGGCCTGATCGCTGAAAAACCTAAGTTCTGGAGAACCCGCTGGACTGGCGGGTTTCGAGTGGAACGAGTGGCCGACTTTGCGGTAGAACAGGTGGCAGACTTTGGATAATTATGGGTGGCGGGTTTCGAGTGGAATCAGTGGCGGGTTTGGGGTTCAATACGCAATATTTTCCTGAAGCGCGGCAGCGAGATGGATGCGGAACTAGCGCAACTCTTTATTAAAGTGCTGGGCGTATTTCCGCCCGGAACATTCGTAAAGTTGCAATGAGGCGAGATCGGCATCGTAACCAGGCGTGGAGAACATAATATGAAACCGATCGTGCATTCAGTGATTGGCCCTCGCGGCGCGCCATTTCAACCCTCCTTAAAGCGAGATACCACGCAGTCGG
>JAHECG010000007.1:22468-63950 GCA_024641855.1 Betaproteobacteria bacterium | reverse complement strand
GCGCCGGAAAGTCGCCTTCGGCATCGGTGAAGTAAACTAAGAGATCAGGCCGCAATTGTTCGCGTTCGATCCATTCGAACGGTGGCTTGAAGCTGGTGCCGCCACCGCCGGTTAATGCTTTTGGCAGGTGCAGCGGCTCCCACGACTCAAAAATCCACGGGCCTTTTTCGCACAGTTTGTCGTCGCAACCGTGCAAAGTGATGCGTGCGCGAATCTGGTTTTTCAAGCCATCGACTTCGGAGATGAACTCTTGCATTTCTGCTTCGCCGATGGAGCCACTGGTATCCAAGAACACCAACACATTGATCATGCTGGAAGCCAGGCTGGGCAGGATCGCTTCGCCTTCACGTCGTGAGGGGCGTTGGAAGCTGTAATCATCACGCGCAGACACCGTCATATAGCGCGCCAACAGCATGCGCCAGGGCAGCTGTGGCTGCAGCAAATGATCCACCATGCGTGCCAGTGACAGCGAGAGCTTTCCGGCTTGCGCTGCTTGCTGTGCAGCGGCCGCTAAGCGTTGCTGCCATAATTGACCCAACTCTTGTTTCTCGGCTTCGGTTAAGCCGCCCTGTTGTTCGTTTTCGGTTTCGCCTTCTTGTTGTGATGCGCCACCGGCTTGGGAGGTATCCGGATTCGGCTGCGATGGCGCATTGCCCCCTTGTGAGTCACCTTCGCCCTTGCCTTTACCGCCCTGCTGTTGCGTCGGCTCCTGCTCGGTATCGGGGGATGCATCGCCAGGCTGCGGTTTGCTTTGACCACCACTGCCAGCATCGGACTGCTCGTACATGTGGTCGTCAATCGGTTCTTCTTCGGTATCGTTGGGGATCAGTGGATAGATCTCTTCCGCCGTTAGTCCGTGATACTCGGGGTTCATCAGGCAACCATGCGGCGGTTGCAAGCCTTCATCCCACAGCAGCAAATTTACCGCGTGGTCGCAAGCGATATCCCAACGGCGAATTTCGCGATGGCTGCGCCGTGCGAAATGCGACAAGGCGCAATGCATGGCATCGTGCGCCAGCATGAATTGCGTTTGCACCAGGGTTAAATGCCGAATGTAATCGGGGTTGTAGTAGAAATAGCGTGCATCGGTGCCGGTGGTGCGCACGCCACCCTCGCCCGTGCTGGCTTTGAGCTCGAGGTGCATCACCAAGGTGCCGAGAAATGGCTTTTCCAGAATCAAGCGCGTGCGCGCGGCGGAAAGCTTGGTTTCGATGTCAGTGTTATTGCTAAGCATTTTAATTTCTAAAACCATTTACCACAGAGATCACAGAGCACACAGAGTTAAAGTTTTTCTCTGTGAACTCTGTGCTCTCTGTGGTGAAAGAGCTTTGCGTCATCAACTGCCAGAGAAATTCATGTCGTACAGCATCAAATCGGAAATGCTGTTGGCCCATTCAGTAAATTCCGGCACGTTGAACAAAGGCTTGCCGATGGCGCGGTGTAAATCGGTGACCAACATCACGCCCATTTCACGTTGTGGGAAACGCCGCGCATAACGCAGGATATGACCCAATACGCGATTGGTATCGGCACCATCTTTGGCCATCAGCGCACGCCGCACCAGCGCTGCGGCAACGCCGTATTGCAGATCAATCCCATGTGGCACTTGCGATTCTTTACCTTCGATAATGCCGTCAATATCTGGCAGTTGATCCATGCTGTCGATAAACGCTTTGAGTTCGATCCCGGCGGAGGGGCCAACGCAGGCTTGCAAACCATCGCCGAGCAGCGAGGGCATGCTGGTGAATTTTTTCAAGGCGCGGTGCGCGAATTCCCAAGAGCGCGGCGAGGGGAATGCAATCGGATTGTGCGCCGGATCGAAGTTGAACAATAAATCAGGACGAAAACGCAGGAAGCCGATTACGCGCTCGTCGATTCCGTAAGCATGTGCCCACATCACCCAGTCATCCAGATTGGCTTCAACTTCGTAATGCGTGAAACGATTGGCCAAGGGGGCTGGCATGCTGTAGGTCACACCGCGATCGCCTTGACGATTACCCGCAGCAAAAATGGCCCAGCCATCGGGAATGAAATAATCGCCCAAGCGCCGATCCAGGATCAGCTGATAAGCCGCAGTGGAAACCGTCGGTGCGGCAGAGGTGATTTCATCCAGAAATAAAATACCGGTGGGACCATGACGCTGCGCATCCGGCAACATGGCGGGAATCGCCCACTCGACTTTGTCGTTTAGACGAAACGGGATACCGCGTAAGTCGGTTGGCTCCATTTGTGACAAGCGAATGTCGATCAACGGGACTTGGTGTTTTTCCGCCACTTGTGCGATGAATTGGGATTTACCCACCCCAGGCGGGCCCCACAGCATCACGGGGGTGTGTTGGCCGGTCAGGGTGCTGTTAAATTCGCGATCGAGAATCGCGGCGATATGAGACGGACGCATGCTTCAAATCCAATTCAAGGTTAACTGGTTAAATCCCTACAAAATATAGGCATTTGAAGAGATAAACCTAGATTTTAAACGGTTTCGTCTAAGCGCGGCACTATCACGCACTACAGAATTTTGATAACGTTCCTCCATTCCTCAGGAAATCGCCATGAATTTTTGTAGCCATTGTGGTGGGCCAGTTGTGCTCACCGTCCCCAGCGGCGATACGCTGCCACGTTATGTGTGCCCCGCTTGCTCCACGATTCACTACCAAAATCCTAAAATGGTAGTGGGTGCGATCCCTGAATGGGAAGACAAGATTTTATTATGCCGACGCGCGATCGAGCCTAAACATGGTTTGTGGACCCTACCGGCGGGCTTTATGGAAAACCATGAAACCACCGCCGAAGGTGCGGCACGCGAGACCTGGGAAGAAGCCAATGCCCGCGTGGAAATCGGCGATTTGTACACCGTTTACAATTTGCCGCACATTAGCCAGGTGTATTTGTTGTTTCGCGCCAAACTGCTGAGTTTGGATTTTGGGCCTGGCGTCGAGAGTTTGGAAGTCGCGCTATTTGATGAGGCAACGATCCCCTGGGATGCCCTGGCATTTCGGACGGTGGAAGCCACACTCAAAGCGTATTTTGCCGATCGCCGTGCGGGGCAGTTTGGCTTTCACTTTGGGGACATCGGTCCTTCACGCCCGACAACGAAATAATCCGACCACTATCCCCCGACGCGCCACAAGCCAATCAAGCTGAGTCCCTGCAATACGCTATTCTCCATCAGCCGCGCGATGGGCTGCACGATGTAGGGCAGCGAGAGCATCAACACCACAAATCCTGCTGTGATCATCAGGGGGAAACCAATGGCGAACAAGTTAAGTTGCGGTGCCGCACGGGCCAGCACACCCAAGCCGACGTTGGCGATGAGGATCGCCGTCACTAAAGGTAACGATAATGTCACACCAATGACGAACATTTTTCCGGCCGCCTCAACCAGTGCCATGAAGCCCTTGGCGGCTAAAGGATCCGTAGTAATCGGCAACACGTGAAAACTTTCGAAGATCGCCGAAACGATTAATAAATGGCCATTGATAGAAACAAAAATTAGAATCGCGACGATTCCCAAAAATTGCGCTAACACCGGCGATTGCGCGCCGCTTTGTGGATCGAAAAAAGAAGCAAATCCCAAGCCCATGGTCAACCCGGCAATATGCCCCGCCATCTCTACACCCGTCAGCACAATCCGCATCACGAAACCGAGCGTAATGCCGATCAGTAGTTGCTGTACTACCATCAAGAGCCCTTGCGCAGAAATGTAATCCATCTGCGGCGGTGTGGGGAGCAAAGGTGCAACGGTTATCGTCAAGATCAATGCTATTCCCACGCGTAGACGTAGCGGAATGCCCCGATTGCTTAACAATGGCTCTGCCATCATGAGGCCGCTAATGCGAATCAAAGGCCAGATCATTAATGCGAGCCATGCCTCAATTTGGCTTGAGGAAATACTGATCATGCGGCGCTAGCGGATTAGCTCCGGGATACTGGAAAACAAGCGCGTCATATAGTCGGTCATGACGCCCAGCATCCACGGCCCGGTAATGATCATGACGATGAACATGACAATGAGTTTTGGAATAAACGTCAGGGTTTGTTCATTAATCGAGGTCGCCGCTTGAAAGATACTAACCAGAAGGCCGGTCAGCAGTGCAGACAACAGCATTGGCGCTGCAACCATTAGCATAATTTGCAAGGCCTGCTGCCCAAGATTGACGACAACTTCCGGTGTCATACCGACTCCTAAATACCGAAACTTCGCACCAGCGAAGCCAGCAATAAATTCCAGCCATCGACCAGCACGAACATCATCAATTTAAACGGCAGAGAAATCAATACCGGCGATAACATCACCATCCCGATGGATTGCAAGACACTGGCCACTACCATGTCGATGATGAGAAAAGGGATAAAGATCACGAAACCAATTTGAAAGGCAGTCTTCAACTCGCTGGTCACAAAGGCCGGCACTAGGACTGTAATCGGCACCGCTTCCGGCCCGGCTAATGGCGGCGTGTTGGAGAGTTTAACAAACAACGCTAAGTCCTGTTGCCGCGTTTGCTTCAACATGAATTGTTTCAGCGGCTCGCTGCCACGCGTCAGCGCTTCATTGAACGTAATTTTGTCTGCCACCAAGGGTTGGTACGCGACCTCGTTGATCTTATCCAAAGTCGGCGCCATCACGAAAAAAGTAAGGAATAACGACATGCCAATTAAGATTTGATTGGGCGGGGTTTGCACCGTACCCAATGCTTGGCGCAACAAAGATAATACAATCACGATGCGCATGAACGCGGTCATCATCATCAAGATTGCTGGGATGAAGGTCAGGCTGGTGATGAGGATCAGCGTTTGTACGCTGAAACTATAATTGGTGGAGCCGCCGGGACCAGGGGTACTGTTAAAAGCAGGCAATCCATTGGCCGCCCACACTACGCACGGAATTCCGCACAACACCGCTAACAGCGGCCAGCGCAAATGTCGCATTAGGCACCGCCTCGTTTTTGCCAAGCGGCTTTGAGCCATTCTGCAAACTTTGGTTGTTGCACCATGGCTTGGACTTGTTGCTCAGATTGCGGTGGGCGCGGCATGCTGTGCACGGCAGTTACGCTACCCGGCGCAACGCCGACGATGAGCCAAGTTTCGCCGACTTCAACCAACATCAGCCGTTCGCGCTGCCCAACCATCACGCCACCGAGTACGCGCAACGCACCACCGGAACCAATTTGCGTTGCAAAGCGTCGCAATAGCCACGCGCTGGCTGCGATAGCCGCCAACACCAAAATCAGCGCCAGCACCACTTGAATAAAACCACCAAATATAGGCGAAGGGGCAATGCCTGGCGTCGCAGCAGCAAATGCAATCGCAGGCATAAAAGAACAGAGGACAACCAGCACGAGCCGAGACACGGGCATCACCGTTGAAGTTTGCGGATACGCTCCGACGGGGTAATGATATCAGTGAGCCGAATACCGAATTTGTCGTTCACCACAACCACCTCGCCTTGCGCGACTAGAGTGCCATTGACCAGCACGCTCATTGGCTCGCCAGCGAGGCCATCCAGTTCGACCACAGATCCTTGGGCCAATTGCAGTAAATTGCGAATCGCTATTTTTGTACGTCCGAGTTCCACAGTGAGACTCACCGGGATATCGAGAATCATGTCCAGATTGTTGGCCGCAGGTTGAATCGACGCGTCGCCCGACGTATCAAAACTGGGCATCTGTGCCGGTTGTGCTGATTGTACCGGCTGCTCAGCTTGTTCAGCGAGAGCTGCGCCCCAATCGGCTTCGCCGCCCCCCTCTGCGGGTTCTTGCTCAGCCATGGCAGAGGCCCAATCGTCCGCGGATATTTGATCCTCATCTTCCGCCATTATCGCCTCCGCTCATATCGACCTTAACCTTCGGCCGTGTTAAGAACCCGTTGCACTTTGACTGCATATTGGCCTTTGTGCTCGCCATAGTGACATTCTAATACCGGCACGCCATCAATCTCTGCGGTAATCGTTTTTGGAATTTGCAAGGGGATCACATCGCCGACTTTCATATCTAATACTTGCCGCAACGTAATCGAAGCACTTCCCAAATCCGCAACCAAATCAACCTCGGCCGCTTGCACCTGCTGCGCCATGAGGCGCAACCAACGGTCATCGACCTCTAGGCGCTCGCCCTGCATACTACTGGAAAGCAGGTCACGAATCGGTTCGATCATAGCATAGGGGGTACAGACGTGGAAATCACCGCCGCCGTCGCCCAATTCGACACTAAACGTCGTCACCACCACCACTTCACTCGGTGTCGCGACATTCGCAAACTGTGGATTCATCTCGGAACGCACATATTCAAAATCCAGCGGATGAACCGGATCCCAAGATTTTTTATATTCGATCAGCGCCACATCGAGCAAGCGCTGAATCACACGTTGTTCGGTCGGGGTAAAGTCACGCCCTTCAACCCGCATGTGGAAGCGACCATCGCCGCCAAATAAATTATCCACAATCAAGAAAACCAAATTGGGATCAAAGATAAACAGACCGGTCCCGCGTAGTGGCTTAAAGCGCACTAAATTCAGATTCGTTGGCACCACTAGGTTGCGCACAAATTCGCTGTATTTTAATACTTTGACGGGACTGACTGAAATCTCCGCGCTACGCCGCATGAAGTTGAATAAACCAATGCGAAACATCCGTGCAAAGCGCTCGTTGATGATTTCGAGCGTCGGCATACGGCCACGCACAATACGCTCTTGCTTGCCGATATCATAGGTTCGGAGATTAGCGTCGTCTTCACTCGCCCCCTCTTCCTCAGACTCACCCAATACGCCTTTAAGCAGGGCATCGACTTCGTCTTGTGAAAGAATTTCTTCTGACATGGCGCTTATTGCAGAATGAATGTAGTGAAATACACGCCGAGTACGCCATCCACCTTCGGATTCGCGCTACGAATAATCTTATTGATTTGAACAGCCATTTCATCCGCCAGCTTTTGTTTATCTTCGACTGCCTTCAAATCGTCGGCGCTTTTACTCGTCATCAATAGCAGTAAGGCGCTGCGAATCTCGGGTGCGCGCTGGGTAATTTTCTCGCTGACATGCACATCTGCAACTTTCATTTTAATTTCCAATTGCAGGTAATGATCTTCGCCGTCGGTGCGCGTTAATCCGGTCGTCAGTTCTTTGTCCAGTTGCGCATAGATTGGGGGCTTGCTCTCATCTGGCGTTTTGTGCGCCGCTGCCTCTTTGGGATTCGCCTGCTTTGTTCCTTTCAAAAACCACCAAGCACCCCCGCCACCCGCGCCCAACAACACTAGAATAACGATAACTAAAACCAACTTTCCCTTTTTCTTGGGTTTAATGGCGCCCTCATTTTTCTCTTCCTCAGCAGAACTATCTACGTTTTTTCCCGCCATTTCACCATCTCCAAGCCGTTAGGTAGGCGCGCTACGCCGAAATCCAGGTTTTGGCTGTTTTATAACGCCAAAATGATTTGAAATCAAGCAGTTTGATAACATAATTTATGCAGTTTATCAATTACAGGCTTATATCCCATGCTACCCGTCTAAAAATAAAAAAATCCACGGGGAGATAATCTGCTTATCACCCGTGGACTTTGGGGATGAACCCCCACTAAAAATTAAGCGAAAATATCAACTAAGCCATTGTTTGTATGACTAATTGAACCAATCCCTTGCGCGACAAATCCAGCACTGCTGCCGCTCGTCGTTATCCGATTCAACTCTTGAAAGGGATCATAACGTTGATTCTGACCCTGTCCGGATTGCGACTGCTGCTGTTGTTGCTGAAATGATTGTGAAGACACATTTACGTTACCTAGGCTCAAGCCATTGTCGGCCAACATTTCGCGCAAACGTGGCAACGCCGCCTCAATCGCATCACGCACGGCTGCATGGGGTGAAGTAAAGGCAGCATTAGCTTGATCGCTAGATAAATTAATCCGGATTTCCAACGGCCCTAAATTCGGTGGGTTCAATTGCAGATGGGCTACTTGCTGGGTATTGGTCGCAACCCAAGCAACCCGTTGGCTAAACGCTGCATCCCAACCCGCATGCCCTACTGGCACTTCAATCGCCGGCGGTGCAACTGGCGCAGCGCTTGTCGGCAACGGCGTCGTGCGATTCACTTGCGCTAAATTGAGTGAAGATGCTGGGCTGATGTTATTTGTTTCAGATTTAATGTCGCGAAAAGCGTCATTCGGCAAAGTTTTATCAGTGACGGCAATTTTTGCCGGATCAATGGCCTCTCTTGCCGGGTCAGCGGCCACTTTTGCCACTTGCTCTGTCCCCAACGCTAAATCCGCCGGTGCAACTGATGACTGACTTACCAAGCCATTTTCAAGCGTCGCCACACTAAGGTTATCACTCTCCGCAATCACTTTGAGATGCACATCCGGTTGTAAATTCTGCACGGGAGTAAACTGCAAGCTATTCAATGTATTGATTAATTGATCTGCGGATTGCGGATTACTTGTAGCCGCAATAGCGTCCTGTCCCAGCGCCTGCACAGCTTCTTTCGCGACCTTTTCGCCATCATCCAACGTCACTGGAGCAGCATTTTCAGTATCTGGAATCACCAGAGCTTTGGTATCGCCTTGGATTTGTGCCGCGAGCAAATTAGCGAAATCCGAGCCTGATTCTGCGTCTGGCAGGCTATTTGCCTTGGTTTCAGAGAGTTTTCCGCCGCTTGGACTAATAACGACTACGTGCGCTGAAATCGATTGGTTTTCCATGCTTTTTCCTTAAAAGTGACTAAATGCAATATCGTCACCTAGGTCAAAAGCAATAGACGTGCCAGAATCAAAAAAGAGGGGGGCGAACCTTAATCATCCTCACGCACACGCTTACGGCTGGCAATATTTCGCGCATACTCGTCTTGGTCGCGCTGTTCCAAGCGGTTTTCGCGGTGAGTTTCCCCGCGTAAATGGCGCTCTTTTAAAATATCGAAAGTTTTCAGCTTGCGCCGTTCTTCCAACCATATAGCCTGACTCTGTTCCCAGGCGCGTTGCGCTTGCTGCACTTCCACCTGCTGCTGACGAATTGCGATTTCAAGTTTCTGCAAAAAAACTTGGAAATCCCGCATTCGGGTCATATCGACGCCCAGCGCCAAGGTGTCCGCCAAACGTTGACGGTATTCCACCTGGAAAAGGAGTAATTGATTCAGCTTACTTTCTTGAGATTGCCAGCGCTGCTTGAGTAGCGCTAAGCGTTGCGTCGCAGCATCAACGCGATCATTGGCAAGGTCGAGTAGCTGTTGCAGTGGGAAGCGGCGCGCCATGGATTACATCCTAACGCTTGAGCAATTGTTCCAATTGCAAGCAACTTTCGCCAAAACCGGCGCGTTCCCGCATATTTTGTTGTAGGAAAGCCTCTAAGCGTGGATACAATTCTATCGCTTCATCCAAGCCAGCATCACTGCCACGTACATAAGCGCCCACATTAATCAAATCACGACTGCGATGATAGCGCGAATATAAATATTTAAAACGGCGCACCCACTCCATTTGCCCCGGCGACACGATCTCCGTCATCGCGCGACTAATCGACATTTCAACGTCGATCGCCGGGTAATGCCCCTGATCCGCTAAACTGCGCGAAAGTACGATGTGGCCATCAAGAATTGCACGTGCTGAATCCGCGATGGGATCTTGCTGGTCATCGCCTTCCGACAATACGGTATAAAAAGCGGTAATCGATCCACTGGCTTCACGCCCGTTACCTGCGCGCTCAACCAATTGTGGTAATTTGGCGAACACCGAAGGCGGATAACCTTTAGTCGCTGGCGGCTCGCCGATGGCGAGTGCAATTTCGCGCTGCGCCATCGCATAACGTGTCAGAGAATCCATAATCAACAATACGTCTTTTCCCTGATCGCGAAAATATTCCGCGATTGCCGTGGCATAGGATGCGCCATGCAAACGTAGCAAGGGCGGCGTATCCGCAGGCGCCGCCACCACCACCGAACGCGTCAACCCATCGGCACCTAAAATATTTTCAATAAACTCTTTAACCTCGCGACCGCGCTCGCCGATCAAACCGACCACGATTACATCGGCACTGGTGTAACGCGCCATCATGCCAAGCAAGATACTTTTACCAACGCCGCTGCCAGCAAACAATCCCATGCGCTGGCCGCGACCCACGGTAAACAAGGTATTGATCACGCGCACACCAACATCCAACACTTGGCGAATCGGTGCGCGCACCATGGGATTAAAAGGACGACTTTGCAAAGGTACGCGGGTTTCGCTAAGCAGCGGCCCCAAACCATCCAACGGCCGACCTGCACCATCCACGACACGCCCCAGCAATTCTGGGCCAACAATCACTTGACGCGCGCGATCCTCTGCACGCCGTTTACGAACCATGTTCGCGCGCGGCTTGGGTGTCGCCAATACGCCGGTTTCAATCGGGATAACTCGTGCGCCCGGGGTCAATCCATAGACATCGGTGGAAGGCATTAAAAATAAACGATCGCCGGAAAATCCCACGACTTCACCATCGACTGAGAGGCCGGTCGGCAACTGCACCAAGCAACTCGATCCAACGGCAAGTTTGATCCCGACAGCCTCCATCACCAAGCCCGCAACGCGCGTCAACCGCCCCGTTGGCACCCAGGGCTTGACGGTGTTTACAACATCGCGACAATCACTGACAAAATTGCGCCAGTGTTCGAGATGTTCATCGGTATTATTTTCGCCAGGGAGCATCAGACCCGAGGGAGTTCACAATGCGATTCCAACGGCCTTCCATATTGGCATCAATTTCGGAAGCAGCCGTTTCAATCCTACAGCCACCCCGCTCCATCTGCGGATCTTCCACGATACGCCAGAGATCACTCTGATATTCCTGCGCCAACATGTCGCGCACCAACTCAGCATCCAATGGGTTCAATGCTAACGTGGGGTTTTGATTGATCTGCGGTAGACTTTCAATCGCTTCTCGCACCACCGCCAAAACCAAGGTGGGTTCTGCTTCCAACGCTGATCGCACCATCTGCCGAGCGATATCCAGTGCCAAATTCATGATCTCTTGCGCCATCGCTTCTTCGAATTGGCTCAGTGAACCATGTAGCGCCAACAACATAGCCTGTAAGCGCTGCGCGATCGCTTGGCTCTCGGCGCGCCCATCCTTCATACCCGCAGCAAAACCTTCCTGATACGCCTGCTGTTGAATTCGTTGGATCTGTTCCGCCGTAGGCAATTGCACGTCTGCTGATTCGCCGGCATCGACTGCCGTTTTTCCAGCTTCATCGAAGATATTCAGTTCCCAGCGCTGGTACGCGGTGAGTTGCTCTTTGGGTGTAGGATTAGACGCCATAGATTTTGGAGAGAGAGAAACCCGCGTTAGACAAACGCTTCATCGCCTTTACCACCGAGCGCGATTTGCCCTTCATCCGCAAGCCGTCGAACGATCTTGAGAATTTCCTTTTGTTCCGCCTCGACTTCCGAAACTCGCACTGGACCTTTGGCTTCTAAGTCTTCGCGCAACATTTCCGCGGCTCGGGTCGACATATTTTTAAAAATACGTTCGCGCAATTCTTCATTCGTCCCTTTGAGCGCCACAATCAAACTCTCCGACTGCACTTCGCGCAACAACAATTGAATGGCACGATTGTCCAAATCGTTTAAGTTGTCAAAGGTAAACATTTCATCTTGGATTTTCTGTGCAATTTCCGGATCAAAATCGCGCACGGTCGCAATAATGTTTGTTTCCAGTGCAGTTGGCATAAAGTTTAGAATCTCAGCCGCTACACGCGTACCACCCATCGCCGCTTTTTTGATCGAGTTTGAGCTTCCTGTGAGCAAACGGGTCAAGATATCATTCAAGTCTTTGAGTGCAGTGGGTTGAATTCCATCCAATGTCGAAATGCGCAAAATAACATCATTGCGCAAGCGCTCAACGAAGAAGCTGAGAATCTCGCTCGCTTGATCTCGATCCAAATGCACTAAGATGGTGGCAATGATTTGCGGATGTTCATTCTTGATCAATTCAGAGACGGCGGCCGAATCCATCCATTTCAAACTCTCAATGCCGGCAGTATCACCGCCATGCAAGATACGCTCAATCAAGTTCGCTGCGCGATCCGAACCCAGCGCTTTGTTTAACACGGATTTGATGTACTCGGAAGAATCCCCGCCTAACCCAGACTGCCCTTCTGCTTCTTCGCGAAATTCACCCAAGATCGTTTCCACACGGGCACGCGGTATATTTTTAAGGGCGGCCATAGCCGCACCCAACTTTTGCACTTCCTTCGGACCCAGAAATTTAAATACCTCGGCAGCTTCTTCTTCGCCCAGGCTCATCAACAAAATCGCGCCGCGCTCTATGCCTTGATCACTCACTGCCAACCCATTCTTTCACGACGGTTGCCACGACTTTAGGATCTTGGCGCGCAATCTGCCGCACCGCTTGTAAATTGTCCTTGTAAATCACATTTTCACGCGATGGCTCTGGGGATATGTGACTGTCCTCGATTGGCGGCTCCGGGGGGGCTGGTGGGATTGCGAGTTGGCGCAATATCGGCATCAATAAACGCGAGACCAGGAGCCACAACACCAAGGCAATGCCGATAAATTTCAAAGCAGCCAAACTCCACGACTCAAACCGCGGCTTCTCCCAAAAAGCAATCTCTTCTATTTTTTCGGGCGGCGGTAAATTAAACGCGGCGTTCACTACATTCAAACTATCGCCACGTGGCTGGCTAAAGCCCATCGACTCCTTTACCAGATTATTGATTTGCAGTAACTCGGCTTGCGTCAGCGGCGTCAAACTGACTTTGCCATCAGCTGCTGTCTTTTTCTTATAATTCACCACCACTGCCGCCGACAGTCGCTTAACAGCACCGACCGGCAATCGCGTCCGCTTCACCGTTTTGTCCAACTCAAAGTTCACGGTCGATTCGCGCGCACCCGTCGCCGCTGCCGGTGTCGCCGTCGTCACTGGCGCCGCAGCACCGCCCACAGCCGCTGGTGGCGCGGTAATCGGTGCGGAAGCCGCGCCTGGCGGTTGATTGGAAAGTGCGCCCGGCACGCCGGCCGCAGTCCCACCGGCCCCACCAGCCGCATCACTAATTTGTTGGCTACGTATGGATGCTTCTTGAGGCGTCGGATTCGGTTTAAAAGTTTCGGCGGTCTGTTCCGTCTGCGCAAAATCCAAATCGGCTGTAACTTGCGCATGCACATTGCCCGCACCCACGATCGGCGCAATGATTGATTCAATCCGCGCAATATAACTACCTTCTAACTGATGCAGGTATTCCAGTTGCGTTGGATCCAATCCCGCTTTATTGCCCCGCACATCGGGCGCGATCAGCAAATTACCGTTTTGATCGACCACCGTAATGTTTTGGGGCGACAAATCGGCCACGCTGGAAGAAACCAAATGCACGATACCGCTGACTTGTGTCGGATCGAGATGCTTGCCGCCACCTAAATTGAGAAACACGGAGGCAGAGGGTTTTTGTTGATCACGGAGGAATACCGAGGGGCGCGGAATCGCCAAATGCACACGTGCGCCCTGCACGGCAGAAACCGCTTCAATGGTGCGCACTAGCTCGCCTTCCAACGCCCGCTGGTAGTTCACTTGCTCGACAAATTGGCTCACGCCGAGTTTTTGATTATCTAGCAAATCAAAACTAGCGCCCCCTTTTGGGATGCCTTGAGCGGCAAGTTTGAGGCGAACCTCATACACTTTATCCAACGGCACTTTGATCGCGCTCGTACCTTCCGCCTTGAATGGAACATTCATCTGCTGCAAGGCGTTGATCACCGCCCCGCCGTCTTTTTCAGACAGACTGGTATAGAGAATTTGGTAAGAAGGGGTTTGGTACCAGAAAAATGCGCCGGAAAAAAGGGCGATGATGGCAGCGGCGGCTATGATTAAGCCGATCTTTTGGCCGTTGGAAAGCTGTCCAAAGTTCTGTAATTGCGCAACCAGCGAAGGCTGCGTTGCAACCGCCATACCTACCCTTTACAAGTGAATATCTTAATAACCCAAGCACGAGCAGCCACTGCACGCACTATCAAAATGGCCTAAATCGGCATACTCATAACTTGCTGATAAGCCTCTACCAGCTTATTACGAACCTGAACCATAGCCTGAAACGACACATCCGCTTTTTGCAGCGAGATGATCACGTCTTCGATATTCACGTTGGGGGCACCGAGTTCGAGTGATTTAGCCAGTTGCTTCGCATCCACTTGCGCATTGCTCACCTGCTCCAGCGACGATTGCAGCAAAGACGCGAAGTCGCCAGGCCCGCCGGTTGGCTGGGCACTAGTATCCCCCACTGCGCGCTGCGATGCCGCTTGCAACTGGCTGAGAAGCTGATCTATACCATTCGTATCCATATACTCACTCTATCGGCGTATCTACACCCAACTTAACAGCAAAAACCGTACCAAACTATATTCTAACCATGCTGAGCATCAGGATCGATACCCTCTTCACGCAAGCGCTGTAACTTGTAGCGCAGGGTGCGTTCGCTCATGCCAAGGCGCTCAGCAGCCTGTTTGCGTGACCCCTTGACCGCCGCCAAGGTTTCTAAAATATGCGTGCGTTCCAGCGTCTTAATGTCTTGCGGACGACTGGGTTCGGCACTCGACTCCCCGCTGGGTTGCCGCTGTGAGGCGGCAATTTTTGCCGCTTCCGGCAAATACAGGTGTTCCGCTTCGATCACATTGCCGGGCGCGATAATCATCGCACGCTGAATAACATTCTCTAACTCACGGATGTTACCCGGCCAAGTATAGACCGTCAATCGCTCTTCCGCTTGTTTTGAAAGGGAAAGCCCGTGTCGGCCGGTCGTGTCGGCCAAATGCCCGAGCATGTGCCGCGCCAGCGGCACAATATCCAGCACACGCTCACGTAACGGCGCGATACGTAATGGAAAAACATTTAAGCGGTAATATAAGTCCTCACGAAAGCGACCGGCAGCCACTTCTGACGCCATATCGCGATTGGAGGTCGCTAGAACCCGCACATCCAAAGGGATGAGTTTTTTGCCGCCAATGCGCTCGACTTCGCGCTCTTGTAAGACTCGCAGCAATTTGGCTTGCAGTTGCAGCGGCATTTCCGAAATTTCATCCAACAACAGCGTGCCGCCGTTCGCTTGCTCGAACTTGCCGCTTTGCGCTGCTTGGGCGCCGGTAAAGGCTCCTTTTTCATAGCCAAACAAGGTCGATTCCAGCAAATTTTCCGGGATAGCGGCGCAATTGATTGCGACAAACACTTGTTTCGCTCGTGGTGAATGGCCATGAATAAAACGCGCCATGACCTCCTTACCGCTACCGGATTCGCCCGTGATCAATACCGTCGTGTGCGAAGCCGCAACACGCTCGGCCAGTGCCAGCAATTCACGTGATACGGCGTCCTGAGCGATCACTTCGCCCGACTGATCGTAATCCGAGGTGAGCATATAACGTGCAACATGTACCAATAGCTTATTTGCATCGAAAGGCTTGGTCAGATAATCCGCAGCGCCGTCACGCATAGCTTCCACGGCTTTCTCGATCAAGCCGTAAGCGGTCATCAGCAGTACTGGGATATGCGGCGTAGTGGCTTTAATTCGCTTGAGCAAGGTGTGACCGTCCATCGGCTGCATCATGACATCCGAAACCACCAAACCGACGGCCTGGCTAGACATGATGCGCAGCGCATCCTCGCCATCTTGCGCGGTTAAAATTTTATAGCCCGCAAGCCCGAGCGTATCGCTCAGCGCTTCTCGCAAATCGTGATCATCTTCAACTATCAGAATCGGTAATGGTTGCATAGGGCTCAAGCTTACTCCAATTTGTCACACGGTAAACGCAAGGCAAACATTGAACCCTGGCCGGGGATGGAATGAACCTCCACTTCTCCACCATGCCCTTGCGCCACGGATCGTACAATCGCCAAACCCAACCCCGTCCCATCGAGGCGCGTGGTGAAAAATGGTTCGAACAACCGCTCCAGCATGGCTGGCTCAATCCCAGGCCCGTTGTCCGCCACGCGCAGCCACACTTGTTCGCGTTCCACCGCACTGGAAAGTTTAATGCGCGCACCGGGAGGGCAATGTTGCATGGCATTTTCCAATAAATTGACCAAAGCCCCCGTCAGCGCATCGCGACTCGCCAACACGCGCGCCGTCGCCGCACCTTGCTCAACGCTAAACAATAAACCACGCTCCAGCATTTGCGGTTCCATGACTTGCTGCAAATCGGAAAACAAATCAGCCACTGCAATAGGATCACGCCCCACGGCTTCCCCGCGCACAAACAACAACATATCTTGAATCAAATGCTCCAAGTGCTTAAGCCGTGCGACGACTTTATCGCTAAACTTCACGCGCTCAGCTTCAGCCAACTGGGGACGAGAAAGTTGTGATGCGTACAACAAGGCCGTAGCGAGCGGTGTCCGCAATTGGTGCGCCAGACGCGCCGCAACCTCGCCCATCGCAGATAAACGCTGGTGCCGCGTCAATTCGATTTGCAGCGCATAAGCTTGGGTAATATCGTGAAATAACAGAATTTGGCCCGTGGCGCCCAGTAAAGGACTGGTCGATAGCGCCAGTCGTCGGGGTACGGGATCAGTCGTCTCCCACTCATCAGGCGCACCGGTTGCGCGTAACGAGCATGCTTGGGCAACCGCCCAGGGTAAGCCGGTCAACCCAGACCCCAGCATCGCCTGTGCGGCTAGATTGGCTTCAATGACATGCGCTGACTCATCTACCACGACAACCCCAGCCGGCAGCGCCGCCAGCAACGCCGCCAAGCGCTGCGACAAAGCTTCTTTGGCTAAAAACTGGCGATTGAGTTCGCCATTCGCAATTGCCAACTCTCGGGTCAAGCTAGCAACTTGATTTTGCAGACCCGTATAAGTCGCTGCTAATTGCTCCGATGCGATATTAAACAGGGAAAAAGCCTGCTCCAACTCTCTCGGATCAATGGGTAAATGGGAGTCCGCCACGCGTTTGACCTAACCGTTAACTGTTTTAGGATTATAGCCAGTCTACCGCAGCAAATTCCAATAAAACATAGTCTTAGTTAATTAGCCCACTGATGTTCGCAATTAAAGTTTCCCCATTTCCCTGCCGATAACCGGGCACAGCCGTATAAAAACACGGAAAGGGATATCAATGAAACAGCCGCTCGTGAATTTAACCATCCGCACGAAATTAATCGTGCTGATCGCTTTTGCCTCACTCATTATGCTGGTTATCAGCGCGGCGGGATTATGGGGCACGCATAGCACGCAAAAAGCGGCTGAATCGATTTACAAAGACCGCTTGGTCGCCATTCAAACGCTGAATGATATGCGTAACCACCAAAACCAAATTCGTTTATTGCTGCTGCGTGCACGCCTAGAAACCGATGTTTTCGAAATTGTGGCGCTCACCGATAAAGTCAGTAGCAGCATTTTTAAAATCGAACAGTTGATTACGGCCTATAACAAAAGCAACCCCGCGGGTGAAGAGAAAAAACTCCTCGACGACTTTGTCGAAGCGCGCGTGACCTTTGGAAAGACCGGCGTATTACCCATGATTGACTTGCTACAAGCAGAAAAATTTTCAGCGGTAGATAAATTACGGCGCGAAACCATGGATCCCGCGTTTCAGAAGGTATCCGACGCCATTGATATTTTAGTTAACTACCAAACCACTATTGCCCAGCAACAGTACGAGGCCTCCGTAAAACAAGCGTCCGTATTGCGCATCGTGGCGCTTGCAACAGTAAGCCTGGGGGTTTTGCTCGCAGTCTTGATGGGTACAGTTATCGGTCGTTCCATCCATCGTGGCGTGGTCTCGCTGGAGAAGGGGGCCGCCAAATTGGCTGAAGGCGATCTCACCGCCAGCGTTCCGACAAGCGGAAATGACGAATTATCTCGTGTTGGCGCCAGTTTCAACCAGATGGCGCAGCAAATCTCCGACTTAATCAGTCAGGTCAATGCAGCTTGCGCGCTGGTCAACCAAAATGCCGACGGGTTATCTCAATCGTCTTCCCAGGTCGCGCAAAGTTCACGCCAACAAAGTTTACGCGCCTCTGAAGCCGCCGGCTCGGTAGAACAATTTAACAGTGCGTTTAAAGAAATTGCCGCCACGTCCGAAAACATAGTCAGCGCCGTTAACAATGCACGGGAATTATCCAAACAAGGTGACCAAGTCGTGGCCAATGTCGTACAAGGTATAGAAAAAGTAGCAAAAACCGTCAACGAATCGGCCGAAGCGATTGCCGATCTCGGTCAACGCTCAAATCAGATCGGGCAAATCCTCTCCGTGATTAAGGATATTGCCGATCAGACTAATTTGCTCGCCTTGAATGCTGCGATCGAAGCCGCCCGCGCTGGCGAACAAGGTCGTGGATTTGCCGTCGTCGCGGATGAAGTTCGCAAATTAGCAGAACGCACCACAGCAGCTACCAGTGAAATATCCAACATGGTTAGCGGGATTCAAAATGATACCGGGCGCGCTGTGATCACCATGCGTCAAAGCAGTACGGATGTCCAAGAGGGCGTCTCACTAGCCAATCAGGCTGGACAGGCATTACAGGAAATCGCGCGCAGCGTAGAACAAGTTGCCGCCATGATTGGGCAAATTGCAAACGCTACCCACGAACAATCGGGCACGAGCCAAGCATTTACCTTAGCGATAGAAGAAATCGCAAAAATGGCGGATGAAAATAGCCACGCCATCGAACACGGTGCATCTGCTTCACAGGAATTGGTCGATTGCTCACAAAACCTACAGCATATCGTTAGCCGATTTCGTTTACAGGCCTAAGAAAGATCGTCGCTCACTATTACGCAGGGAGATTGGAAATGTTTGGAAGTCGGTGGAAAAAAGAGTATGAGTCGCTCCAACGTCAGATGGAGCCGATGCAGCGCGAGCGCGATCAACTCAATGCAGCACTAGCGGCAACCGCGACGGAGAAAAGCGCACTGGAGACGCAGATTGCTGAACTGCTGGGCAAACAAGCGATGCATGGCGCCATGTTCGACAGCATGCAGCAATTTGGCGATTCATTTATCGAATTACAGACATCGTTATCTGGCCTCGCCTCGACCATGAAGTCCGAGAAACAAAACGCCGTAGAAGCCGCAAATGCCTCCAACGAGAGTCGCGAAGCCATGGTGCAAATCGCCTCCAATTTACATAGCGTTTCGGAAAAAACACAACAAACAGCCCATAGCGTAGAGAACTTACACGAGCGCGCCGGCCAAATTGGCGGCATCGTGATGTTGATCAAGGAAATTGCAGATCAAACCAACCTGCTCGCATTGAATGCCGCAATTGAAGCGGCACGTGCCGGAGAACAAGGACGCGGCTTTGCCGTCGTGGCAGATGAAGTCCGCAAGTTAGCTGAACGGACAAGTCGCGCCACTAGTGAAATTTCTACCTTGGTAGCCAATATTCAAGACGAAATCAACGCTGCCAAGACCCAAATGGAAACTGAAGCCGGACAATCCGACAACTTTAGCCGCCAAGGAGAAGCCGCGACTGAAGGTTTACATGGCTTATTGGATCTATCGCACAAAATGGAAGGCGCTATTGCTTCCTCGGCTCTGCGCAGTTTTATTGAACTGGCCAAGGTTGATCATCTGGTCTACAAATTTGAAGTGTATAAGGTGTTCATGGGCTTATCGCAAAAATCAGCGAATGAATTTGCAAGTCATACGCAATGCCGTCTCGGTCAATGGTATTACGACGGCGAGGGCAAATCCAATTATTCCAATTTACGCGGCTACAAACAGATTGAACAACCTCATCGCCTAGTACACAGCCATGGCGTGAGCGCAATTGAGCGTTATCGCAATGGCGACTTCGATAGCGCGGTAAAAGCGTTAACGGATATGGAACAAGCCAGCATGCAAGTGATCGCTGAGTTGGAACAGATGGCTGAAGCCGGTGAGAACGATGTTCTTGCGCTTTGTGATAGCAACCATCGTCACTAACTATTTCGGATGTATCGATAAAAGGAGTACCGCATGTCTGATCTGATGAAAAATATTGATGGCCGCACCAAGTTAGCGGGTACCAACAAGCTCGAAATTCTACTCTTTACCCTGGGTACAGATTCCCGCTCTGGTCGACGTGAAACGTATGGCATTAACGTGTTTAAGGTTCGTGAGGTCATGCGCGTTCCCGAAATCACACGCCCTCCTGAGTTGCCAACTTCGGTTGAAGGCATGGTCAGCCTACGCGGACAATTGGTGCCGATTGTTGATCTCGTCAAATATGCTGGCGTGCAAACCGAGAACAAGCCAGAAGTTATGATCGTGACCGAGTACAACGGCCATACGCAAGGTTTTTTAGTCGAAGCTGTCGATACCATTTTGCGTCTGGATTGGTCTTCGATCCGCGTTCCGCCCGATATGTTCTCCTCGCACGCGGGTGGACTGGTCACAGCCGTCACCGAACTCCCGGACAATCGGTTGGTAATGCTAATGGATGTCGAAAAAGTACTGGCCGAAACCACGGGTAGTGACGACGACGAAACGATTTTCAGCCAGGTCAAACCGATTTCCCAGGAAAACCGCACTATCTTTTTCTGCGACGACTCACCCATCGCACGCAAACAAATCGAGCGCACCTTGCAAGCGATGAACGTTCATTATCATTTCGCTACAAACGGCAAAAACGCTTGGGAAGACCTGAAAAAATTGGCGGCACAAGCCGACGCGGCCAACGTCCCGCTAACGAATCTGATCCAGATGATCTTGACCGATGTAGAAATGCCAGAAATGGATGGTTACATTTTGACCAAAAACGTAAAGAGCGATCCGCGCTTTGCGCATATCCCGGTCATCATGCATTCCTCGCTCTCCGGCATGTCGAACCAGCAACTTGGTCGCTCCGTTGGGGTCGATGAATACGTTTCTAAATTCGAGCCACAACGACTCTCCGAAACGATTACACGCATTCTTGAAGGTGGTGTCGCGGCGGCGGCCTAACTCGGTAAATAGGACAACAAATCATGGATGCACAACAAGCACTACTCGATTCGATTGACGGGCGCACCAAGCTTGCGGGTTCGAACAAAATGGAAATCCTGCTGTTTTCTCTCGGAACAGGAGAAATCTTTGGGATTAACGTGTTCAAGGTGCGCGAGGTTTCGCAAACGCCGCCCATCACCAAAACGCCCAATACACCCGCTGGCGTCGAAGGGGTCATTTCCCTGCGCGGCAATATTATTCCGGTGATTTCACTCGCCAAATTTACGAATTTGGATGGCGCCCCAGAAAATACCGGGGGCACTATGATCGTGACCGAATTCTCACGCCACACGCAGGGATTTTTGGTGCATGACGTGGATCGCATCATTCGCGTCGACTGGGACAAAGTGAAGCCCCCGCAAACCATGCTCATGGGTAGTGATGCGCTGATCACCGCCATCACCGAATTACCGGATGGCAAACTAGTCTCGATTCTCGATGTGGAACAAATTTTGGCACGCGCCATTGGCGTCGAAGACATACCGAATCTGGATAAAGTCCAGTCGGAACGCGAGCACATGGTGTTCTTTGCAGACGACTCAACCGTCGCCCGCAAGGAGATCACCAAAGTATTGGAAGGCATGGGCGTCAAATACCAACAAGCCACCAATGGTTTGGAAGCCTGGGAAAAGTTACAAAACCTTGCTCAGCGCATACCCAACGACGGCTCAACCTTAAAAGATCAAATCAGCATCATTCTGACCGATGCTGAAATGCCGGAAATGGACGGCTATGTGTTGGCCAAGAATATTAAATCCGATCATCGTTTTGATGGCATCCCAGTGGTCATGCATTCATCGCTGTCCTCTGAAGCCAATCGCGCCATGGGCCAAAGCGTTGGTGTCGATACTTACGTGGGCAAATTCGACCCGGTCGTTTTGGCGGATACCCTCCGTCCATTTCTGGCCTAACGTTTCGGGAATTTGAACATGCGTGCAATAGGAGGAAGTAATGGCTGATACAAATATGAAATTTTTAGTTGTGGATGATTTTTCCACGATGCGCCGAATCGTACGCAATCTGCTGAAAGAGCTAGGCTTCACCAATGTCGATGAAGCAGAAGATGGTATTGCGGCGCTAGCCAAATTACGCAGCAGCAGTTTTGACTTCGTGGTCAGCGACTGGAATATGCCCAACATGACCGGACTAGATCTGCTCAAAGAAATTCGCTCCGATGCCAATTTAAAGCATCTGCCGGTCCTTATGGTGACTGCCGAAGCAAAAAAGGAAAACATCGTTTCAGCTGCCCAAGCTGGCGCTAGCGGATATGTCGTCAAGCCTTTTACGGCAGCGACATTGGAAGAGAAGCTCAACAAAATCTTCCATGCTAACGGTAAATAAGGAGACGCACGTGAGTAATACACTAGCAGGAGATACCGACGACTTGGAGGCTTTGTTCGACAGCATTGTGTCCTCCACCACCCCAGCTGTTGAGGAAAAGGCCCCTGAACCCGTTATCGTCGCAACATCGGAAGCTAAAGCGACTTCGGATAATGCCGTAGGCGCCAGTATCAACGAACCTTATTATTCGCAGATCGGCCACCTCACCCGCAAATTGCATGACACGATGCATGAACTGGGCTATGACAAATCGCTCGAGCAAGCCGTAGATCAAACCATGCCCGATGCGCGCGACCGTTTGAACTATATCGCCACGTTAACGGCAGCAGCAGCCGATCGTGTATTAAACGCGACCGACGTAGCCAAACCGCTACAAGAGATGATCGAGAATGATTCCGCCAAACTCTCTGGACAATGGGATCGCTTATATCAGAATGAATTGTCCATCGACGATTTCAAACAACTCGTTGGTGAAACGCGTGAATTTCTAGGGAATGCCTCTAAAAATGCCAAAACCACGAATGCGCAATTACTGGAAATCATGATGGCGCAAGACTTCCAGGATCTGACCGGACAAGTGATCAAAAAAATCATTGTCATGGCGCAAGAAATGGAAAGCCAATTATTGGCATTGCTGATTGAAAGCACATCGGCCGAGAAGAAAGCCGAGATGAATTCAGGCTTACTGAACGGCCCAGTCATTAATGCGGAAGGTCGCACGGACATCGTAACCAACCAAGAACAAGTCGACGATCTCCTTGAGAGTCTGGGCTTCTAAATAAGCGGAGGGTATGGCCCATGAGCGCATTTGAAGGAATGGAGGAAATGTTGCAGGACTTCCTAATGGAAGCCGGCGATATGCTTTCTGATGTCGACAATAAACTGGTTTTGCTAGAGAAATCTGCGGACGACCGGGAATTGCTGAATGTTATTTTCCGTGGGTTCCACACGATTAAAGGCGGCGCCGGTTTTTTAAATGCGACGCCCTTGGTTGAACTCTGTCATCGCACAGAAAATTTGTTCGACAAACTGCGCAATGCGGAACTCACCTTAACACCGGAAATTCTGGATGTAATTCTGGCGGCAACCGGTATTGTGCGCGATATGTTCGGGTCCCTGGCTCAAGCACGCATGCCGGATGCAGCCGAGCCAGCCATCTTGAACGCCTTGGATGCCGTACTCTCGGGCGAAACGCTCGCCCTCAAAACAGAAGAAAATATACCCACCCCTACAGCAGAAACCGCCGCTGCAGCAACCCCTGCCGCCGGCGAAAATGGCCCGGATTGGCGTGTTCTTTATCACGCCCTCGTTGGCGGAGCTAAACCAGAAGAAGCAACACCGTCGCCAGTAAAAGTCGTCCCAGCGCCCAAGGCTGAACTACCCAAACCAGCCGAAAAACCACGCGGCAACGCACCGACTACCGCCACGCCCAGTGCAAAAGAAAACACCATTCGCATCGACACCACACGCCTGGATCAAGTGTTGAATCTTTCGGGCGAGATTGGCTTAACCAAAAATCGCCTGACTTGTTTACGCTCTGACATGGTTGCAGGCAGAAGCACACCCGATACCTTAAAAGCCCTGGATGAAGCCGTCAGCCAGCTTGACCTATTGGTCGGTGATTTGCAAAACGCCGTCATGAAAACGCGCATGCAACCAATTGGTCGCTTATTCCAAAAATACCCACGCCTAGCCCGCGATCTCGCGCGCAGCCTGGGTAAGGATGTAGAACTAGTCCTCGAGGGTGAGGAAACCGAAATCGACAAAACCATGATCGAAGATCTGAATGATCCGCTCGTACATTTGGTACGCAATGCGGTCGATCATGGCGTAGACAGCCCCGAAGAACGTGCCGCAGCAGGCAAACCGGCCAAGAGCCTCGTCAAACTCTCTGCGCAACAAATTGGCGATCACATTGTGATTGAAATCACTGACGATGGCCGAGGTATGCGCGCCGATATCCTGCGACAAAAAGCGATCGACAAAGGCTTGATTGACGTTGAAACCGCCAACAGCTTGGACGAGCGTCAAAGTTTAAACCTCGTATTTATGCCTGGATTCTCCACCAAGGACATGATCTCCGACGTTTCCGGACGGGGCGTTGGCATGGACGTGGTCAAGACCAACATCACTAAATTGAATGGCCGCATCGATGTGAAAACGATTGTCGGTCAAGGTTCCGTTTTCACCATTACGTTGCCGCTTACCCTGGCAATTCTGCCCGTGTTAATTGTGCGACTCGGTAAGCAACCGTTCGCGATCCCATTGTCGATGGTGCGCGAAATCATGCCGATTAATCCGCAAGACATCCAACAAGTCGCTGGGCGTGCCACCTTAGTCGTACGCGAAGAGGTGCTACCCGTCCGTACGCTTGCCGGTTTGCTCGATTGGCCGGATCATGAATCGCCCGCCTTTGGCGTACTAATGCAATCGGCTGAAACGGCCTTTGTACTGGCAATAGACGGCTTTATCGGACGCGACGATGTGGTCATCAAGCCGCTGACCGATGTCAAGCCCCGCGGTATCGCGGGTGCCACACTATCGGGTGAAGGCTCAGTGGTATTAGTATTGGATATGGAAGAATTACTCTCGACTGACTCGAAAGAGACGCGAGCCACCCTGTTCGCACAAGCGAGTTAATTTATATTGCAGACTGTTCGTTAGTCATCACCCAGGAGTATCGCCGTGGGAAGTATTGCCAGTTTAAACTCTTCTTTTGATTTGAATTTCGGCGGTGAAACCAATGATCAGGTATTCATCGGACGTCAACCCATTGTCGATTCGCAGCAAAAAATTATCGGCTACGAATTGCTGTTTCGATCCAATGCCGAAGAAAATAATGCGCAAATTTCGGACGACTTCAGCGCAGGTGCGCAAGTCCTCATCAACACCTTGAGCAATATGGGTGCAGGATGGTTGCTGGGCGATAAAAACGCCTTCCTGAACGTGAACACCGAAATGCTGAATAGCGAGTTCATGGAACTACTACCCGCTCAGCGTATCGTGTTGGAAATCCAAGGCGAAATCACCGCCTCACCCGAATTACTAAAACGCATGCAGGCGCTTAAAGTCATGGGATTCTCGTTTGCTTTGCATCACCAACAAAGCACTCCTGAAAATGTAGACCTGATTAAACTCGCCACTTATATCAAAGTGGACTTGCTCAAAGTCCCCCAAGAACAACTCGAAGCATTAGCCGCCACGTTGAAGCAACACGAGATCAAGATTATCGCCGAGAAAGTCGAAACACTCGCCGAATTCAAACGCTGCAAAGAATTCAAATTCGATTATTTCCAAGGTTACTATTTTGCACACCCGGAAATTTTAGCTGCCAAAGTGATCAATCCTTCGCATGCACTGGTACTGGACATCCTAAACAAAGTCCGCGCCAATGAAGATATCGCGGAGATCGAACGCGGCTTTAAGCGAGACGTCGCGCTGTCTTTCAAATTATTGCGCTATATCAACTCCGTCGGATTCGGGCTTTCCTGTGAAATTCAATCAATCCGCCACGCACTTTCGATTCTCGGCTATCAACAACTTTACCGTTGGTTGACCTTATTGATTGTCACCACCAATGAAAACTCCACCCCATCGGCTTTAATGAAAACAGCCATTACCCGTGGTCGGCTAACTGAGCTGCTGGGTCAAGACTTGATCGACCGTAGCGAACGCGACAACTTGTTTATTGTCGGCATTTTCTCGCTCTTGGATGCCATGCTGGAAATGCCCATGGATAAGGTGTTAGAGAAATTAACCTTGCCGGAAAATATCGCTGATGCGCTATTGAGTCGCGAAGGTATTTATGGGCCATTTCTATGTTTGGCCGAAGCCTGCGAGGGCGCCGATATTCAACGCATCAATGAACTAGCGACCTCCCTGGCCATTGATCCCAACACGGTTAACGAAGCCCACATGAAAGCACTGGCTTGGGTGGAAGATCTCGGCATTTAAACCACGGCATTCGCTAGCCAAAAAAAGCGTAACACACAAAAACAGCTGCGATTACACCCACACAGTCTGCGAACAACGCACAAGAAATTGCATGGCGGCTGCGCTGTATTCCCACTGAACCAAAATACACCGCCAACACGTAGAAAGTCGTTTCGGTACTACCCTGAATCACTGCGGATAAACGGCCCGCAAAAGAATCTGCACCGTAGTTGCGCATGGTTTCGACCATCATGGCACGCGCACCACTACCTGAAAAAGGTTTGACCAACGCAGTGGGCATAGCTTCGACAAAGCGCGTATCGCCACCCAAGCTGTGCACGAAATAGCGGATACCCCCCAGCAAGCCTTCTAACGCCCCACTCGCGCGCAACAAGCCGATGGCGAGTAACATCGCCACCAAATAGGGAATAATACCGACGGCGATTTGAAATCCTTCCTTAGCTCCCTCGATAAACACCTCATAAACTTTAACGCGCCGTAGCAAAGCGCTGACGATAAAAATCACAATCAGGCCAACTAACAGCGCATTACTAAAAACTGCAGATTGGTGCTGCATCTCTGTCGCCGACAAACGTCCGAAATACCATGCTAAACCGGCTACCGCCGCCGCCATGCCACCCAAATAGCTTAATACCACCCCATGCAATAAATTAATCCGCTGCACCAGCGCAACGGCCAGTAATCCCGCCATACTGGAACAATATGTGGCGATCAAAATCGGTATAAAGACATCGGTCGGATCCTGCGCGCCCAATTGCGCACGATAAGCGAAAATCGTGAGCGGCAACAACGTGACCGAAGAGGCGTTCAACACCAAAAATAAAATCATCGCATTGCTGGCGGTATCCGGTTTCGGGTTGAGCGTTTGCAGCTCGCGCATCGCTGCCAAGCCCAAGGGAGTGGCCGCGTTGTCGAGACCGAGTACATTGGCGGAAAGATTCATCACCACTGCGCCTTGCGCTGGGTGACGTGCAGGCACTTCGGGCATCAAGCGTTTAAATAAAGGGGCCAGCGCACTAGTAATGAGCGCTAGGCTACCGCCAGCCTCCGCCACGCGCATGATGCCCAACCATAAGGTCATTACGCCAGCCAGGCCCAATGAAATTTCAAATCCCGTTTTAGCTGAATCGAACAGCGATTGCACCAGCGTGATGAAAACCGTGCCTTGTCCCGTCATCAACGCGTTAGCCAGCGCAAAAGCGCAAGCCAGTAAAATCATCCCCGCCCAAATGGCATTCAGCATCTATTTCCGTGTTCTAGCGCGATGTTGTACGCACTTGTCGAATCCAAACCGTTTTTGCATTCACAAACTCACGGATACCCTGTTGCGACAGCTCCCGACCAAAACCTGAGGCTTTAACGCCACCAAAGGGTAAGCGTGGATCGGATTTCACCATCCCATTAATAAAGGTGCAGCCAGCTTGAATGCGTGTCGCCAGGAGCTCCGCGCGCGCCACATCTTGGCTCCAGATGGAAGAACCCAAGCCAAAGCGCGTTTGATTGGCGATCTGCAAGGCATCATCTTCGCTAACCGCACGAATAATAATGGCGACCGGTCCGAACAGCTCTTCATGATACGCGCGCGTCTTGTCCGTCACGTGATCCAAAATCGAGGCCGGGTAAAAGTTGCCATTGCGCTCTACTGGTGTGCAGCCCGTCAGCGCCACCGCACCTTGTGCAATAGAGTCAGTCACTTGATGATGTAAAGCTTCTCGCAAATCAAGCCGCGCCATGGGACCGATTTGCGTATCGTCTTGCATCGGCTCGCCCAGTTTTAACGCTTCCACTTTAGTTCGGAAAGTTTGCACAAAAGCATCTGCAATTTCCGGTACGAGAATAAAGCGTTTTGCGGCGATACAAGATTGGCCGCAGTTCAAAAAGCGCGATTCAACCGCCATATTGGTCGTGAATTCCAAATCTGCATCGCGCAACACGATGAAAGGGTCGGAACCACCGAGTTCCAATACGCATTTCTTCAAATGCTGGCCTGCACATGCTGCCACTGCTCGCCCAGCGGTTTCCGAACCGGTCAGCGTCACGGCTTGCACCGCGTGGCTCGCAATCACATCTTGCACCTGATCTGCTTCGATCATCAGCGTCGTGAACAGCCCCGATGGCAAACCGCATTCCCGGAAAATGGTCTCAATTGCCAGGGCGCATTGCGGGACATTCGAAGCATGTTTCAACACCACCGCATTCCCCGCCATCAGAGCAGGAGCGGCGGCACGAAATACCTGCCAAAAAGGAAAATTCCAAGGCATGACTGCCAACACCACCCCTAAAGGATAATATGCAACATAGCTTTTACCTGCGTCGGTTTTTACCGGTTCCGCTCGTAAGTAACCCTCGGCATTCTGCGCATAAAAATCACAGCCCGAGGCACACTTTTCCACTTCAGCACGCGCTTCGCGTTGCAATTTTCCCATTTCTTGCGTAATCAACTGAGCATATTGATCACGATGCACCCGCAAATAAATCGCCACATCGCGCAATCGTTCAGCGCGACGTGCAAAATCTGTCTGTGCCCATTCTTGTTGGGCGGCGTGGGCTTTTTCCAACGCGCCCGTCAGCTGTGCAGAATTCCAACTCGTATAAGTCTTCAGCACTTTATTGCTCGCGGGATCAAGGCTGACATAGGGCATGGTGTGTTATCCTTATCGCATGCGCAATATTGCGCTGCAGCCCTTAATATAGCAGGTATGAGCAGAATTCTTCAAAGTCGAATCACAACCCTCGCAACGCGTTTTATTTGCATCGCGCTACTCGCGTCGCTATACACTGTCACGTCGGCTATTGCCGCGCCGGACGATGATTTTCTTGCCGCGCGTGACGCCTTCAATGCGCATAACAGCGCACGCCTCGACCAATATGCCGCGAAGTTACAAAACCATCTGCTTGCACCCCTCGTGCAATATTGGCAACTCACGCTGAACATCGATAACGCCCAGCCGGATGAAGTGCAAACTTTTTTATCCAAAAATAGCGACTCTTATTTATCCGATCGGTTACGCATCGATTGGCTAAAATCTTTGGGCCGACAACAACGATGGGAATTATTCCAAGCGCAATACCCGCAGCTGGTCAACGAAAACAATGAAATCACGTGTTATCAATTACAAGCCCGACTGACGCGCTTTCCTACCGATTTAAGCCCGCTTAACGAAGCCAAGAGCCTATGGTTCTCCGGTAGCGATTTGCCTGCGAGTTGCAATCCTGTCTTCGAACGTTTGGCCGATGAAAAATTATTAAGCGTAGACGACGTATTTGCGCGGCTGCGTTTGGCGCTGGAAGTCGGTAACGTCAGCGTGGCGCGTTATATTACGCAATACTTGCCGCCCCCCTATCAAAGCAGTTTAAAAGCGCTCGAATCGGTGGCGGAGAATCCTGCACGGTTTTTGGAAAAGCACTTACCCGATCTCACGCTCCGCGGTGCGCGTGAGTTGACGTTGTTTGCGGTATACCGGATCGCGCGTACCGATCCGGATAATGCGATTAGTCATTGGGAACCCATCAAAACGCGGTTTTCTACCGAAGACCAAGCTTATGTATCCGGCCAAATTGCACTCTACTTGGCACGCCGCCATGCGCCCAACGCCCTCACTTGGTATGGCTATGCAAAAGGCGCTCCGCTGAATGATTTGCAATTGAGCTGGAAAGCCCGTGCGTCCATGCGAGTGCAAGACTGGCCCAATTTGCTCGCCGCAATCGACGCCATGACAGAATCCGAACAACGTCGCACTGAATGGCGCTATTGGAAAGCCCGTGCGCTGAAAGCCAGCAACCACGCCGTAACCGCCAATGAAATCTTTCTGCAAATTTCGCGCGAAACCAACTTTTACGCCCAATTGGCGAATGAAGAATTAGGCGCCGTGATCGGACCTGTTCCTATCACCTACAAACCCACTGAAATGGATGTCAATACTGCGGCAGCAATGCCTGCGTTTCAACGTGCCTTAGCTTTATTCCGTTTAAATATGCGTCTTGAAGCCATTCGCGAATGGCTCTGGACCATTCGCACAGCCGATGACAAACAACTGTTGGCAGCAGCCGAACTCGCGCGCCGTAATGATCTCTACGACCGTTCCATCAACAGTGCAGACCGAACGCAACAGTTGCATGACTTCAGTTTGCGCTATCCTGCACCCCACCTTGAAACGATGCAAACTTACACCAAGCCGCTAGACTTGGATGATGCTTGGGTCTATGGTTTGGTGCGCCAAGAAAGCCGATTCGTGACTCTTGCCAAATCCAGTGTCGGTGCTTCCGGCATGATGCAACTCATGCCTGCCACCGCACGCTGGGTCGCCAAAAAAATGGGGATGAAAGGCTTCCATGCCGGCGTAGTCAATCAACTAGAAACCAATTTCGCGCTTGGCACTTACTATTTAAAGCATGTTCAAGATATTTTAAGCGGCAATGCCGTACTCGCCACGGCCGCCTACAATGCGGGTCCTGGACGCGCGCGCCGCTGGCAAGATAACAACCCCATGGATGCGGCGGCCTATATCGAATCGATCCCCTTCAATGAAACGCGCGACTACGTCAAAAAAGTGATGAGCAACAGCGCCTACTATGCCGCCCGCTTTGGCAACTCCCTCACCTCCTTGAAAAAACGCATCGGCATTATCCCCGGCAAACGCAGCAAGCCGGAAGATTTTAGCGACGAGCCTTAACCCAAAATCAACACTGCAGCATCTAACTGCCGTATGAAGCCGCGCACGCATTGGGATATTTTCTGCAACGTTATCGATAACTATGGTGATATCGGCGTGTGTTGGCGTTTGGCGCGCCAACTCGCGAGCGAGCACCAACTTCATGTCCGCCTTTGGGTAGACGATCTCGTCAGCTTTGCCAAATTAGCGCCTGAACTCGACCCCAACTGCAACACCCAAAATCTGATTGGTGTCGAAATCCGGCATTGGGTATCTCCCTTTTCCGACATCGTGCCTGCTGATGTTGTGATCGAAGCTTTTGCCTGTTCCTTGCCGGAGCGCTATATCGCCACCATGGCTGCTCAGCACGAAAAGCCCATCTGGATCAATTTGGAATATCTAAGCGCAGAGCCTTGGATTGCAAACTACCACGGTCTACCTTCCCCCCACCCACGCCTACCCCTGACTAAATATTTTTTCTTCCCAGGATTCACCAAACCCAGTGGCGGATTGCTGCGAGAAGCCGGCTTATTCGCTGAACGAGATGCCTTTCAAGCCGACGCAACGGCACAAGCTGCTTGGTGGAAAAAACTGGGGATCACTGCCCCCTCCGACGCACTCCTATTTTCCCTATTCGCCTATCCGCATGCACCGATCAGCCCATTCCTCGCTGCATGGAGCAGCGCGACGAAGCCGATCGTGTGTCTAGTACCGGATACACCGTTTAGCCGCGACATCTCCACCGCACTTGGCGTCGAACCTCTATCTGCTGGTAAACGCATCTGCCACGGCAACCTCACCCTCATCGGCCTGCCCTTTTTGTCGCAACCTGAGTATGACCGTCTGTTATGGCTGTGTGATCTCAATTTCGTGCGCGGTGAGGATTCTTTCATCCGTGCGCAGTTGGCCGCTAAACCATTGATATGGCACATCTATCCACAACATGACACGGTGCACCAAGAAAAATTGGAAGCTTTTTTAGCGCTTTACTGCTTGGCTGCACCCGAAACCCAAGCGTTGCCTGAGCTTTGGCGCGCCTGGAATGGTCTATTCGACGCCCCAGCGCTCACTTGGCCTGGATTTGTCGCTACCCTCCCCGCCTTAACTCGACATGCACGGCGTTGGGCAACTGGGCTGGAGCGACAAACTGACTTAGCCAGTCAGTTGGTGAAATTTAGCCAAAAACCGTTATAATCTGCGGTTTTCCCCTTTTGGATTGATGAATAGGTACTGTTATGAAGAGTGCACAAGAACTCCGCCCCGGCAATGTAATTATGATCGGTAACGATCCATTGGTGGTGCAAAAAGCCGAATACACACGCTCCGGGCGCAATGCTTCGGTGGTCAAAGTTAAATTTAAAAACTTGCTCACCGGTTCGCCCAGCGAAACCGTGTACAAAGCCGACGACAAATTCGACCCCGTCGTATTAGAGCGACGCGAAGCCACTTACTCCTATTTTGCCGATCCCATGTATGTGTTCATGGACACCGACTACGAGCAACATGAAGTCGAAGCCGACAACATGGGCGATACCCTGCATTATTTAGAAGACGGTATGCAGGTTGAAGTCGTGTTCTACAACGAAAAAGCGATTTCGATTGAGATGCCAACTTCGGTCATTCGCGAAATCACCACCGAACCCGCTGCCCGTGGCGATACTTCAGGCAAAGTGTTAAAACCGGCGCGCATTTCGACCGGCTTTGAAATTCAAGTTCCGGCATTTTGTGAGACGGGCGATAAAATCGAAATCGATACCCGCACACACGAATATCGTCGTCGCGCCAACGATTAAACGCGTTATTGTCTGTCCAAAAAATGGGGCCAATCGGCCCCATTTTTTTGCGCGTTTTATGTAATTTAAATTCATCAATGCCGGGCCGAAACGTTGCAACTTCGATGCGAATGGTCTTAATCACCAGCCGCTTAACCGATACGCCAAACTCGCCTCTCCCCCACGAACTGAATATAACAAACTGATTTAATGCATAACAATCATCATGCTAATGCGCTACTGAGCACCAGTACGCTACGGCATGAGCGACAAATTTAAAAAATGCCATCAAGATAATCCCGTTCTTGGTACTATTGTTTCTGCTGGATATTTCATCCCACTAGCATTGAACGGGAATATTTTTTCAGCAGCATTGTTATATCAAGTAGGGCGCTGCAGCTAAAAAAGCCCGCAGCTACTTCAATCCACTAAAGAAGGCAGGAGAAAAATATGGACAGACGTTTATTCATTCGTTTAGGCATGGTCGGAGCAGCAACCGGAATCATCGCGCCAAAAATCGTTCTTGCAGGTCCTTTGGGCGAAAACATCAATAAAAACAAATTAGCCGGTGGCCTGTTTTATACCATGGACTCACCGGGACGCTGGGCAAAGAAGGCCGGTTCCCATTCCCCCATGATTGAAAAGACTGCGGACGGCGTACAAGTCGTGACATCGCACCCAATGGATCCGGGTAAGCATTGGATTGTCAAGCATGTCATTTTAGATAACGACTTTAAATTTATCGCCGAACACATTTTTGATCCCACCAAAGATAAAGCCCCCATCTCTGAATTCAAATTGTCCGGTCAGAGCGGTGCGATCTATGCATTGAGCGTCTGCAATCTCCACGACACGTGGTTAACGGTACTCGAAGCCTAGTAAATCACCATCAGGGCAAGCGGATATCCGGCGTAATTTCCGGCTTATCCGCAGCCCTGATCATTCACCAGAAAGGCCATCCCATGAACCGAAAATTTCTCGTTCTGTTTTGCGCGCTTTTCCCATTACCCCTCTTAGCCGCTGGCGACCTGACGGATCAACAGCCGATTGAAGTCACCGTACAGTTAGGCAATGCAAAAGATAACTTACGTTTTTATCCTGATGTACTCCAGTTTGAGACCGGTAAACTGTATAAGCTGATTATCCAGAATCCAAGCAAGCAAAAGCACTATTTCTCATCTGAGGGACTGGCGCGATCCGTGTTTACACGCAAGGTGCAAATTGTCGGCCCAGATCATAAGGCGCTGGTTGAAGTCAAAGGCAGCGTTAGCGAAATTGAAGTCTATCCAGGCAATACGGCGGAATGGTGGTTTGTGCCGATTAAGACGTTGAATGACACACCCCTGCATTGCTCCATTAAAGGGCATACCGAAGCAGGCATGGCCGGTCGCATCTCCATCAAGTAAATGGATGCTTGTCCGATCGGCAGCAAATAATCAAAGGAGTGTAAAAGCAATGAAAACAATAGTTGGCGGTTTGCTGTGCATTTTGGCATGCAGTACGGCCATCGCGGATGGTGATGCGGCCGTCGGCAAATCCAAAACATTACTCTGCAGCGGTTGTCATACGCGCGACGGGAACAGCAAGAACCCGGAATATCCCGTGCTAGCGAGTCAAGGTCAAGCCTATATGGTTAAACAAATACTTGATTTCAAAAGTGGTGCGCGCAAAGAAATGCACATGACGCCTCTCGTCGAAGCCATTTCCAACGCCGACATTCCTGATATCACGGCTTATTTTTCAAGCCAAATGCGCAAGCAAAATTCCGCCCCACCACCGACATCCGATTTGGGGAAACAGATTTTTTTGAGTGGCAATAGCGCCAAACCGGTGAGCCCCTGTAGTGGCTGTCATGGTGAAGACGGCAAGGGCAATGCCGTGTTGAAATTCCCATCGCTTGCAGGGCAGCATGCGGACTATATTGTTAAGATGTTAAAAGAATTTCGCAGTGGTACCCGTAGCAACGATAAAAATGCGCTAATGCGCAACATTGCCATGGATCTCGATGATAAAGAAATAGAAGCGCTGGCTGCATTTATAACCGCCATGCGCTAAGCCACTCCTGCTAGAGCTAGAGACACTCTATCTAGCGCTATGACTTTGGTGCCGGCTGCCCTGCCAGCAGTCCGGCCAATTCCTGCAAGTCCTTCTCGTTCAGATCCGAAACTAACGCATAATCCAAACCGGCGTCTCGCCAGCGGATTAAGTTGTACCCCAGTTGATGCGTCGCCCGTGGTGGCAATGCTTGTGCAACCGTATCACCGCGCCGAATAAAAACATTAATTACATGGGCGCGATGCTGATAGATGAGTGCGGCTACAGGCTGTTGATGCACATAATCGAGTCGCCCACCCACGAGCGGATAGCCGCGATCACGCAAATCTCGAACCGACGGCGCGAAATCTAGCTTTCCGTTAAACCAGGGTTTGACAGTATGCTGATCTGAAGAGGCAACATCCGTAAGATGGCTGACCATCATAGAGCGGACATGCGCAGCAACCAGTTCATCAGTTACCGAAGTCTGTGCCGATGGTAGCGTTGAGATCATCACCAACCAAACCACTACCGCCGTCGCAATGGCACTTCCACCACCAACGCCCAGCAGATGATACCAATGAAAAGCATCGGCATGCTCCCCAGAAATCTCCTTCAGTCCGCGTTTGATATTGCGACGCAGCGATGCTGGCGCATGGGTATAACCAATGTTTTTGATCGATACGCTCAATGTTCGTAAGCTGTTGTACATCGTGTTGCAGCGATTGCAGCCTGCTAAATGTTCTTCCAAAGAACGTTGATCGGACAACGTTAACTCGCCATCCAGATAAGCCTCGAATTTATGCTGCATTTCTTCACAAGACATTAGCTTGCTTCCTTCTGTTTTTCTCAACTAATAGCTTTTGTAATTGCGCGCGTGCGCGGGAAAGGCGTGACATGACGGTACCCTTTGGTACCTGCGTAGTCTCGGCAATTTCCTGGTAGGAATACCCTTCGATCTCACGCAAAAAAAACACCTCACGAAATTCCACCGGCAAACGCTCGATAGCATCCATGATCTGCGCGCCCGTCATCATGGCGCTGTACGTATCTTCCGGATTCATGGAACCAAATGAAAACTGGCAGAGTTCGTCCCCGCTGTGTAAAGCCTCGTCAAAATTAACCAGGTTACTGTTGCGTTTCTTGGTTTGAAGTAAGTTATAAGCCGTATTGCGCACAATCGTCAGCATCCAACCCGCAGAATTTCCCCCGTGAAACGAAGAAAAATGATCGAAAGCTTTCATATAGGCTGTCTGCACAATATCTTCTGCATCAGCAGCATCTCGCAACAACCACAAAGCCAAATTGTAGGCCGCATCGTGATGCACCAACATGAGACGCTCGAAGCGTTGCCTATCTTTTTTATTTGCCATAAATATTCCGGGGTTCAATAACTATAACAGACCAAGGGGTCTCTATATTCCCCATTGATTGCGAGCCGCGCTATGCCGCTACGTGATCAATCATGTCAGGGCACCTAATAACCACCTTTAAAACATGGTTTAAAGGTGCGCTTCCATTATGGATAATCGCCCAAAACAAGTGCATAATCTTTGCGCACTCCGATCCATTCGGCATAACTTAAAAGTTAATGGCTCCCTCCCTGTTGACTTTTATGCACCAAACTTGAACCTACAATGGCCTTTTGAGGAACGACAATATTCACAGCGCCATTAGGTAACGACTTTAAGATTTAGGAAATCCATGTCCCTCAACAAAGAGCTAAAACGGCTTCACGAAGAAATACTCAATTCGCTACCGCCGGAAGTTAGCAAACAGTTAATCGTAGAAAATAAAATTTTATTTTCGAGCTACCTGGAGGAGAAAGCCATCAAAGCAGGTGCCAAGGCACCTAATGTTTCATTCCGCGACAAAAACCTCCAGCCCGTTTATTTGGCGGATTTATTAAAAAAACATCATATCGTGCTTAGCTTTTTTCGCGGCACTTGGTGCCCCTATTGCAATCTGGAATTAAAGGCACTTGCTCAAATTGAAGACCGCATTAAAGCGAAAGGCGCTCTATTAATTTCGGTAACACCGGAGCTATACAAATTCTCTGAGGATGTTGTTACGAAGAATGAAATTAAATTGACCTTATTAACCGATCTTGGCAATAAGGCCGCCGCCGAATTTGGTTTGGTTTTCGAGCTTCCCGAGAAGTATCGGGCTATCTACAAGAGCCTCAACATATATCTAAATATATTAAATGGTGAAGAGAGCTGGACACTTCCTGTGCCAGCTACGTTCATTATTCGGAAAGATGGTGTGATTGCAGCAACCCACATAAACGCTGACTATACTCAACGCATGGAGCCAGCGGACATTCTTGAGCAGCTAGATTTATTGCTACCGGATGAAAAATGCTGATCCCGAAGTACCGATGCGATTGTCCGCACCCGTCAGCGGGCACATACGGTTCGCTAATCGCTCAGCCAGCTAATTCCCTCAACACACCGACTGCTTCAACTGCTCCAAGATCGCGGGATTTTCTAAGGTCGATACATCCTGCGTAATCTCCTCACCCCTGGCGATCACACGCAACAAACGTCGCATGATTTTGCCGGAGCGTGTCTTCGGTAGATTATCGCCAAAGCGAATTTCGTCCGGCTTGGCGATGGGTCCGATTTCTTTACCCACCCATTCGCGTAACTCGGCGACAATTTTTTTCGCGGCATCGCCTTCGGGACGCGCGCCCTTCAGTACCACGAACGCGACAATGGCCTCGCCTTTGATCTCGTGCGGCTTACCCACCACAGCGGCCTCGGCCACTAAAGGATTAGCGACCAGCGCAGATTCCACTTCCATGGTACCCAAACGATGACCTGAAACATTCAGTACGTCGTCGATGCGTCCCATGATCCAGAAATAACCATCGGCATCGCGATGCGAGGAATCACCGGCCAGGTAAACTTTGCCGCCTAGCTCTGGTGGGAAATAGGTTTTCTTGAAGCGTTCCGGATCACCCCATAAGGTGCGCAACTGCGACGGAAAGGGACGCTGAATCACTAAGAAACCACCCTGACCTTTTTCCACCGGGCCACCTTGTTCATCGACAATCGCGGCTTGAATCCCCGGCAAAGGCAAGGTGCAGGAACCGGGCTTGGTTGGCACTGCCCCCGGTAGCGGGGCAATCATGTTGCAGCCAGTTTCGGTTTGCCACCAGGTATCGACAATCGGGCAGCGTTGCTGGCCAACCACTTCGTGATACCACATCCAAGCCTCAGGATTGATTGGCTCTCCCACGGTGCCCAGCAGGCGCAACGAAGATAGATCGTATTGTTTCGGCAAATCGGCGCCGAGTTTGATCAAGGAGCGAATCGCGGTCGGGGCGGTATAGAAAGTCGTCACGTTATGCTTTTGGATCAATTCCCAGAATCGGCCAGAATGCGGGTAAGTGGGGATGCCTTCAAACATCAGCATCGTCGCGCCCATCGCCAAGGGGCCGTAAGCGACATAAGTATGACCGGTAATCCAACCCACATCAGCGGTGCACCAGTAGACATCATTCGGCTTGTAGTCGAACACCCATTGCATGGATAACATCGCGCCCAATAAATAACCGGCGCTGGAATGTTGCACCCCTTTGGGTTTGCCGGTTGAGCCGGAGGTATAGAGGATGAACAAGGGATGCTCGGCATTCACCCATGCCGGCTCACAGCTATCGGGCTGACCTTGTACCAGATCGTTCCACCACACATCGCGCGCCTGCCACTGAACCGGATTGCCGGTGCGTTTGTAGACCACCACTCTTTCCAAGCTAGTGCAGTCGCCCATGGCAATGGCTTCGTCCACCGCAGCCTTCAGGTGCACGCTCTTGCCGCCACGCAAACCTTCATCCGCCGTGATCACCACTTTGGCCCCGGCATCAACGATGCGCTCCTGCAAGCTCTTGGCGGAGAATCCGCCAAACACCACGGAATGAATCGCGCCAATGCGGGCGCAAGCTTGCATCGCCACGACAGCTTCAACACTCATCGGCATATACACAATGACGCGATCGCCATTTTGCACCCCAAGCGACTTCAAACCATTGGAAAATTGGCACACGCGTTGATACAAGTCTTGATAACTAACCGTGGTGACTTGACCATCATCCGCTTCAAAAATAATCGCCGTTTTATTCGGCTGGGTTTGCAGATGCTTATCCAGGCAATTGGCCGAAACATTCAACTCGCCATCGTGAAACCATTTATAAAACGGTGCCGCACTCTCGTCCAAGGTTTGCGTAAACGGCTTGTGCCACTGGATCATGCTGCGCGCACGCTTAGCCCAAAAGCCGGTGTAATCTTGCGCGGCCTCTTGGCATAGCGCTTGATACGCTTGCATGCCGGAAACATTGGCTTGTTGCTTGAATGACTCGCTGGGAGGAAATACGCGGGTTTCAGTCAGGATCGATTCGATATTAGCCATCAGAGTCTCCAGAGGTTTTGGTTCTCGCCTAAAGCGCTTAGAATAAGATTTCCTATTATCTTACCAAAAGATGCCCAACACCAATGCCCTCACCCGATGAACGCATCGATAACGCTCTACGTTTTACCCGCTACGGCCAACGTCTGATCGCTGCCGAACCGGCGTTGCGCGATGCCTTGCGCGCCGACTTGGAGCAGCCTTTTCTGCGCACGGAGATGCAGGATTTTCTTGCCGCACTTCCCATTCAAGACGAGGCGGATTTGAAACGGGCTTTGCGCTCACTGAAAAAACACATCGCTTTGCGCTTAATGGTGCGTGATTTATCCGGCCTCGGCGACCTGGTCGAGGTGATGACCTGCATTAGTCAATTCGCGGAATTGGCCTTACAAGAGGCGCTGCGCCATTTGAGCCGGTGGCAGCAGGATGACCATGGCACGCCCATGGGCGAAGAGTCCGGCAAGCCTCAGGAATTGATCGTCATCGGCATGGGCAAGCTCGGCGGCAATGAACTGAACGTCTCATCAGATATCGACCTGATCTACATTTATCCGGAAGAGGGTCAGGCCGGCAAGTTATCCAACCATGAATACTTCACCAAACTGGCGCAAAAACTCACCCGCACCATCTCCGAATTGACCGCCGATGGCTATGTGTTTCGCGTCGATTTGCGGCTACGGCCTTATGGCGACAGTGGCCCTGTGGTATCGAGCTTTGCCATGTTGGAAGAGTACTTCATCACCCAGGGCCGTGAGTGGGAACGTTACGCCTGGATCAAAGCACGCGTCTTAAGCGGTGACGCAACAGGCCTGGATCAACTCGCCCGCCCCTTCGTCTACCGCAAATATCTCGACTATGGCGCGTTTGCTTCGATGCGCGATCTGCACGCGCAAATCCGCCGCGAAGTTGCACGCCGCGATCTCGCAGATAACATCAAGATTGGCCCTGGCGGTATTCGCGAAATCGAATTCATCGCGCAAGTTTTTCAATTGATTCGTGGGGGCAAAGAAGCTGCGCTACAGTTGCGCCCGACGCGTGCCACACTGGATCTGATCGGTCGTCGCAAGCTCTTGCCGTCAGAGACCGTCGCGCAATTACAACGCGCTTATACGCTGCTGCGCAATTTGGAGCATCGCCTGCAATATTTGGATGACGCCCAGACCCAAACCCTCCCAGAATCCGACGCGGATCGCGCACTGATTGCGCAAGCCATGGGGATGGCGGATTGGGCAACTTTAAACAGCACGCTCGATGCGGTGCGTGCCATGGTGGATATGCATTTCGGAAAAATTTTCTCGACCGAAGAGCAGCCCGTCAATCACGCCTCTCCTTGGTTCCATCATGAGGATGCCACTACCACCTTGGCGCCACTCGGCTATTCCGACCCGGCCGCTGCGGCCGAGCTTCTGATGCGATTTAAACTCAGTCAACGCTACCGCAATCTACCAGCCGCCAGCCAGGCGCGCCTCGACCTGCTGATGCCGCGCATCATCGAAGCCGCTGCACTACATAGCCAAGCCAATGAAACACTGTCGCGCATGATTGCCTTAATCGAAACCATCGCGCGACGCGGGTCGTATCTCGCACTGTTGACGGAATACCCCGACACCCTGACACACGTGGTACGCGTTTGCGCTGCCAGCGCTTGGGCCGCAGACTACCTGACGCAGCATCCGATTTTGATCGATGAATTACTGGATACGCTCGCCCTGATGGAGCACCGCGACTGGCCGCTGCTGGCACAGAAACTGCGCCAAGACTTAGACGACTTTCCTGATACCGAGCGCCAGATGGATATCTTGCGCCACTTCAAGCATGCACAAACTTTCCATCTATTAGCGCAAGACTTGGAAGGCGTGTTGACGATCGAAAAACTCAGCGATGAACTCAGCGCACTTGCCGAATGCGTGTTAGCGGAAGTGCTGCGTTTAGCGTGGGATTCCCTCCTGCGCAAGCATTGCGAGACGCCACAGTTCGCCATCATCGGTTACGGCAAGTTGGGCGGAAAGGAGTTGGGTTACGCATCCGACTTGGACATCGTTTTTCTCTACGACGACCCCCATCCCGATGCAGCGGAAACCTATGCTCGGCTCGCGCAACGCCTGAATAGCTGGCTGACTACCCTAACGTCGGCGGGTCTTCTGTATGAAACCGATTTGCGCCTGCGCCCAGAAGGCGCATCCGGCTTGATGGTCAGTTCCATGGCGGCCTTTGAACAATACCAACAAGAAAGCGCCTGGGTTTGGGAGCATCAAGCCTTGACCCGCGCGCGCTTCGCGGCGGGAGATAGCAACATCGGCTCGGCCTTCGAGCGCATTCGGCACAGTATCATTTGCCGGGAGCGCAACACCGCGGCTTTGCGTGAGGAAGTGATCAAGATGCGGCAAAAGATGCATGA
>JAHECG010000007.1:12767-22368 GCA_024641855.1 Betaproteobacteria bacterium | reverse complement strand
CCACCAAATTGCTTGATGGCTTCCAGGTCTGGCTCAGTCAATAAGTTTGGAAAAGGTAGTTGGTGGGTAGCAACAAACCGCCGCGCTTGATCGATATACGCAACACCATCCAGCGTCACGCCGAGTACCATCGCATCCTTCGCTTGATGGGCTTTGTGAAAAGCACTCATGTGATGGATTTCAGCCGCACAGATTTTGCAGTCGTGCATCCAGAACACCAGAATCACCCATTGACCGTGGCCGATAAATTCATTGACGTTATGCGGGTGACCATTGAGATCTTGCAGCGCGATATCGGGTACCGCCGCGTGCCCGATATCAATGGAAAGTGCTAACAAAAGGCTTAACAGGAAACGCCGCATCAAGTTACCCCCCCCACTCAAGCTTGTTAGCATCAGGATAGTTCCAGCAGATTTTCCAGCTTAAGTCGCGGCTGCGGATGTCTTCACGCACGCAGCAATTTTGTCCGCCCATTCTCGGACCTGGTCGGCGTCTTTACCCTCCACCATGACTCGTAGCACGGGTTCGGTACCAGAGTTGCGCAACAAAACACGGCCATTGCCTTTGAGTTCGGCATTCGCATCGACGAGTAAGGCCTGCACCGGAATGCTATCGCGGAAATCAAAGTCCTTGGTGATGGGCACGTTGATCAGCACTTGCGGATAAATGACTACATCCTTGGTCAATTCCTTCAGCGTGCGCTTGCTGGCCCGCAATGCATGCAGCACTTGCAAAGCCGAGATAATGGCATCGCCAGTGCCGTGCTTATCGCGACAAATAATATGGCCGGAAGATTCGCCGCCGTACGACCAACCTTTCTCTTCCATCATCTCCAGTACATAGCGATCGCCGACGGCGGCGCGGGCAAACGGAATTTTATTTTTATCGAAGGCATGTTCCAGACCCAAATTAGTCATCAACGTGCCCACCACGCCGCCTTTCAACAAGCCTTGCTTGTTGCGATGGCACGCAATGATATAAAGCAAAAGATCGCCATCAAAAGCTTTTCCATCGGCATCAATGCACAATACTCGATCGCCATCGCCATCGAAAGCGATGCCAAGATTCGCTTTATTTTCAAGCACTGCGCGCTGCAGTGCGGCGGGGTGCGTCGATCCGCAATCGAGATTAATATTGAGGCCATCTGGGCTAACCCCGATGGCGATCACCTCGGCACCCAATTCATGGAATACCGAAGGTGCAATATGGTAAGTCGCGCCATGACCGCAATCCAATACGATACGCATACCACGCAAATCCAATTCGGTCGGATAAGTGCTTTTGCAAAATTCAATATAACGCCCATCCGCATCTTCGATACGTCGCGCCTTGCCGAGTTTTTCGGAGGGCATGCACACCATGGGGTCGTCTAAGGCCGCTTCGATAGCACGTTCAACTTTATCCGCCAACTTGGTACCGGTTGCGCCGAAGAATTTAATACCATTATCCGGATAAGGATTGTGCGAGGCAGAAATCACGATACCCGCTTGGCAACGCAACGCGCGCGTCAGATAAGCAATCGCCGGCGTCGGCATGGGACCAACCAACAACACGTCTACCCCCGCAGCTGACAACCCCGCTTCCAGCGCCGATTCCAACATGTAGCCGGAAATACGCGTGTCTTTACCGATCAGAACCGAGGGCCGTTCATTCCGCGCACGACGATCGCTTGCCGCTAAAATGCGCCCGGCAGCGTAGCCCAAGCGCATGACGAACTCAGGTGTAATCGGCGCATCACCGACTCGACCGCGTATTCCATCGGTACCGAAATATTTTCTACTCATGCCTCCCCCTCTACCGCATTGACGATTTTCAGTGCATCACGTGTGGCTTTCACATCATGTACACGAATTATTTTTGCGCCTTTTAACACGGCCAGGACGGCCGCCGCAATGCTGGCGTACACGCGCTCATGCACTTCCAGATTGGCGATCTTCCCTAGCATGGATTTACGCGACAATCCCACTAACACGGGCACCCCCAAGTCTTGCAAGGACTGAAGCTTTTGTAACAAGGACACATTATGCTCAAGATTCTTGCCGAAACCAAACCCCGGATCGATGATGATTCGTTCACGCGCAATGCCAGCGGCCTGTGCCGCAACGATTCTTGCCTGGAGGAATTCATGCACCTCTGCCACCACATCGTGGTACAGCGGTAATTGTTGCATGGTTTTAGGATCGCCCTGCTTGTGCATAAGACACACTGCGGCCTTCGACCCAACCAGCGCAGCGATGGCTCCGGATTGCTGTAAAGCATTTACGTCATTGACCATATCCACGCCGACTGACAGCGCCGCACGCATCACGGCTGTTTTTTGCGTGTCGATCGAAAGGGCGACACCCGCATGCGCCAAACCGTTCAGTACGGGCAAGACACGCTCTAATTCTTCTTGTTCGGAAACCAGGGCTGCACCCGGGCGGGTCGATTCGCCACCAATGTCGAGGATATCCGCGCCCTCTTCGACCAAACGCAAACCATGCGCAATGGCCAGTTGCGTATCGACAAAGCGACCACCATCGGAAAATGAATCGGGTGTGACGTTAACGATGCCCATAATGAGTGGGCGGGAAAGGGGGTAAGTGAAGCGGCCGGCTAAAAGCATATTAGGCTGGGGCGTGAGCCGAGGGAAACATCTATCCCCTCACACCTCACGCCTTTCGCAAAGAATCAGGCTTCTTCTGCTGGCTTAGCAGTCGGCGCGGGAGCACTCGGCGTGCTGCTCTGCGGCGGCGGTGGCGGCGTTGACTGCGATGGCTTGGGTGGGCGTGGCGCAAGCCCTTCCATGATGTCTTTGATTTGGTCGGCATCGATGGTTTCCCATTCCATCAGCGCTTCCGTCATCACTTCGACTTTAGTGCGACTCTCTTCGAGAATGTTGCGCGCCCGCGCATACTGCTCATCAATAATGCGGCGAATTTCTTTATCCACTTGTTGCATGGTGACGTCGGACAAACTCTTATGCGTCGTTACGGAGCGACCTAAAAACACTTCGCCTTCGTCATCACCATAGACCATCGGGCCCATGGCTTCGGACATACCATAGCGCGTCACCATATCGCGTGCAATTTTCGTGGCGCGCTCAAAATCGTTGGATGCCCCAGTGGAAATGGCGCCAACAAACAATTCTTCTGCAACCCGACCGCCAAACAACATACAAATCTCGGACAACATTTGATCTTGATAAAGACTAAAGCGATCTTTTTCCGGCAAAGACCAAGTCAGGCCCAAGGCGCGGCCACGCGGGATCACCGTCACTTTATGCACGGGATCGCATCCCGGCAGCGTCATGCCGATAATGGCATGGCCAGACTCGTGATAGGCGGTCTTACGTTTATCCTCTGGGCTGATCACCATGGATTTACGCTCTGCGCCCATGAAGATTTTATCTTTGGCACGCTCGAAGTCGTCCATGTCCACCAAGCGCTTATTACCGCGCGCAGCAAACAAAGCGGCTTCATTGACCAAGTTGGCCAAGTCGGCACCAGACATACCAGGGGTACCGCGAGCCAAAATATCGGCACGCACATCGGGGGCAATTGGCACTTTGCGCATGTGCACTAAAATAATTTGTTCGCGGCCGCGAATATCCGGCAACGGCACCACGACTTGGCGATCAAACCGGCCTGGACGCATGAGCGCCGGATCCAACACATCGGGGCGATTCGTGGCGGCAATAACAATCACACCAGCCGTGCCTTCGAAGCCATCCATTTCCACCAGCAATTGGTTCAGCGTTTGTTCGCGTTCGTCGTTACCACCACCCATGCCGGCGCCACGTTGGCGACCGACCGCATCGATCTCATCGATGAAGATGATACAAGGCGCGCTTTTCTTCGCCTGTTCGAACATATCGCGCACACGTGCAGCACCGACACCGACAAACATTTCAACGAAGTCGGAACCGGAAATCGAGAAAAACGGCACTTTTGCTTCACCGGCAATGGCTTTGGCCAACAAGGTTTTACCCGTACCCGGGCTACCCACCATCAGCACGCCACGCGGGATACGACCACCCAATTTTTGAAACTTGCCGGGGTCGCGCAGAAACTCGACCAATTCCGAGACTTCGTCTTTTGCCTCATCACAACCAGCCACGTCGGCAAAAGTAATAATATTGGTCGACTCATCCAGCATGCGCGCACGACTTTTCCCGAAGGAAAATGCCCCGCCTCGCCCGCCACCCTGCATCTGGCGCATGAAAAACACCCACACGCCAATCAACAGCAACATCGGGAACCAGGAAATAAAGACACTCGCTAAAAACGATTGCTCTTCAGGCGGTTTCGCTTCGATTTTCACGCCATTTTTCAGCAGATCATCCACCAGCCAAATATAGTTGGGCGCAAAGGTCACAAAACGGCTACCGTCTTGGCGCTTACCGCGCAGGGTATTCCCATCAATTTGGACTTCAGAGATTTGCTTACCCTTCACCTCTTGGATGAAAGCGGAGAAATCGACTGTGGCCGAGTTAGTGCGCTTGGCGGTGAATTGCGAGAAAAGCGTCATTAACACCAGACCAATAACCAGCCAAATAGCGATCGTTTTAAATGCGTTATTCAAGACTATTCCTTAAAGGAGGAAAATAAGTTTGGATTCATTCTAACCTTATTTAAAAGGCTTTGCTTAACCGTCTCATATCAAAATCCTTGATTTAAGGTGTTTAACACAAATTTAAGCTAGCCCTGGTTACAGCAAGGGTCATTCACCCTTCAAGCCTTTACCCAGCAAATACACCTCTTTACTTTGCATTCGCGAGGCTTCCGGCTTGCGTATCTGCACTTGCTGAAAATGGTTACGCATTGCCTTCAAATAGTGATCAAAATCACCACCTTGAAACACTTTTACCAGAAAACTACCACCCGGTTTTAAGTGGTTAACGGCAAAGTCCAGCGCAAGTTCAGCCAAATAATAGCTTTTTGCCTGATCCGCCAAGGGAATACCACTGATATTGGGTGCAATATCCGAAATAACAAGGTCAACCATCTGACCGCCCAATTTAGCCTTGAGTTCAGCCAGTACGGCATCCTCGGTAAAGTCCCCTTGAATAAACGTCACCCCAGGTAAACCCACCATTTCCAAGATATCTAAAGCGAAAACATGGCCTGATGTACCGATTTTCTGTGCCGCCACCTGCGACCACCCGCCCGGGGCAGACCCTAGGTCCACCACCCGCATGCCGGGTTTCAGCAATTTGTCCTTGGCATCGATTTCCAGCAATTTATACGATGAGCGCGCACGATAGCCATGCTGCTTGGCCTGCTGCACAAAGGGATCGTTCACATGCTGCTGCATCCAGGCTTTGCTGGATTTAGTCCGTTTCATTCAACGTCCATTTCTAGGGTAAACTGCCGCCATGAAAAAACTGACCCCAACTCAAGTCCGCTTCCTGCGTGCGCAAGCGCATCATCTCAAACCGCTGGTATTAGTAGGTGATGCCGGTTTAAGCGACGCCGTTCTAAAAGAGATTGCCGCCACCATCAAGGCGCACGAACTCATCAAAATCAAAGTGAATAATGATGAACGCAGTGAACGCGATGCGATGCTCAACGCCATTTGTGAAACGGTTCAAGCCGCGCCCATTCAGCATATTGGTAAAACTTTGCTGGTGTACAAACCAGCACCTACGCCGAAGCTTGCGTTGCCGCGCAATTAAAAACTCGCGTAGCGAGCCCCCGTCCCTCTCTCCCGTCTGCGGGAGAGCGCTAGGAGAGGGTACTTGTTAGCGCTGCCTGACCACCAAGGCTAAGCCGAGCAGGCTTTGCATGACATACAGAATGCTGGCAATCCCATGCCAGCGCGCGAAACGGTCGGCAGTAACCCCTTGCATCACGCTCGCTGCCCCACCTTGTACTTTCAAGCTCTGAATAATCGGCTGGATGCCGAAATGCCCGATCAAGGTCAGCCCTAGCATCGCTAGCACAATCCAAAAAGCCCACTGCTTAAAGGCGCGCGTACCCTCATTGGTAAGACGGTAAATCAGCAGGTAAAAACCGCTCACGATACCGATATAGGCCATGATGGTGAACATTTTTCCCGCCAACAAACCGGCCAGTTGTTTGTCTGCCAAGGTGGCAAATAGCGTTGGCGCAGCAATCCCACCAACCGCCCAAAGACCACCTACCCATAAGGTGACGGCGATCAGGGATAAATTAACAGAGAGATTTTTCATACGATAAAATTAGATGTACTGCACATCCAGCACTTCGTACTCGCGCACCCCGCCTGGGGCTTGTACTTCAGCCACATCACCGGGAAATTTACCGATGAGTGCACGGGCAATCGGCGAGCTGATCGAAATTTTGCCTTCTTTCAAATCGGCCTCGTCATCACCCACGATTTGGTAATTCACTTTTTGACCAGATTCCATGTCCTCTAATTCGACGGTCGCGCCAAACACGACATTCCCCTCGGCATCCAACAACTTCGGATCAATGATTTGCGCGTTGGAGAGTTTGAACTCCAATTCCACGATGCGTCCTTCCACAAAACTCTGACGCTCTTTTGCTGCATCATATTCTGCGTTCTCCGACAAATCCCCGTGCGCGCGTGCTTCAGCAATCGCGGCGATCACGCTCGGACGTTCTACCGATTTTAAATTTTGCAGTTCCTGCCGCAGTTTTTCTGCGCCGGTTACCGTAAGGGGGACTTTGCTCATGATGGACTCCTATTCAGGCCTGACAAACCAGTAAAAACGCTAGCGCGTTTTTAAGCTCGTATGTAACCCTTGTAAATCGAAAACGTTCAACTCATTCATGTGGCGCATGCCATTTACAGCAGCACGCGCACCGGCCAAGGTCGTGTAATACGTCACCCGGAATTGTTCGGCCGCTGCACGGATGGCGTAGGAATCTTGAATCGCGCGCTTATCTTCCACGGTGTTGATAATCAGCGCAATTTCTTTGCTCTTGATCATATCCACGATATGCGGACGACCTTCTGGGACTTTATTCACGATCTGCACTTCCAAACCTTCGGCAATCATGACATTGGCCGTACCGCGCGTGGCACACAAACTGAATCCTAATTCCAGCAGGGCGCGCCCGACTTCTACGACCCGGGATTTATCCAAGGGTTTCACGCTGATAAACACTTTGCCTGTTGCCGGCAGTTTAATCCCGGCGGCGATTTGCGATTTGAGGAAGGCTTCACCGAAAGTATTGGCTACCCCCATCACTTCGCCGGTGGACTTCATCTCTGGTCCTAGAATCGGGTCCACGCCAGGGAATTTAATGAAGGGGAATACCGCCTCCTTCACTGAGTAATATGGTGGAATCACTTCGTGCTCCACGCCTTGCGACTTCAAGGTTTTTCCGGCCATACAACGCGCGGAAATTTTCGCTAGGGGCAAGCTACAAGCTTTAGACACGAACGGCACGGTACGCGAAGCGCGTGGATTCACTTCCAGCACATACACCGTCTCACCCTGAATCGCGAATTGAATATTCATCAAACCGACCACGTTCAGCGCATGCGCCAAGCGCACCGTCTGCGCGCGCAATTCGGTTTGCAGTTCGGCGCTCAAGCTATACGGCGGTAAGGAACAAGCAGAATCACCGGAATGCACACCGGCTTCTTCGATATGTTCCATGATGCCGCCGATCAAGACATCGGTACCATCGCAAATCGCATCCACGTCCACTTCGATGGCGTCGTTCAAGAAACGATCCAACAGCACCGGCGATTTATTCGAGACCTTCACCGCTTCGCGCATATAGCGCTCTAAATCAGCCTGCTCGTGCACGATTTCCATGGCGCGACCACCCAATACATACGACGGGCGCACCACCAGTGGATAACCAATCTCATCCGCCAAGCGCAGGGCTTCTTCGCTGCTGCGCGCGGTACGATTCGGCGGTTGCAGCAATTGCAAATCTTGCAATAATTTTTGGAAGCGCTCACGGTCTTCTGCGCAATCGATGGCGTCTGGTGTAGTACCAATAATCGGCACGCCATTGGCTTCCAGATCACGCGCCAATTTCAATGGGGTTTGGCCACCGAATTGCACGATCACGCCTACCGGCTTTTCGATGCGCACGATTTCCAGCACATCTTCCAGCGTTAGCGGCTCGAAATACAAGCGGTCGGAAGTATCGTAATCAGTCGACACGGTTTCCGGATTGCAATTGACCATAATGGTCTCGTAACCATCTTCGCGCATCGCCATCGCCGCATGCACGCAGCAATAATCGAATTCGATACCCTGGCCGATACGATTTGGTCCGCCGCCCAGCACCATAATCTTTTTGCGATCTGTCGGATTGGCTTCGCACTCATCCTCATAGGTCGAGTACTGATAAGCGGTGTCGGTGGAAAATTCTGCTGCGCACGTATCCACCCGCTTGTACACCGGATGAATCGCCAAATCCCAGCGCCGTTTGCGCACTTCATGCTGCGTCACGCCCATCAACTTGGCTAAGCGGCGATCGGAAAAACCGCAGCGTTTTAATTCGCGCAATTCGTCGTGCGAAAGTTCGGCCAGCTTACGGCCAGCCAACGCTTGTTCCTGCCGAATCAAATCTTCAATCTGCACCAAGAACCAAGGGTCGATGCGGGTAATGTTATGCACTTCTTCCAGCGACATGCCGCTGCGCAGCGCATCTGCGACATACCAAATACGCTCAGCACCCGGGTTACCCATTTCCGCTTCCAGCGTATCGCGGTCTTGGGTTTTTTCGTCGAAACCATCGACACCAACTTCCAAACCGCGCAAAGCTTTTTGCAGCGACTCTTGGAAGGTACGACCAATCGCCATCACTTCACCCACGGATTTCATTTGCGTGGTCAAGCGGTCATTGGCTTGCTTGAATTTCTCGAACGCGAAACGTGGAATTTTGGTGACCACGTAATCAATCGAAGGCTCGAACGAAGCCGGCGTCAGTCCGCCGGTAATATCATTCTTCAACTCATCCAGGGTGTAGCCCACCGCCAACTTGGCAGCAACTTTAGCAATCGGGAAGCCGGTCGCTTTCGAAGCCAGCGCAGAGGAACGCGACACGCGCGGATTCATCTCAATCACCAGCATGCGACCATCGGCAGGATTAATAGCGAACTGCACATTGGAGCCGCCGGTCTCTACACCGATCTCGCGCAACACCGCAATCGAGGCGTTACGCATGATTTGATATTCTTTGTCGGTCAGCGTTTGTGCCGGCGCGACAGTGATCGAATCGCCGGTATGCACGCCCATCGGATCTAAGTTTTCGATCGAGCAGATGATGATGCAGTTGTCCGCCTTATCGCGCACCACTTCCATCTCGAACTCTTTCCAACCGATCACCGATTCTTCGATCAGCAATTCTTTGGTGGGCGATGCGGCCAGACCACGTTCGCAGATCGCCACAAACTCTTCCGGATTGTAAGCGATGCCGCCACCCATGCCACCCATGGTGAAGGACGGACGAATAATGGTTGGATAACCCACCATTGCCTGCACTTGCAGCGCTTCTTCCATGCTGTGCGCAATCGCCGCACGCGCGCATTCCAGGCCAATCTTCTCCATCGCCTTCTTGAATTTTTCACGATCTTCGGCTTTATCGATGGCCTCGCGCGAAGCGCCGATCATTTGTACATTGTATTTTTCGAGCACGCCGTGGCGCGC
>JAHECG010000007.1:0-12667 GCA_024641855.1 Betaproteobacteria bacterium | reverse complement strand
AATAAATACGCCACGTCGTGCGGGCCGGGGCTCGCCTCGGGGTGACCCTGAAAACTGAAGGCCGGCACATCGGTACGCGCCATGCCTTGCAAGCTGCCATCGAACAGCGACACGTGCGTGGCACGCATATTCGCTGGCAGCGACGCCGCATCCACCGCGAAGCCATGGTTTTGACTGGTGATCATCACGCGCTTGCTATCCAGGTCTTGTACTGGATGGTTCGCACCGTGATGGCCGAATTTCATTTTGACGGTTTTGGCACCGGAAGCCAGCGCCAGCAATTGGTGCCCCAAGCAAATCCCATACATCGGAATGCCGCTAGTCAAGAGTTCACGAATCGCATTGATAGCGTAATCGCAAGGCTCTGGATCGCCCGGACCATTCGACAGGAAAATTCCATCGGGTTTGAGCGCCAACACCTGTTGTGCCGTGGCTTGTGCCGGCAGTACGGTGACTTTGCAACCGCGCTCCACCAACATGCGCAGAATATTGCGCTTCACACCGTAATCGAACGCCACCACGTGATATTTAGGTGACTCGAGCTTGGGAAAACCTTTGCCCAACACCCAAGTGGAATCCATCCACTCATAGGCTTTATCACAGGTCACAGTTTTGGCTAAATCCATCCCTGCCAAGCCTGGGAAAGCACGCGCACTCGCGAGTGCCGCCGCTTCATCGATCTTGCCCGCCATCAGGCAACCGTTCTGCGCGCCTTTTTCGCGCAAAATGCGCGTCAGCTTACGCGTATCGATGCCGGCAATCGCCGGAATACCGTGGCGCTTGAGGTAATCGCTTAAATTTTCTTGGTTGCGCCAGTTGCTCGCCATCAGCGGCAAATCGCGGATAACCAAGCCATTGGCAAATACTTTTGCGGCTTCGTCGTCTTCCGCCGTGGTACCGGTATTACCGATATGCGGGTAAGTCAGGGTAACGATTTGCTGGCAATATGAGGGGTCGGACAGAATTTCTTGGTAACCGGTGAGGGCCGTATTAAACACCACTTCACCGCTGCGCACAGTTTCTGCGCCAATAGAAATGCCTCGAAAAACACTGCCATCGGCAAGGACAAGAATGGCTGGTATGCGAGACAAAGACACGATAAGACTCCGAACACTAGATACACAAAGAAGCGGGAAGACTGGTTAGCCTTCCCGCTTCTTTAAGTTACCGAATTATAGCGGATTACCGCTCGGGCTTCAACGTAGACCGAGTACATCCTGCATGTCATACAGGCCGGGACCCTTGCCGGCCAGGAAACGCGCGGCTCTCAAGGCTCCCATGCAAAAGGTGGCGCGACTGGAAGCTTTATGCGAAATTTCCACCCGCTCACCAGTTCCAGCAAACAAAACCGTATGGTCGCCAACGATATCGCCGCCGCGCACGGTGGCAAAACCAATCGTGGACGGGTTGCGTTCACCGGTCACGCCTTCCCGGCCATACACGGCACATTCCGCTAAGTCGCGGCCCAAGGCATCGGCCACCACTTCGCCCATGCGCAACGCCGTACCGGAAGGCGCGTCGACTTTATGCCGGTGATGGGCTTCGATAATTTCAATGTCATAACCCTCTGCCAGCACTTTGGCGGCCTGTTCGAGCAATTTGAACACCACATTCACGCCCACGCTCATATTCGGCGCAAACACAATGCCGATTTCGCGGCTCGCGTCTTGAATGACTTGTTTTTGCTCAGGGGTGAATCCGGTCGTGCCAATTACAATATTGGCTTTGTGCTTGCGACACAGTGCAATGTGCGCCAGCGTGCCTTCGGGGCGCGTGAAATCAATCAGCGCTTGCGTCCCCTGCAGCGCCGCATCGGCGTTTTCGGTAATCAATGTACCGCAGGGCGCACCCACCAACTCACCAGCATCTTTACCTAGCAAAGTACTGCCTGGGCGCTCCAGCGCTGCGGCCAAGCGCATATCCGGGGCCAAGCTCACGGCCTCAATCAACGCCCGGCCCATACGTCCGGAACTCCCTGCGATCGCAATATTTAACATGACTAAATCCGAAGTTTGGCATTCACTTGCATGCGTGAACACAGAAAAAACTAGAGGCCGATCGATTCCAGTATGCGGCCGAAAAAGCCTTTTTCATCTTCTGGCGGGATGGGCGGCGCATTGGGATCATATTTCTGCAACACGATCTCGGTCGACGCTTTAGCGGGTTTCGTAGCCGCTTCCGCTTTATCTTCCTTGGTCGCAGCGACGACATCCCCCGCCACGCGTGACAACAACTCATTCTCAAACAACAGACTGAGCTTACGGTTCTCCTTTAGTTTCTTGCCGTCCTTGATGGTATAAACATAATCCCAACGGTTGGCATGAAACATATCGGTAATCGGCGGCGATCCAAGCACAAAGCGCACTTGCGATTTCGTCATACCCGGCTTCAGCTTTTCCACCATGTCTTGGGTAATAACATTGCCTTGCTGAATCGTGACCTTATACGGCTCAGGCAGATAGCTCAGAACCGGATCAACCGAGCAAGCGGAGAGTAACAACACGAAAAGGGGGGCAAGTCGGAGCATCATATGCGATATCAGTAAATTGGAATATTGTTTTGACAGGGCATTATAACGCGAGCCCAGCCCCTTTGACACTTGCGATCCATTACAGCTTACCCTACCCCCCTCCCGCCAAAGCTCGTATCATAGAGCGCTTACTTTAAAGGACGCCACTGTATGAGCGACCCCAGCGAATTGAAAAGCGTCGGCCTCAAAGCCACGTTACCCCGTCTCAAAATTTTGAGTTTATTCGAATCCAGCGATGAACGGCACCTGACCGCAGAAGATATTTATCGCGTATTGCTCAACGATCATGAAGATATAGGCTTGGCGACCGTGTACCGCGTACTCACGCAATTCGAGCAAGCCGGCTTACTGATTCGACACCATTTCGAGAGCGGCAAGGCCGTCTTTGAACTAAACAAAGGCGGTCACCACGACCATCTCGTGTGCCTACAATGCGGCCGCGTCGAAGAGTTTTTCGACGCCGAAATAGAGTCCCGTCAGGATAAAATTGCCAAAGAGCGCGGTTTCAGCATCCGTGAACACTCCATGTATTTATATGTGGACTGCGCCAAAGCCAATTGCCCCTACCGGACTTGATCAAGTCTTACGCCGTTGCACACTGCGCAAATAAGCGCGTAATTTTGCCGGTCGAACCGGTTTATGCATCAAGGCATTGCCACTGGCTTGCGCCTCCCGCAAACGCTCCGGATCGGTATCCCCAGTCACGATAATCGCCGGAATCGTAATCCCAAATTTACGACGTAGCATCTCAATGGCCTGTGCGCCCGTCTTACCCTCGCGCAGACGATAATCAGAAATAATCGCATGCGGAGCCTCATGATGCTCAAGCTTGCCCAACGCCTCTTCCACAGATCCCGCTAAAACTGTTTCGCAGCCCCAACCCTCCAAAACTGCCCGCATGCCTTCGCGCACGGCCACTTCGTCGTCGATGACCACAACGCGTAAACCTTCAATATCCCGCAAACCGAGGTAAGGTGACTGCATCTCTGGGTGCAGTATTGCCACGCGATCACCTTCAGCAAGAATCAGCGTAAAGCAAGATCCTTGACCCAATTGCGACTCTAATTCGATCCGATGGTGCAATAAAGCGACCAGACGCTTAACAATAGCCAACCCCAAACCCAATCCTTTCGACCGGTCACGCTCGGGATTTGTCACCTGATAAAACTCTCGAAAAATATTCTCGTGTTGATCGCTCGCAATACCGATGCCGGTATCGCAAACTGCAGCCCACACAGCACCCAGATGTTGTTTAAACTGCACTTCGATACTGCCCTGATTGGTGTATCGCAGTGCATTGCTGATGAGATTGCGCAATATCGTTTCGAGCAAGGTTCGATCGCTATAAACCACTAAATCACCCTCAGCCTTGATCGTGAAAGCGATCCCTTTAACCTCCGCTTGTGGCGCGTATTCGGTCCGTAATACTTCAATCAAGTTTTGCAGGTCGAAATGCGTGATATCCGGCTGAATAATATCGGCATCGAGTTTAGAAATATCCAATAGGGAGACAAGCAACTGGTTCAACGCCTCAATTGACCGCCCCATATCATCGAGCAGTGCAATCGCCTTGGTTTCATGTAGCTGCTGCCGAAGCGCATGGGTAAACAAGGTCAAGGCTTGTACAGGTTGCCGCAAATCATGACTGGCAGAGGCCAAAAAACGAGTCTTATCATGATTTGCCGTCTCGGCTTTTTCTTTTTCAGCACGCAACTGTTTCACTAAATCAAGATTCTCAAAACGGAGCCGAATAGAGGCCAACGCCTCGTCGCGCGCATTTTGCGCCACGTGCACCAAGATCAACACGCCCATGATCAAGTTGATGATCAGCCCCTGGTACGCCACTTGGCGGGCCAACAGCAAGCCTAGGATCATCAGCAAAAATGTCGGCACCAACAACGCATAATAGCTTTCGATCCAGTACGCGTGAAAAGAGATAGAGCGGATACTTAATACCACCACAACGACCAAAATAAAGACTTGCAAAGGCGTTGAGTCCGGCACGAAAAATAGCCAGCTGGCGCCACCCCAAATAACACCGGTCGCAAAAGATACGTAGGTATAGTAACGCCCCCATTGCGGCGCTTCTGCACTACTAGGTTTACGACGTTTGTAGGCGCGAACCACCAGCAAGCCAATCAAAATATGCGCGTAAGCCACGGCGCACCAACCGATCAACAACGTGGAATTAATATGATCCCACATCACCCAAACCGTGGTGATCGGCATCAACGAGAAAACCAAACCGACGCGCGCCAAACTGCGAAACAATACATCGATTCCTTGCGCAGTCACTTGCTGCGCATGAATATCCAATTCAACTGACTGAGATCGGCCTAGCCATTTTGCAATGCGTGGATGCACCCTTGCTCCGCTATTCATGATGCTCTAATTGCGTGCCAACATCTCCGCTGCATGGGCACGTGTTTTATCGGTAATCTCCACCCCGCCCAACATGCGCGCAATTTCCTCGACCCGCGCTTTCTTGTTGAGGGTTTCGATGTGCGACAGGGTGGTACCGTTTTGGGTTTGTTTCGATACCTGTAAATGCTGATGACCTTGCGCTGCAACTTGCGGCAAATGGGTAATGCAAAGCACTTGGTGCTGCGCCCCCAAATCCTTGAGCAAGCCACCCACAATCTCGGCGACACCGCCACCAATACCAACATCGACCTCGTCAAAGATCAGCGTGGGCACGGCGGCCACATCAATGGTCGCAACCTGAATCGCCAAGCTGATACGCGATAACTCGCCACCCGACGCCACCTTAGCCAGTGGTTTGGGCGCCATGCCAGCATGCGCAGCCACGAGAAAATCGACATTCTCATAACCGAAGCTCGCCCCGTCTACCACGGGGTTGAGTGCCACATCAAACACGCCACCGGCCATAGCGAGCTGCTGTAACGTCGCGCTGACCTTTTGGCTAAGTTTTTTCGCGGCTTGCTTGCGTCCCGTAGAAAGCTTTTTCGCCAACGCATCAAAGCAGGATTTTGCCGCTTGTTCTTTGCGTACCAGGGCTTCGGGATCTGCGGTTTCGATTAAGCTTGCAAGCCGCGCATTCGCAGCCGCCAGCAATTCTGGCAACTGTTCGGGGGCTACACGGTATTTGCGTGCGGCGGTATGAATCGCGTTGAGGCGTTGTTCACAATCGTTCAAACGCTCGGGATCGAGGTCGAGCTTTTGCACATAATGATTCAGACTGTGCGCGGCTTCCTGCAACTGAATTTCTGCGGGCTCTAACAGTTCAATCGTTTCTTTCAAGCTACTATCGTATTCGCGCAGTTGGTTGAGCTTGGACAGCAAAGCCGCAAGCTGCGAAATCAGCGAGACATCATTCTCCGACAAAATTTCGACGCCATAGCGTGCGCCATCGATGAGGCTAACGGCATTGGAAAGTCGCGCATGTTCATTCAATAATTCTTGCCATTCATCCGCGCTGAAATTCAGCCCAGCAAGTTCTTTCACGCGCCATTCCAAATCTTCGCGTTCTTGTGCCAGCGCCATGGCATTGCTCTCGCCCGCTTCGCGCTGCTGTTTCAGCTCTTGCCAAGCACGATAAGCGTCAGCGACTTGGCGTTGCACCTCGATCAAACCACCATAGCCATCGAGCAAAGCGCGTTGCGCAGCAGCACGCAATAACGACTGATGGGCATGTTGGCCATGGATATCCACCAACCATTCACCGGCCTCGCGCAATTGCTGCAAGGTCGCGGCGTGGCCGTTGATGAAAGCGCGCGAGCGGCCATTGCTATCCACCACGCGGCGCAGCAGACACTCACCATCTTCATTCGCTAAATCATTAGCGTTCAGCCAGGCTTGCAAGGGAGGGAGTTGGGAAATATCGAATTGCGCGGCCAGTTCGGCGCGTTCACTACCGGCACGCACCATACTGGCCTCACCGCGATCGCCCAGCACGAGCGCTAGCGCGTCGATCAGGATGGATTTACCCGCACCGGTCTCGCCAGTCAGGACGGTAAACCCTGGGGAAAATTCCAGTTCAACGCGATCGACAATGACGAAATCTTTAACGGAGAGATGCAGCAGCATGAGCCCTTACCGATCCGACGCCTGATTCACAGCTTTTCGCCCCAATGCAATTTCTGCCGCAACATGTCGTAATAGCTATGCCCGCGTGGGCGCAACAGCAATAAGGAATTTTCGGAGCGGCGCACGCGCACGCGGTCACCCGGCTTTAATTCCAAGCGACGCTGACCATCGAAGTTGGCATTGCAATCGTCGGCATGGCTCACCAGCACTTCGACTTCGGCATGACTATTCACCGCAATCGGGCGATTACTGAGGGTATGCGGGCAAATTGGCACTAAGATCATAGCTTCCAAAGTGGGATGCAGAATTGGCCCGCCAGCAGACAGCGCATAAGCGGTAGAACCGGTTGGCGACGCGATCACCAAACCATCGGAACGTTGGCTGTAAACAAATTGGCCATCGATAAACACCTCGGTTTCGATCAAGCGCCCGGTCGCGCCCTTGCTCACCACCACGTCGTTAAACGCTCGCCCATGAAATACCGGCTCACCTTCGCCATCGCGTTCGACCGTAATATCCAATAAGAAACGATTTTCGGTGGTGAACTCACCAGCCAGCATTTCTTCCAGCGTCTCCAACATGGTATCGACGGAAACATCGGTCAGAAAACCGAGCCGCCCTTGGTTCACGCCAACGACAGCAATATCGTAATCTGCCAGAATGCGCGCCACATTCAGCATCGTGCCATCGCCACCGAGCACGATGGCCAAATCGGCCATCTTGCCAATATCCACCAAGCGCGCCGAATCAAAACCAGGAATGCCCATGCGATCGGCGGTCTGCACCGTGAACAGTACCTTACAGCCCTTCTTTTCGAGGAACTCAGCCAGACGCACGATGGGGCCGCTGATTTCGTGGGCGTTGTATTTGCCAATCAGGGCAACGGTTTGAAAGGGAAAGCGCATGATCAGAGGATTATAAGGCTTTTTGGAACAGTGAATGAACTCGAATTAAGGGCAAAGGCGATCACCACAGAGAACACAGAGATCACGGAGAAATCAGGACTAGGGATAGGTTGCGGGTTGGCTCAATGTGATTCTTAAGCACTTCTCCGTGTTCTCTGTGTGCGCCGCGGTTAATTGCTTTTATCGTTATTCAGTTCATCCACAGGCCAACCCAGCACTACCCTATTCTGCTGAAATCAGTACAATGAAGCCATGCTCGACAAACGCTCGCAATTGCTGCTGAAAACCCTGGTGGAACGCTACATCGCCGAAGGCCAACCGGTCGGCTCGCGCACGCTTTCCAAGTTTTCCGGGCTGGATTTAAGCCCGGCGACGATCCGCAACGTGATGGCGGATTTAGAAGAATTAGGCTTAATCATCAGCCCGCACACTTCTGCAGGGCGCATCCCCACACCGCGTGGCTACCGTTTTTTTGTCGACACCCTGCTCACACGCAAGACGCTAGCCTCTGATGAAATCCAGCAATTGGAAGCACAATTCAATGTTTCGGAGCCACAGCGTTTAATCACCTCCGCTGCACGCTTGGTTTCCGACCTTACGCAATTTGCTGGCGTCGTATTGGCCTCTAAACGTGCCAGCGCGGTACGCCATATCGAATTTCTGAATTTATCCGAGCAACGGATTTTAATGATTCTGGTTGCCACCGATGGCACGGTGCAAAATCGCATCTTGATGCCCGGACAATCTTACAGTCAGTCTGAACTCGTCGAAGCCGCCAACTTCTTCAACCAACACTATGCTGGGCGCACGCTGGATCTTGCCAAAGATTCGATCCACGACGAATTGAAAAAATTACGCCAAGAAATGACCACGCTGATGAGCGCCGCCCTCACGGCTGGCAGTGAAGCCTTTAACGAAACACAAGACCAATACATCATCACTGGCGAAGGCAAGCTGCTCAATGTGCAAGATCTCTCCAGCAATATGGATCAGTTGCGCAAGTTATTCGCCCTGTTTGAACAAAAAACCGCACTGATGCAATTACTCGCTGTCGGCCAGCGCGGCGAAGGCGTGCAAATCTTTATCGGCGGCGAATCCGGCGCCATGCCGCTCGACGAATGCAGCGTGGTCACCGCCCCCTACGAAGTCAACGGCCAAGTCATCGGCACCGTCGGCGTCATCGGCCCGACGCGCATGGCTTACGACCGCGTGATACCGATTGTGGATATCACCGCCAAGCTGTTGTCGAGCGCCTTGTCCTATCATTAATTTTTAAAAGCAGTCGAAACCTCAGCATGGCCTATTCACCCGAACCCAGTTACGCGCACGGCACGATTCCCAAGATTGGCATTTTGCTGATCAATCTCGGCACGCCCGAAGCACCCACGGCCGCCGCGCTGCGCCCCTATCTCAAAGAGTTTCTATCCGACTCACGCGTGATTGAAATCCCGCGCTTCGTTTGGTGGCCGATATTGAATCTGATCATTCTCAATACGCGACCCAAAAAATCAGCGGAAAAATACGCGCAAATTTGGACGCAGGATGGCTCACCCCTTTTAGTGCACACACAAAATCAGGCTAAATTACTGCAAGGCTATCTGGGTGAACGCACTCGCACACCTATCGTGGTGGATTACGCCATGCGTTATGGCTCGCCAAGCGTGGAAAGCGTACTGGAAAAACTTAAATCTCAAGGCTGCGACCGCATCTTGGTGATTCCGCTCTATCCGCAATATGCCGCCAGCTCGACCGCCAGCGCCTTGGATGCGGTGTACGCGAGCTTAGGGAAAATGCGCAACCTGCCGGCCTTACGCGTGATCAAGCATTATCACGACGACTCCGGCTACATCGCCGCGCTAGCGCAAAGCATCAACGACTACTGGATGCAAAATGGACGGCCGGACAAACTCGTAATGAGCTTTCACGGTGTACCGCGCTTCTCTTTGGATAAAGGCGACCCTTATCACTGCGAATGTCAAAAAACCGGGCGCTTGCTGGCGGAACAACTCGGGCTGCAACCCGAGCAATACATGCTCACGTTCCAATCGCGCTTCGGTCGTGCCGAATGGTTGAAACCCTACACGCAAGCCACGCTGGAAGATTTAGGCCGCAATGGCACGCAACGCGTTGATGTCGTCTGCCCTGGCTTTGTCGCGGATTGCCTCGAAACCTTGGAAGAAATCGCCATGGAATGCCGCAGCGCTTTTCTCACCAGCGGCGGCAAGGAATTTCACTACATACCCTGCCTAAACGAGCGCCCGGATTGGATACGTGCGCTCACCGACATTACCCTGGACAACCTCAGTGGCTGGCTGGTGAATGACCCGGCGCAAGGCAAGCAAAACGCCGAGCAATCCCGTACTCGCGCCCTGGGCCTAGGTGCGAAAAACTAGCACTCGGCCGCTCAACCTCGCAAGATACCTTGTCGATATAGACCTCAAGTAGTTTGCATTTGAGGTACCGACCATGCGCATCGACAGTGCCAGCATCAATTTCGCAGCTCAGTTCAGCCGCCAAGAAACGACTCAGCAAAACGCTTCACTATCATTTTCTCTGAGCCAACCAACTCCGCTCAATAGCCGCGCAGCCGTGGTGATTTCCGATGCCGGACAAGCTGCAGCCGAGCATGCCAAGGCAATCGAAAACGCAACTCAGGAAGTCGACAACGATCCGCGTTTAATACTCCTGCGCAGTTTGATCGAACGACTCACTGGCCAGAAACTGGATCGACTAACGCTGAAGGATTTCGTACAAACAGCCCCACCAATCAATCTGAGTAATGTGGGTGATGCCAAAACACCCGCAGCGCCATCTGCCGGCTACAGTCTCGCTTACGACTACCATTCGAGTACTACCATTGAGCAGCAAGTCAGTTTCAACGCAGAGGGCGTGATCCGCACCCAAGATGGCCAAGAAATTGGATTTAAGCTCACTTTCGATTTAGCAACATCGCATACGGAACAAGTCGATGTAAACATCCGCGCCGGCGATGCAGCACGGGTAAAAGATCCGTTGGTGCTGAATTTCAATGGCAATGCCGCAGCTTTATCGGATCTCAAATTCGCCTTTGATTTAAACGCCGATGGCAAAACTGAGCAAATCTCGCTGTTGCAACCTGGCAGTGGTTTTCTCGCACTGGATAAAAATGGCGATCACAAAATCAACAACGGCAACGAGCTATTTGGACCAAACAGCGGTAATGGCTTTGCTGATCTGGCCGCCTACGATAGCGACCACAATCAATTCATCGATGAAGCCGATGCCGTGTACCAGCAGCTACAAATATTTACGCCGGATGCGACAGGCAATGGCAGCTTGGTTTCACTCAAAGATGTAGGCGTTGGCGCCATCTATCTGGGTAATACCGCCACGCCATTCGATTTGAATGGCGGCGTATTGCGCAGCAGCGGCATCTTTTTAAATGAAAACGGCAGTGCCGGTACCGTGCAGCAGATCGATTTAAAAGTCTGAATTCGGTTGCAAAACGCCATCAATGCGCATGCAACTTGCCATAAGCGACCAGCAAACGCTGATGCAGATCACAACCTTCCAACCCCAGCCCTGGTGAGGGCAAGCCAAAGAAGCGCTGCTCGCGCTTGAGCAACGCTTGTGCCTGTTGCAAAGTTTCAGCACCGTACAGTTGTTGCAAGGCATCGGTATAGGGTGCGGCATCGCTCAGATTCAGCAAGCTTTCGATGCACAGATAAACGCGATGACGTTGCGGGTTCAACTGCGCGAAATGGCGCGCCCAGTCGCAGCCTTCACGAATCGCCTCTTCATCACCGATAGCGAGCGCTAGCAGTAATTTCAGTTCACCCACCCGCAAGTCTTTCCACAACGAATCGGCATCGGGCGCAAGGCCGATCAAAGCGGCGACCGGGCGCTGATCGGCGAGACCGAGTTCGTTCAGCGTTTCCAACAAGTCTTTACGTTCATCGTCATCCAAGTCGGATAAATGCAAAATCGGCGGGCGAATATCGTTGCCGACGCTATTGTTCTCATACTCCAAATCATCAACCGGGTAAATCTCTGACATACCTGGCACGAAGATGCGGCAAGCGTAGACGCCCAGATGGGTGTAGTCGGCGACGTAGATGTCTTTACCCTCGGCGTGGATGCGCTCAACCGACCAAGCATAGTCTTCATCGGTGGTATTGCTGAAATTCCAATCGGCAAATTCGAAATCCGGCTTATCCCCCAAAAAATTCCAGCTGATGATGCCGCTGGAGTCGACGAAGTGAATTTCCAAATTCTGGGGATGTGCGATTTCGTCGAGGTCAAAACCCGGCTCGGGAAAGCCGCCCAATTCTTCGAGAGCGCGGCCTTGCAACAACTCAGTCAGCGCCCGCTCCAGCGCGATTTCAAACCGTGGATGCGCGCCGAAACTTGCGTAGCAACCGAGATCGTGCGGATTGAGCAGCGTTACATTCATCACCGGATATTGCCCGCCCAGCGAAGCATCTTTGACTAATATCCCGAAGCCAGCAGCGCGTAGCGCTTTAACCCCCGCCGCAATACGCGGATAACGTGCGATCACTTCCTCCGGCACTTCTGGCAGACATAGGCCTTCGGCGATGATGCGGAATTTAACGTAACGCTCGAAGATTTCGGACAACGCTTGGGTGCGCGCTTCGTTGCGCGTGTTACCGGCCGACATGCCGTTGCTGACATACAAGTTGCCGATGAGATTGACCGGAAACCACACGCTGGCGCCATCGCGTTCGCGGATATACGGCAGCGCGCAAATGCCGCGCTCGGCATTGCCGGAATTCAGATCGACCAGTGCGCTGGCATCCACTGCGCCTTCCGGGTTGTAAAACGCATGCAATTCCGGCGTCAGCAATTCCGCCGGCCAAGCGCCATCCTCATCATGCTGAAACCATTGCTCGCGTGGGTAATGCGTGAATTCGCGATTGGCAATTGCCTCGCCCAGATAATAATGCGTCCAGAAATAGTTGCAGGACAGTCGCTCAAAAAACTCGCCCAACGCGCTCGCCAGCGCTGCCAGCTTGGTGGCACCCTTGCCATTGGTGAACATCAGCGGGCAATCGCGCTCGCTGATATGCACCGACCAAATCCCCTCCACCGGATTGAGCCAAGTCCGTTCTTCGACATGGAAACCCAAGGCAGCCAGCTTGTCGGTCATGGTGGCGATAGAGGTTTCGAGCGCGGCGTCTTTGCCCGT
>JAHECG010000063.1 GCA_024641855.1 Betaproteobacteria bacterium | reverse complement strand
TGGCGCGCCCGAAACGATTCGAACGTTCGACCCCTGCCTTCGGAGGGCAGTACTCTATCCAGCTGAGCTACGGGCGCGCGAAGGGCAATTATAACGGGTTTTGCAAGGTGCTCTATGTGTAGCTTGGTCGGTTTCAGGGTTTTTAGTATAATCGCTAGCTTTGGCAACGATTGATAAGGGTAGGGGCAATACCATGAGCGAAGAAAAAGGTCAGTGTGCGACATCCCCAGCAATGATTCTTGCTGCGGTAGTGGGCGTTTTTGCAGTGCCGGTACTCGCGATCGTAATGATCGTACAACTGGTGCTGGCGTTTCAGGCTGGGCATGTCGATAAGAATGATCCCCGGATGACGGATGCAGCAGTTCAAGAACGCATCAAGCCGTTTGGTGATGTAAAAGCGATTGATCCAAGTGCACCGCGCGTAGAGAAGGCTGGCGATGTGGTGTATACCGAAGTGTGCGCGGCCTGCCATGGCACGGGTGCGTTGAATGCGCCGAAATTTGGTGATAAGGCAGCTTGGGGCAAGCGTAATGCGCTGGGCTTCGATACCTTGGTGAAAAATGCGATTAACGGCGTTCGTACCATGCCGGCGCGTGGTGGAAATCCGGAATTGTCGGATATCGAAATGTCGCGTGCGGTTGCACATATGGCGAATGCCGGTGGTGCAAGCTTCAAATCTAAGTAATTAATAGGCAGTTGGTTCGATTAAAAAGGCGCGATTTATCGCGCCTTTTTATTTATGCCAGGGGTATGATTTGTTTTCGTTTGCAATCAGCAGGGGAATCCAGATGCAAAGTCGATTAAATCAGTTAGTCCAGTTTGTGTGTTTGATGGCGGTGATGTTTTTCTCTGGTTGGGGACTCGCCGCCGATATGGAAAAACAGGAAACGCCTGCCACGGCAAAATCGGCAGAGCCATCAAATGGTTGGTTCATTTTGAAGTGGATGGAAAAGCCATCTTCGCATGGCCCATCCAAAAAGGCCGCCCCCGAAGATTTAGCCGAGTTCAAGCAGGTGTTTTCGTTTGAGCATGCGATGGATGATGCTGCATTTAAGCGCACCCTAGGGAAGTTGCAAGAAGGCGATGTGCTGGCTTACCGCTTGGGAAAGTGGGAGGCGCGTAAAGAGATATTTACTGGCAAGTTAAACAAGGTCGCCTATCGCTTATACAAATATGGGCACTTGGCGATTGTCGTGCGCGATCCGGAAAACACCAAGCAACTGCGTATTTTTTCCAGCGAAAGTTTCAAAGGGCCGAACATGCAGGAAGGCCTGGAAACGTTAAGAACGCATAATTTTGATGTCTACCGACTGAATAAATGGGAGCGCGTGGACAAGACGCGCTTGAATGAATTTGTGCAACTGGCGATGAAGAAAGCCGGGCACTGGTATGGCTACGATTTTTCCGGCATGTTTGGTTTATGGAATTCCAACCTTAAGCCGAAGAAGCCGGATGAAATTGGTCACGATTATATTTGTTCGACCATCGTGTTGACGGCTTTGCATTATTCCGGCGTAGAGTTGGATAGCGATGAGCGGGGTGGCTTGCTCGATATTGTGACGCCAGCTCAGGTGGTCAACAGTAAAGGCCGCTATGTAACGCCGCCCGATGCCACGATTGATATTGAGTTGGCTCAGGCGCAAGCAAAAACGAATAAGGACCCGGCGAGTGAGTGCGGAAAAGATTCCCAAAAGCAATGTTAATTTGGTTGGTCTAAGTAAAAAACGCGGGAGCTAACCCGCGTTTTTTATGTCCGTAATTAAGGGGCGATGCTTACTCAGCCGGTGTTTTGCTCGCCAGCATCGCTTTCAATTGTGCGAGGCGGTCGTTGCCATGCTGCTTTGCCGCGACGGGGTCGGCGTTGTTTTTTTTGCTGCGTACATGTTCGCTACCCAATTCATTGATAAAGCGCGAAGGCTCGCAGCTTTGCATTTCGCGTGCGCGTTTGCGTTTCTCGCAATAGCTGATGGTGAAGGTGCGTTGTGCGCGCGTGACGGCGACATACATTAGACGGCGCTCTTCTTCCACCTGACCATTGTCGATGCTTTCGCGGTGCGGCAGGATGCCTTCTTCGGTGCCGACTAAAAACACATGGGGAAATTCCAAGCCTTTGGCAGCATGCAGCGTGGATAGGCGTACCGCGTCGGTTTCTTCTTCGCCACTATTGATCATGGAGAGCAAGGCAACGGTTTGCGCTAGCTTGAGCAGGTTGCTTTCGTCTTCTTCACCCTTGCGCGTAAGCCAATCCATGAAGGTGGTGACATTTTCCCAGCGGACTTTCGCTACGCGTTCTTCCTCACTATCGAATAGATAAAGCTCGTAGCCGATGGCGCGCACTAAATCCTTGAGCACCACACCTGCGGGTTCGTGTGCAGCGCGGTATTCGATATTGTTGATGAAGTTGCAAAACTCGGTGAGCGATTCGAGTTGCTTGGCTTGTAATTGCGCCGCCAGGCCGGCCTCGAATACTGCAGCGAACAAGCTGACATTGCGGCCTGCGGCATAATGGCCCAGCTTCTCCAAAGTTTGGTTGCCGATGCCGCGTTTGGGTGTGGTAATCGCGCGGATAAACGCTGGATCGTCGTCCGAGTTCAACAGCAAACGCAGGTAGGCGATGATGTCTTTGATCTCGGCCCGATCGAAAAACGATTGACCACCGGAGAGCACATAAGGGATGTGCTCGGCGCGTAACTTTTCTTCGAAGATGCGCGCTTGATGGTTGCCGCGATACAGAATGGCAAAGTCCGACCATTTGCTGCGCTGCTCGAAGCGCTGCGCCATCATGCGGCGCACGATGGTTTCGGCTTCCTCTTCGTCGTCTTTGGCGGCGATGACTTGAATCGGGTCGCCATAGCCAAGCTCGCTCCAGAGTTTTTTCTCGAACAGCTTGGGGTTGTGCGCGATCAGATGGTTGGCCGCTTCCAGGATGCGTACCGTAGAGCGATAGTTTTGCTCCAGTTTGATCACGGCCAGTTTCGGATATTCGTCGCGCAGCAAACGCAGGTTATCGACATTGGCGCCGCGCCAAGCGTAGATGGATTGGTCGTCATCGCCCACCGCAGTGAAGGCGGCGCGCGGCCCGGCGAGGAGTTTCAGCAACCGATATTGGCAAGTGTTGGTGTCTTGGTATTCGTCGATCAACAAATAGCGCAGCTTGTCTTGCCACTTACCCAAGGCTTCTGGCTCTTTCTCGAATATTTCCACTGGCACGCGAATCAAGTCGTCGAAATCGAACGCCTGATAAGCGCGCAAGGTGTCCTGGTAGCGCTGATACAGCTTGGCGCTGGCGTGCTCGGGCGCATCGGCGGCATTCAGCGCCGCATATTCGGGCGCGATTAAATCGTTTTTCCAGCGCGAGATGCGGTATTGCACACGTTTCAACTCGGCTTTGTCGGTGGTCTTCATGATGTCGGATAGGACCGACATACTATCGGCTGCATCGAGAATCGAGAATTGCGATTTATAGCCGATGAGTTTGGCTTCCTGGCGTAGGATTTGCATGCCCAACGAGTGGAAGGTGGTGACCGTTAGGCCTTCAGTCGCTTTTTTATCCAATAATTTCGAGGCGCGCTCGCGCATTTCTTTCGCGGCTTTATTGGTGAAGGTAATCGCGGCGATATGCTGCGGCTGGTAGCCGCAGGTGCCGATCAAATAGGCGATTTTTTGCGTGATGACGCGCGTCTTGCCGCTGCCGGCGCCGGCGAGGACGAGCAAGGGGCCATCAAGATGCTTCACTGCCTCACGTTGCGGGGCATTCAGACCATCGAAGGGAGTTTGCGAGTTACGGAAAGATTGCTGTGACACGCTTGCATTTTAACATGGGCAGCTTTGGTGGCTGTCGGTAAAATGCAGGCATGCGTAAAAAATCAAAACCGTATTTAACCCAGAAAATTTTCTGGGTTTTCTCGGTGGACTCTGCGATCTCTGTGGTGATATAGGTTCTAAATGGCGACTTATGCTATCGGCGACATTCAAGGCTGTTTTCAAGCCCTGACTCAGTTGCTGGAAACAATTAAATTTAATCCAGCGCAAGACCGTTTATGGCTGGTTGGGGACTTGGTCAATCGGGGTCCGGATTCGGTGCAAGTATTGCAATGGGCCAAGTCTTTGGGCGATCGCGTGATCACGGTGTTGGGGAATCACGATTTGCATTTGCTGGCGGTGGCTGAGGGCTTTGTGCCGTTGCATCGTGGCGATACCTTGAACGAAATCTTGGTAGTGCCGGAGCGTACTGAGTTGCTCGATTGGCTGCGTCAGCAGCGCATGATCTATGCCGAAGGCGATTGGGTGTTGGTGCATGCGGGGCTGTTGCCGCAGTGGAGTGTAAAAAAGGCTTTGCGCTTAGGTCAGGAAGTGGAAACGGCCTTGCGCGCAGACAATTATCGCGATTTTCTCCAGCATTTATACGGGAATAAACCCGACCATTGGGATAATGAGTTGACGGGTATGGATCGCTTGCGCGTGATTACCAATGCCATGACGCGACTGCGCGTGTGCTCGGCAGACGGGGTGATGGATTTTAGCCATAAGGGCGCGGTGCAAGACCGCCCGAAGAAAACCTTACCCTGGTACGAAGTGCCTGGCCGTAAAAGCGCAAAAGCCAATATCGTGTTTGGCCATTGGTCGGCGCTCGGGCTTAATGTGGGGAGTCGGCATGTGGCGCTGGATACGGGCTGTCTGTGGGGCGGCCAGTTGTCGGCGCTGCGATTGGAGGATCGGCAGGTGTTCCAGGTGTCTTGTGTGGAGCAGGCAGATTTAAATGCGTGGCGATAGCTGTCTCTGCGGCTAGGGTGATTTCGCGTCGCGTTTTGCCATGCGTGTCGAGCGTACCGAGGCAGGTGATGTCGACTTGAATGTGGCGCCGCGCCAGCACGTTGCGAAACGATTCGACCAACGTCAGATTGCCATGATAAGCCGGTGCGGTATCGATGCTGCCATCGGGCAGGTAATAGCGAATCGTAAATAATTCTACGGGTGCTTGGTGTATGACTGCTGCTTGAAACAAGGAGGAATGGAACGGTAACAAACGCGTTCCATCGGTGGTCGTTCCTTCCGGAAATAGGCCGATGCAATCGCCTTCTTTCAATAGTTCTGCAGCTTGTTGCAGAATTTCAGCGGTATGGTGACGGCGTTCACGTTGAATGAATAGCGTTCCGCTTTGCTGCGCGAGAAAGCCGATGACTGGCCAGTTTCGCACATCGGCTTTGGAGATAAAGCGTACTGGGCGGATTGAATAAATGAGCCAGATATCCAGCCACGACATATGGTTCGATACGATGATTGCGCCACGCGTATGGAGATCCGGCATCGTGCCATGCCGATGAATATGGATTCCCAGCATCGCCAGAATTTTCTGTGCCCAGCGTTGCGCGATGCGGTTGTGCCACGCTTTCGGGGTGAGGCGAAATACGATACTGGCAATGAAAACGCCCCAAATTAGATGCAGACTAACGCGCAGGATGCGCAGTAAACGGATGCTCTTGGGGGTGGGAGGCAGTGTCATGTTTATCGAGATAATGCCTTGCGTAACGTTTATTCATTATAGAGAGCGGTAATAACAACAACAAATCCGCCGTATTGAAATCGGCATCCCAGGCGGGCTCACCGCACACCAAGCAGCCTAGCCGCATATAGCCTTTGATGAGCGGCGGTAAAGGTGTAATCAGTGTGCTGTTTAATGACTCCAGTGGCAAGCGATTGCGCGGAAAGGCGCGCCATTCTCTCGGACTCATGTGCTCTTGGCTCAAACGTCGATAGATGCTGGCCGCCATGTGGCCGCCGTCTTTCATGCTGATGCTGGCACAGCCGATCAGGTAGGCGTATCCCTGTTGCTGCATATAGTGCATCACGCCAGACCAGAGTAGCCCGATGGTTGCGCCGTTTCGGTACTGAGGATGCACGCAGGAACGACCGACTTCCAACATGCTGTCATGCAAATGATTCAGTCGCGTCAGATCGAATTCAGTTTCGGAATAATAGCCGCCGACGCGTTGTGCCATTTTCGGGCTTAACAGGCGGTAGGTGCCGACGACCGCACCACTTTCATGATCGCGCACGATGAGATGTTCGCAATAGGGATCGAATAGATCTTGGTCAATACCCGGCAGCGTGCTGTTTAAGTGTGCGCCCATTTCTTCTGAGAAGACTTGGTGACGCAAACGTTGGGCTTCACGCATTTCGGCCTTGTTGCGCGCGATGGCAATGCTGAGTTGGGGTGTTTTGCGTTCAGCGAGCAGTCGAAAATCTTCGCGTAACATCATGGGTCTCGTCTTGTTGTGTTGACGAGCAAGTTACGGGAGCGATATTGCGGTTTGGTTACGGTCTGGTTAAAACCTGATTAAGCTAGTGCGCTGCAAGCGGCGTGGCGATGACATTCCAGCAGATGATCGTTGACCATACCTACGGCTTGCATAAAGGAATAACAAATCGTTGAGCCGACAAACGTAAAGCCGCGCTTCTTCAAGGCTTTACTCATGGCGTCTGATTCGACGCTGGTTGCGGGAATATCTTGTAGCGTGTGGAAGTGATTTTGTTGCGTCTGGCCACCGACGAACGACCAGATGTAGCGGTCGAAACTGCCAAACTCAGCTTGCACCTCGAGAACTGCGCGCGCGTTTTTAACGGCAGCATTGAGTTTCAAGCGGTTGCGGATAATACCGGCATCCTGCATGAGGGCTTCGATTTTGGCCGGGGGGTAAGTAGCAATACGTTCAGGGTTGAAGCCATCCAAAGCCGCGCGGAAATTTTCACGCTTCTTCAAAATGGTAATCCAGCTTAAGCCGGCTTGTTGACCTTCCAAGATCAACATCTCGAACAAGTGCGCATCGTCATGTGATGGCACGCCCCATTCTTGATCGTGGTAGGCGATGTAGAGCGGATCGTCGCCGCACCAGGCACAACGCTTAGGTGCGGCCATGGGATTTATTCGTGTTTGCTGTTATGCACGGACTTTGCAATATGCGTGCTTTCCGAGACCTTATCCATCCAGGCGAACAGTACACCCGAAACGACTAAGACTAAATGAATGCCGACTTTCCACGCTAATGCCTGATCCGCTTCCGACCAAACTGCTGGGACATCTGCTGCGGATTGAACAATATTGCTAACGTTCACAAAACCTTTGAGTAATTCAATCGCTGAGATCGCAACGATGGATGCGATCACTTTGATCTTCAGACCGGAGAAGTCGACTTTACCCATCCATTCGGGACGATCTTCGTGATCGCCCGTATCAATTTTTGAGACAAAGTTTTCATAACCGCTGAAAATGATAATAATTAGCAAATTAGCTACCAGAGAAATATCGACCAGCGTCAATATTGCTAGAACCACATCACTTTCGCTCAGCGTCATTGCGTGCGGCACAATATGCAGAAGTTCTTGCCCGAACTTAGCAAGCAGGAGCACGATACCCAGCACCAGCCCAAGATAAAAAGGAGCCAGCAACCAACGGCTATTGAAAATTAGTACTTCCAGAAAATGCTCGATGGACTTCATGTGAATTATCCTTGGAATCAAAAAAACAGCGCCTCATTATGCCATGAGGCGCTGTTTATTTATGGAATGTACTTAGTGCGTAACGCGCGTGACGCCGCCACCGGTTAATATCCGAATGCGTTCGCCAGGGCGGAAGTTTTCATCGGCTTCCTGGGTAACAGCGAGCAATCTGCCATTATCCAGCTTAACGGTGATCTCTAAGCCTTTTTTCCGGGTGACGCCTTCTTCGATGGCGCTACCGGCCAAACCACCCGCAACTGCACCCACAACGGCACCGACGGTACTGCCCCTGCCTCTGCCAAGCGTGCTGCCGGCCACGCCGCCGACGATGGCGCCGGCACCCGCACCGATTGGGGTTTTGGTGCCTTCGATTTGCACCTCGCGTACGCTTTCTACGACCCCCAATTGGACTTCTTGTGCTTGGCGCGCTTGCCCTCGCGTATAGGCGCTACCGGAAGTACTGGCGGGACAGCCTGCCAGTATTGTCGTGGCAGCCAATATCCCCGTTAGGGCTAGATTTCGGATGATGGTCATGATGTACCCTTTCTTGGTTTAAATAGAAAATCCAAACTCAGTTTGAACTCGTGTTGCGATTTCTTCACGTAGTGCGCCATGGTTTTGCGCACCACGTTGGGCGATTTTCAGTGCGCCCATCAAGCTGGCCAGTTGCCCGGTACACTTCCAGTTTAGCCCATTTACAATGCCATAGAGCAAGCCACCGCGGAAGGCATCACCACAACCCGTTGGATCGACGACTTGTTGAGCTTTAACGGGTGGGATGTCGATCGGTTTACCATCGACATAAATGGCTGACCCATTGGCGCCCAGCGTAACGATTAAGGCTTTGACGCGTTTGGAAAGTTCCTCAAGCGTTTTCCCTGTGCGATCCTGGATGAGCTCGGCTTCATAGTCGTTGAGTGCCACATAGTCCGCTAACTCTACAAAGTTTAGAAGTTCTTCGCCGTTAAACATCGGCAAGCCTTGGCCGGGATCAAACACAAATGGGATCCCCGCTTCATGAAATTGCTTGGCGTGCTGCAACATGCCATCGCGGCCATCGGGCGCAACAATGCCGAGCTTGATATCTTTTGCGTCGCTGACTTGGTTTTGATGCGAATAGTTCATTGCGCCGGGATGGAACGCGGTGATTTGATTGTCGTCCAGGTCGGTGGTGATGAAGGCTTGGGCCGTAAAGGTATTGGCGATGGGACGTACGTGCGTTTGCTCCAACCCCAAGTTTTGTAAGCGCGTGGTGTAGGGCGCGAAATCGTCGCCAACGGTGGCCATGATAATTGGTTGCCCCCCCAATAATTGAAGGTTAAAAGCAATATTCCCAGCGCAGCCGCCAAACTCACGGCGCATATCGGGTACTAAAAAGGAAACATTCAGGATGTGGATCTTGTCCGGCAGGATATGGTTTTTGAATTGGTCGTGAAACACCATAATGTTGTCGTAGGCAAGCGAGCCGCAAATCAAAGTGCGCATGAATTTCCCCTGTTGCCGAGCTTAGCTCGATAGAATAAAACGAATTGAAGCTTCGGATTATGCCGTGGTTTAGTGCTTTGCGTAAAACGACATAAATCGACACTCAACGCAGATTGGCGGGATAGATAGCGCCAAGGATGCAAGCATGTCTTGCGCCTGTGACGGCGGGCAAATTTCCGGCTTCTCCGCAAGTCGTTTGGCGCGCTAGCCATGCAAAGGCCAGTGCTTCTACGTGTTCTGCGGCTACGCCCAACGCATCGGTTAATGCAACAGGAACGGCATTTGTCGCAAAGGCATGGCGTAGGGAATTGATTAGAGCTCCATTGCGTGCACCGCCGCCACAGACATAGATTTCTTGTGCGCCGCCGCAATTTTCTTGAACCGCTTGCCAAATGCCGTTAACCGTCAATTTCAGTAGCGTGGCTTGCACGTCTTGTGGTGCGTATTCGGTGCGCAAAAATTGTTGCAGCCATGCGAAATTGAATAGGTCGCGCCCAGTGCTTTTGGGCGGTGGCTGTTTGAAAAAGGGGTCTTCCGACATGGCGGTTAGTAATTCTGGAATGACTTTCCCACTGGTGGCCCAGGCGCCGTTCTCATCGAAAGCTTTGCCTTGATGCGCAGCACACCACGTATCCAGCAGCACATTACCTGGGCCGCAATCGAAACCAATGATAGGGCCACTACTGGGCAAGCGGGTGAGGTTGGCGATGCCGCCGATATTGACGATCACCCGATGAATGTTAGGGTGATGAAATACGGCCGCATGAAAGGCCGGCACGAGTGGGGCACCTTGCCCGCCTGCCGCAATATCGCGGCTGCGAAAATCTGCAATGACGGTAATTCCAGTCAATTCGGCCAGCAGTGCGCCATTATTCAACTGCAAGGTATAGCCTAATTCAGGGCGATGGCGCACGGTTTGGCCGTGGCAACCGATGGCGGCAATTTCACTAGGCTTTTTTGCTGTCTGCGCCAACAAGCTTTGAACTGCTTTTGTATAGTGTTGTGCTAAGTGATTTGCCGCTAACGCGGATCGCTCTAACTCGTTTTCACCCGTCAGATTTAGCGCTAATAACTCAGTTCGAAGGTCAGGATCGAACCCGATATGCTGGCTGGCGAGAAGTTTGGGATAGGTGTCTTTAAAATCGGCAAGTACGGCATCCACGCCATCCAGGCTGGTGCCGGACATAATGCCGATAAATAAGTGAGAAGCGTTATGTGGCATGGGATTGCCCGCAGGCCGCACGCCCTAAGGCGTGCTTTATTGTGGCTGGGAAACTATTCGATGCTGGCGAGATTCAAGCCGCTTAATAACTCGAGTTGGCTGCCCAAAGGTTTGATGGCAGCAAAAAATTCGTTCTTATATTGTGCTGCGATCGGGAAAGATTGCGGCATGGGAACGGTTAACGGATTGCGCTGCACACCAGCCACGCGGAATTCGTAATGCAGGTGCGGGCCAGTCGCCATTCCTGTGGATCCAACATAACCGATCACGTCGCCTTGGTTAATTCGCGAACCTTTGTGCAAGCCTTTGGCAAAGGCGGAAAGGTGGCCGTAGGCGGTGCTGAAACTACCTTTGTGCTGAATGACAACGATGTTGCCATAGCCGCTTTGCCGACCCGCGAGAGCGATGGTGCCATCGGAGGTGGCGCGAACACGCGTGCCGGTTGGTGCACCATAGTCAACGCCTTTGTGCGCGCGCCATGTTTTGAGCACGGGGTGAAAGCGTGCATTGGTAAAGCCAGAGGTGATACGAGAAAACTCTAGCGGCGAGCGCAGGAAGGCTTTACGCAGGTTATTACCTTCAGGGGTGTAATAACCTTCGCGACCATCGCGATCTTTAAAATAGACGGCACGGTAGGTTTTACCTTGATTGACGAATTGGGTTGCGAGTACGCGACCGGGTTTTACCGGTTCCCCATTGCTGTATAGCATTTCATAAACCACAGCGAAGCGGTCACCTTTGCGGATATCTAAATGAAAGTCGATATCAGAGGAAAATACTTCGGCCATCTGCGAAGCGATTGCGTCTGGTACCCCAGCGGCATCGGTTGCGCCAAATAATGAACTACGAATTTCACCGGATTTCATTACAACGCGTGCATCCAACGGGGCGGCTTGCTCGGAAGCTTTGAAATCATTACCGGTACGGTCTACGGTTAGTTGTGTGTTGTCGGAGGCGATGTAGCGTAAAGCAATTAACTCGCCGTTTTCGGTGGTTTTAGCACGTACGCTACGGCCGGGAATAAGTTGATAAAGCGTTTTAGCGTCTTTTGCGCTGCGCAGAAAGTTAACGGCTGCCGTATCTTCAATCTGCAAGCGGTTGAGCAAGCTGCCAATCGTGTCGCCACGCTGAATGCGCACTTCACGCCAATAGGCATTATCGTCTTTGTTCAAAATATCGGCTTGTGGCAGTGCGATATTTTCAATAACGGTTTTGAGTTCTACTGGACGTGTATCCGTTGCAGGCGCAATGCCAAATGCAACAGCCATGCCTAATAACGGTAAAGTGGATAGGCCAACCAGCCAACGTAGTGGGATGATTCTGGTTTCTGGCGTTTGTTTTTGCGCTAGAATTATTGCTTCGTTATCTTGCATAGCAGGCTCATTATTTAAAACAGCCCAGAGGATAACAGAGAAAGTTATCTCGGCAAAATACATTGCTGTCATGATCTAAGTGCTGGTATTTAATGAAAATCTAATACTCGGCATTCCTTTTCAACCCACATATATAAAGATATACATGACCTCCGTTGAAGAAGCGCTCCAGATAATCAAGCGTGGTTGCCACGAGCTACTATTAGAAGAAGAATTAAAACAAAAACTCGCCAGCGGTCGCTCGCTGAGGGTCAAAGCCGGTTTTGACCCGACGGCGCCTGATTTGCACCTTGGCCATACGGTCTTATTGAATAAGATGCGTCAGCTTCAGGATTTGGGCCACGAGGCCATGTTCCTGATTGGCGATTTCACCGGCATGATCGGCGACCCCACTGGTAAAAGCGCAACCCGACCACCCCTGACACGTGATCAAGTAATCGAGAATGCGCGTAGTTATGAGGCGCAAATCTTCAAGATTCTCGACCCAGAGCGGACGCTGGTGATGTTCAACTCCAGTTGGATGGGGGAGATGAAGGCTTCCGACCTAGTGTCGCTGGCGGCTAAACACACCGTTGCCCGCATGTTGGAGCGGGATGATTTCCATAAACGCTATAGCGGCGGACAACCGATTGCGATCCACGAATTCTTGTATCCGCTCATACAGGGCTACGATTCGGTGGCCATGAAAGCGGATATCGAGCTGGGTGGCACCGATCAAAAATTCAATCTGTTGGTCGGGCGCGAGCTACAGAAGCACTATGGGCAGGCGCCGCAAGTCGTATTAACCATGCCGATCTTAGAAGGTTTGGATGGCGTACAGAAAATGTCCAAGTCACTGGGAAACTATATAGGTATTCACGAACCGCCGAATGAAATGTTCGGCAAGTTGATGTCCGTGTCCGACGATTTAATGTGGCGTTATATAGAGTTACTATCGTTTGAGTCTTTGGCAACCGTCGCGAAGTGGAAGCAGGATGTTGCCGCAGGGCGCAATCCGCGCGATATCAAGGTGACGTTCGCGCAAGAGATCGTTGCACGTTTCCATGATCGCGCGGCTGCGGAAAAAGCCCTGGCCGATTTTGAGGCGCGACATCGGGGAGGGGCGATCCCGGAGGATATCCAAGAAATCTCTCTGGTTGGCGGGCCGCAAGGTCTGGTCATTGGCCAGGCGCTCAAACAATCCAACTTAACGGCGAGCACGTCTGAAGCCGTGAGAATGATTGAGCAAGGGGGGGTGAAATTGAATGGGGAAAAAGTTTCCGATAAGGGGTTGGCCTTACTGCCGGGTGAGCCGGTAGTGCTGCAAGTGGGCAAACGCAAATTTGCCCGTATCACGATTACTTAATAGCTGCTGTATTTTTGTGCTACCTGTGCAGGTTTGTGGCGGCGCTGAGATGGCGGCTTCATCTTGATGACTTTCCTGTCCATAAAGTCAGACCTCGCTCAGATTTTCCAGCCAACTAAATTCGTTCAGCTTTTAGGCAGACACAACGGATTTAAGATATCAGTAGCGGATCATGCGCCTGGTCAGAAATTGACCATGGAACTTGCCATGTCCTGATCGAAATACTTGCGCAAAATTTTCTGTATGGTGCCATCCCGGTGCATGCCGTCGATAATGGATGCCCATTTTTTGCGTTCTACTTCGGGCAGCGATTTCTTTGACATGATCAATCCATGCAAAACCGGTGCATCGCCGGTGTCGATGATGCGCGTAATGTCCTGCAAGGCCTGATTGTCCACTTGCGTGTAGTTGAATGGTTCGATGATCATGCCCTGGATCCGATTCAGTTTTATCATGTTCAGCAGTTGCGCGTGATTTGGCACTTCGATCGCGCGCTTCTGCGCCGTCAGGCGATCAACCAGAAGATTGGCATTCTTGCTGTAGCGGAAACTGCGAATGGCGCCAATCTCCAACTTCGGATTTTTCTCGAATTCATCTAGTGTTTGAGCTTTGCTGTCCTGGCGCACCAAAAAGTAGTACTTGTTATAGAGGTACCAGGAGAAATCGGCAAACTTGTCGCGCTCGGCATTGGTGATGCCGGACATGCTGAAATCCAGTTGCCCAGATTCAATCCACAGCCAGATCCTGGAGCGGGGCATGACGCTGGTTTCTACCTTGCAGCCGCTGCGTCGGATCATTTCCATCGCCACGTCCCTGTCGATGCCTTGATCCAGCTTGGTGGAATAAAGCATGCCATGATCGTGGTAAGCCAGCGTCAGGGGGCGTGAACAATCCGGCTTGGCTGCGAATGCGAAACCGCTCGACAGGGCGAGAGAGAAAGCAATCAGTCGTGTGATGATGGAAGAGACAGGCAATTTCATAGTCACTCCTGGATTTCGGATAGCAGGTCGGGTTGGTTTAGCGGCTTGAATGAACGCTACTATAAGCAAAATTCGAACTATTGCAATTGGCATATTTTATGCCTGCAGCGTCGCTTATCTTGTCGGTTTCGATAGCCACTTGAGTAATACTTTAAAAAAATCCTCGGGCTTGAATGGTTTGGCGATGAAATCATTCATTCCGGCCTCCTCGCAACGCCGCCTGTCTTCCGCGAAGGCGTTGCCAGTCATGGCGACGATGGGTACTTTGGTGGCGTGGGGCAGTTGCCGAATGTGGCGTGTCGCATCAAGGCCGTTCATGATGGGCATTTGCATGTCCATGAGGATCAAATCGAAATCGTGTTGGCTAACCAACTCCAGAGCTTCTAGTCCGTTTTCAACAACATCCAGTTTGGGTTCCAGGTCGCGCATGAATTCGGCAGCAAGTTCACGGTTGAAGGGTTCGTCGTCGACCAAGAGAATGCGACGGCCCTTGCAAGTCCGGATAAGTGTCATTTCGGCCGACTCCGTTGGCGTTGCGGACGGGGCAGTATTTTGCGTGGTGGTTTTCTTGAAGCGAGCAGTGAACCAGAACGTGCTTCCGCCACTGGGCTGGCTGATGACGCCCACATTGCCCCCCATCAGTTGCGCCAACTTCTTTGAGATGGCCAGCCCAAGCCCGGTACCGCCATATTTTCGAGTGGTGGAGTTATCTGCCTGCTCGAAGGCCGAGAACAGGCGCGATGCGGTTTCAGGAGAAATGCCAACGCCAGTATCCTGTACTTCAAAACGCAGCAGCACATCAAGGTCGGTTTCTTCGGCAACCATGGCGCGTAGAGTGATGCTGCCGGAGTCGGTAAATTTAACGGCATTGCCGGCATAGTTCAGGATGGCTTGCTGCAGTCGGGTCGCATCGCCCAGTATCGTTGGGAGGCTTGAAGGTATCTCAATCCGTAAATCCAAATGTTTTTCCCGCGCGCGTTCAGCCACGATCTCCGCAGTCGAGGCTATGAGGCTATTCACATTGATTGCGAGTTCTTCAAGCTCGAATTTTCCGGCCTCGATCTTGGATAGATCCAGAATGGCATTGAGGATATTCAGTAAATGCTTGCTGGCACTGTCGATATTGTCGAGATGTTGCGTTTGTTTCTCAGTGACGCCTGAGCGTCGGATCAGTTGCGCCATGCCAGTGATGGCATGCAGCGGTGTGCGGATTTCATGCGACATGTTGGCAAGGAATGCGGATTTGGCGACATTGGCAGTTTCAGCGATTTCCTTGGCTTGTTCCAGTTCGCGTGTCCGGATTTCAACCTGTTCTTCAAGATGGTCGCGATGCTGCTTGAGTTCGGTGATGTCGGTGGAAATTCCGCACAGGGCATAGATGCTGCCATCTTCGCGTCGCAGCGGCAGTTTGGTGGACTGATAGACGTAGGTATTGCCGGTTTCCGGTAAAGTGTTGGTTTCCAGTGAGCGCACGATTTCGCCGTTCTCAAATACCGTGCGGTCGACGTTGCGGATGGCGGCGGCGGTCTGTGCGTCGAAGAACTTTTCGTCGTTATGACCAACAATGTCTTTCATCTCGGCGTGCCACAGTTCCCGCACGGCTCGGTTCGCGAACAGGTAACGTCCATTGGTGTCCTTCATATAAATGTAGGCGTCGACGCTGTCCAGAATGGTGCGCAACTCTTGCTCGCTGGCGCGCAGTGCATCTTCCGCCTGTTTGCGAATGGTAATGTCTTGCATCGATCCTGTTCCGGCAAGCAGCCTGCCTTTCGCATCGAACTCCAGATCCGCGAGCTCCTCCACCCAGCGTGTCTGGCCATTCGCGAGGATGCGATGTTCTATATGATAGGACGCGCCCTTGAGTGCATCCCGCCAGGCATGGTCGACCAAATCCCGGTCATCGGGATGCACGCAATTGAGGAAGGTTTCGTAACTGAGTGGCGTGCCTCTGGGAATGCCGCATAAAAGGTAGGTTTCCTCGGACCAGATCAATTCCTGGGCCGGGATGTTGATGTACCAGCTGCCGACCGACGCCACGGACTGAGTGTGGCGCAGCAGGGCTTCGCTTGCGTGCAAATCTCGATAGGCACTGGTCAAACGTTCGCGCATGCCATTGAGTGATTCGACCAGTTGATACAGCTCATCTTTCCGGGCTTCGGTTTTCCCATCGCGATCCAGAACGAGGGGTGGGTTGTCTGATTCAGCTTCCAGCGTTTCGGAATATTGGGCGATTTTCTTCAAATGTCGTCCGACCAGTATCTGGAACAAGAACAGGATAAACAGGGATACCAGAAATGTTTTTAGGGTCTGCGTGATAAGAATGATGACAACCTTGTCCTTGAGCCGCGTGTAGGCTCCTTCCAGGCTGGCGACGGCAATCAGTTTCCCCACTAGGATTTGCTGACCCCGATGCTCGTAATATAAGGGGGTTTCCTGGCTAAGAATGTGTGAATCCCCGCGAGAGCCGACGGAAATGGTCTTGTTTTCCGTGGAGCGGATTTCCAGATATTGCATATCCGGCAAGCGCAAAATGCCGCTCAGTTGAATTCGTACATCGCTTTCGCTGGTAACCCACAGGCTGCTGGAGAGGCTGTTTGCATAGCTGGAACGGATCTGGTCAAGGGTGCCTTCGATTCCCGCCACGTCGCGGTTGAATTCGATGGATAATTGAATCACGGTGAAAACCAGGGTTACCACAGAACTGAATGCCAGGATCGACAACGCTAGTTGCCGACCAATGCCGGGTTGGATTGATAGATTCAGGGGTGTTTCTTTCATGTGTATGGGCATTTTGTTTCGGACGATTTTGAGGGCGCTTGGCGGATTTGTCACCGTGCCCCACAGTATGCTGCTGAACTGGTGATTGGTAAATTGTGCCGTGCAAGCATATAGCCGCCCCATTTGCTTATTTGTCTGCGTTAGGCAACAACGGAATTACTGTCTCCCTAGAGTGGTAGCTGTTGAAGAATCTGAGGAAGCAGACGCAAAAAATTCTTTAGTAAATATCTTCATTATGAAATTCTGATGAAAATTGCTTGACCCAGATTTTTCAGTACGTATAATGCGGCCTTCGCAATTCAGACCGCGACCTGTTCTTTAAAAATTCAAACAGCCGATAGGTGTGGGTGCTTGGTACCTGGGTGGCTGGATTTAGGGGTTAAACCCTGGGTCTAGTTAACTGAAAGTATTGAAGTGCCGACACCGAA
>JAHECG010000006.1:12216-64328 GCA_024641855.1 Betaproteobacteria bacterium | reverse complement strand
TTGAGTCACACGCTTGTCACATCGCTGTGGCTTCATGCGCGCATGTCAGATCAATTTACCGGCCTACTGCGTAATCCCGATGCCTCTATGGATGCACGCACGAAACCAACAGCAACAAGCTGCAGCGTGCCCACATCTGCCGTAAACATTCCGCCTTCAATCGATAAACCACATCATTACCGCACGATTTGGATTTCCGATATTCATCTGGGCACGGCCGGTTGCCAAGCTAATTATCTGTTGGATTTTCTGAAGCATCACGAGTCGGATACGCTGTATCTGGTGGGCGATATTCTGGATGGTTGGCAATTGCGCAAAGGGTGGTACTGGCCACAGTCGCACAACGATGTGGTGCAAAAATTATTACGCAAGGCACGTAAGGGTACGCGGGTGGTGTATGTGCCGGGCAATCACGATTCCATGGCGCGGCAATTTATCGGCTTGGCCTTCGGCGATATTACGGTGGCGGACGAAGTGATTCATGTCACCGCAGACGGTAAGCGGCTGTTGGTGACACATGGCGATCTTTTCGATGGCGTGATGCAGCATGCGCGCTGGCTGGCGTATCTGGGCGACTCCCTCTACACCCTGACGTTGGTGATGAATCGCTGGTTCAACTGGGTACGCGCACACTTCGGCTACCCCTACTGGTCGCTGTCACAATACCTCAAGCACAAAGTCAAAAATGCGGTCAGCTTTATCACCGCTTTCGAAACAGTGATGACAGAAGAAGCCAAACGCCGCCAATGCGACGGTGTGGTCTGCGGGCATATTCATAAGCCTGAGATCCGTATCATGGACGGCTTGATTTACTGCAATGACGGCGACTGGGTAGAGAGCCTGTCGGCGCTCGCGGAAACCGTCGACGGCCAATTGGAAATAATTTACTGGACGCATTTGCTGGATACGCCAGCGCAGAAACGGCGTACTGACGCCAAGGCCAATCTTACCAAGGAGCCCGTATGAAAGTGATGATCGTGACGGATGCTTGGCGCCCGCAGGTCAATGGCGTCGTGCGAACGCTTTCCACCACCAAACGCGAGATGGAGCGCATGGGACACGTTGTGAATATTCTATCTCCATTGGAATTTCGCACGCTACCCTGCCCCACCTACCCAGATATCCGGCTGTCTCTCCTACCGGGTAAGGCTGTCGCTAAGCGCATTCTCGATTATGCACCGGATGCGCTGCACATCGCGACTGAAGGTCCGCTCGGTTTGGCTGCGCGACGTTTTGCGCTACAACATCGTTTGCCATTCACTAGCGCTTACCACACGCGATTTCCCGAATACGTGCAAGCGCGTTTCGGCATTCCCCTGGCGTGGACTTATCGCTTTCTGCGCTGGTTTCATGCACCCTCGCGCGCGGTGATGGCACCAACGCCTCGGGTGAAATATGACCTCGAAGCCTACGGCTTTGACAATGTCGTGCTTTGGTCGCGCGGGGTAGATCTAGATGTTTTTCAAATGCAGACATGCAAGTGCCTAGATTCTGCGCCGCCAATTTTTTTGTATGTCGGCCGTGTGGCTGTGGAAAAAAATATCGAGGCATTTCTTGAGCTCGACTTACCCGGCTCAAAATGGGTAGCCGGCGATGGCCCAGCCCTAGTCGGACTGCGTACAAAATACCCGAAGGTCAATTACCTGGGCGTGCTGGATCAACCCGCATTGGCGGAAGTCTATGCCTCTGCAAGTGTGTTCGTTTTTCCCAGCAAGACCGACACGTTTGGTTTGGTACTCCTGGAAGCCATGGCGTGTGGTTTGCCGGTAGCGGCTTACCCCGTCACCGGGCCGATTGATGTATTGGGTGATGTGCCAACGGATTCAGCTGGCGGTGTGATGCATACGGATTTACGAGAGGCTTGCATGGCTGCGTTGAATATCCCACGCACTGCAGCGCGCCAACACGCCGAACGATTCTCTTGGCATGCCGCAACAGAACAGTTTGTTGGGCATTTACGCCCATCCGCACCAAGCGCATAGGAACAGCTTATTTCTCCTGCAAGCTATTAATGCAAGACTCAATGGCGCGCGTTAAATTCTGCGAAAAATGACTATCTCGCGCTACGATAAAATTTGGATCGACGTTACGTTTCAGCGAAGGTAGTTTGGAGGACGTGAGGAGAATCGACTGAATATCTTGATTGCTGCGTGCGCTCATTCTGACCGCCGCCACTAACGCCAAACCATTCAATAATTTCACTTCCATGCCGGTAATTAGCAATTGGTATTTTTGATGTAACAGAAGCTCCAATGCTTGATAACCACTATCGATCACCGTCACATGGGCGTTATAGCCCTTCATGATTTCGGTACATAATTTGATGTTCACTTTGGACATTTCGACGATCAGCGCGCTAAATCGGTTTCCCAGTAACAAACCGCGCAACGCATAAAGCCCCTCTTCAATATCATTGAAGTGTTCAGCGCCTTGTTTGGCTTCATCCTGCGCTTTGCGCATCAGATCGATATGCGCTAGGCAACGATCCAACAATTCCGGGGTAAAGTGTTCCGGTTCACTTCCAAATAAGTTGAGATGCTCTTCCAACTGATGGCAAATTTTGCTGATGATCGGCAGGCCATACGTGCCCGCACTGCCTTTTAACGAGTGTACTTTGCGATACGCCCGTTCAAACACCTCACCAAACCGATCGGTACGTTCCAGCGCCAGTAAATCCGATTCAACAGCGCCTAATTTCTCATCCATTTCCTCAAGGTAATTCGCGCGCAACTGGCGCAGCATGGCTTGCACATCAAGTGGAGATTTGGAAGGTGGATTGGACATGGTTAGCTATTCATTTATAGACAATCTTTTGCTTTATCGGCTATTTAATATGAATATTTAGGCTAAAAATCGTTAAATTTTTCATTTCGGCCACCGGCCACAGCTGTCAACATGGCCTGCACCGTGTCGGGATGGTCGCTAATCCGCATGAAGTCCCCTAATCCCAGTTTAGGCCAAGCTAAGGCAGTTCGATAGCGGCCGTAGAGTGCGTAGACCTTACCATGCACGATGAAGACTTCCCAAGGTAACGCCGCAATATGATCGACTCCATTTTGATTGACCCAGACATGCTCGCCTGAAGTGGGTCCATTCATCGCCACGCCAAACACCGCAATTTTCCGCTCGGGCACCACCACTTCATACACTTGGCTGGTGTGATTTAACCCATGTGCTAAATTTTCCCGCACTGTTTTCAATGCGATATTAAAACTCGGATGGCTGTAAAGCAGCGCTTTATCCGAATCGAAACGTTCCATGCCGATCATATAACGATAGTTGGCCAAATCCACTGCCGGTACATCACCACCAAAGCGCCCCTGATCGCCCAAGGCCTTCGCTAAACGCTGATGCAAGGCCTGCACGGCGGTGCGCTGCCGTTCGAATTTTCTTTGAAAATATGCACGGTACCAATACTCGGCATCGATATAGGAAACACTGCCATCGGTCTTAACGCCAATTCGAATGCCGGCGCCGATGATGGCACTCCCGCCCATCGCACGTATCGTTTGCAACCAAGCTTGATCGGTCACCACGACCACGGCGTATTGATCTAAGTTGCGCGGGTGATGCACCCCAAGAATTTTAAATCCAGCTTTTTTAAGTTTTTGCTCCACGCCACTAATACAAGTCGCGAGATCCAAGCAAGCAAGCTGGTCGCCACGCACATAAGGGCTAAGTGCCAGCGCAGGTGGCGCAAGCAGCAATCCAAAAGACATGAGCAAAAACAAACGGAAAATCATGATTCGCCTCACAGAAGACCACTAACTGCGGCTCTAAAAGCAAAACAGCCTATCCATATAACGGATAGGCTGTCGATTTTCTACAGTGCTTTTTAATTACCGTCTTCGTCTAATTTACCGCCGGACGCTAACACCAAAGCTTTACGAATGGCTTCAGGAGAACTCATGATATTCATAAAGCTATTCGAGCCCATCATCGAAAGATCCGGGAAACTCGTTGCGATGCGAAAACGCGCATACAGCGCATAAGTTTTCTTGCCAGAGACTAGGATTTCATATGGCAAATGTGCGGTCGAGCGGATATTTTTAAAATCAATTTCGCTCATGATGTATTTATCATCCATATTTTTATCGCCGGGTGTTTTGCCTTTCATTGCTACGCCAAACACTGTTTCTTGTTTCCCGGGAATATCGATGCGATAAACTTTACTTACCCCAGCCGTCCCTGCCGCTAAATTCGCTTCCAGCGCACTCACCGCTTCTTCGTGGGTTTTATGATCTGCCAATACACTCGGCTCATCGAAATACTCCATACCAATGGTGTAGTGATATTTACGCAATTTTTCTGCGGTTAATCCTTCAGCACCAAACGCCTCGACATTGCCGAGCGCTTTGCCGAGTGCAGCCGCTACGCCTTTTAAATCACCCGCCATACGATAGGCATTTGCCATGTAAATTGGATTGGTATAAGCCACTTGCACTTCGTTACCCATCTTTGTGATGGAAACTCGCTGCATCGCACCAAAACCTCCGCGTTCGGATTTGGCTGCATTCGCCTTCAACGCATCGTTGGTTACGACCACCACCGTCGCATTGGCATAGGGCGAATAGCTCCCAACGACTGTAAATCCATTTGCCGTTAACGCTGCCTTAGTGGCTTCCGCTTTTTCGGCCACCGTGCCCGTTCCTTTGGAACCAAGAATAAAGGGCTTTAGCAAAACGTCATCGGCAAATGCTGCGCCTTGGGCTATTAAGCATGCGGCACTTAATGCAATTAGATTTTTTAATAAATTCATTGCTTCCTCCATTGTTTTCCAAATTTTAGGGAAAGAAAAAGGGCTGAAACCAAATTGGTTCCAGCCCTTCGCTACAGCATTAATACAACGAGAGCTTGCTTAGAACTTCAGGCTATAGGAAACGCCCAGGGATTTTTGATTGATCTTGATGGTTTCCGTACCACCATTGGCACCCAAGGCGGTAAATAACGAAGTCGCAGAGACTGAATTTTCTGGTTGGTACACAAAAAATGCCGTCAAACTCGATTCCTTGGAAAGGTCATAAGTTCCACCCACCGTGTAATGCTCCGTACCCACCGCTGGAGCCAAAATATTAAACGTAACATCGCGCCCCTGAATCGGATTGTTGTTATGCGCGTAACCTGCACGCAAGGTCAAAGCATGAGTCGCTTTATATTCAACGCCCAACTTAACCGCATCGACATCATCCCAACCAAAACCACGTCCATTGTTGGTACCTAACTTACCTGCATTCGTGCTGGGATTATGGATTGAAGCGACACCGCTATATGAAATATGCTGATAATCCAGTGCAAACATCAAATCTGGCGTTGCTTTAAATGCGATACCAATGTTGTAGTTCTCGGGGATATCAAAACCGCCTTGCTCTGCAAATAAGCCTTTATATTTATCAAACTTACCCATATCCATCTTGCTTGCATAAGCGGCGCCAATCGATACGCTATCCGAAAGCTTGCCGTAATAACCGACACGCACGCCATAACCGATGGAGTCATCGTAGCCAGGATTTTGTACGCTGCTTGGCGTATTAGACAAACTGGCAAAACCTTGTAGGCCAGAAGCTCTGAAACGTTGATAACCAATCAGCGGGGAAATACCAATCGAATGATTTTCATTGACCTTGTACGCAACCGTCGGCGCAATGATTAATTGCGATAAGTCGACACCGAGTCGCCCTGTGCCGCAAAGCAAATTGTAACTAGAAGCCGCTACGCCCGCCCCGCCCGTTTGGAAGTTATTACAAACAGCTGTGCCACCACCCGTAATAGAGTTAGATGAGTAATCTGTGTTCATGCCACCATTACCATAAACCGAAACGCCGACAGACAGGCTCTTACTCAACATTTTGTTGTAACCAAACTCAGGAATGAGGAAATAATTGCTTCCGCTTTCTGATTTTCCATCTAAACCATCCGTTGAGCCCGAGCGCGAAGCTTCGCGCGGTGGGCTGAATATTTCTGCGCCAACATCCAAACGATCGCCGGCCCAGACCATAGTAGCGGGATTGTTTGCACCACCGAAGGTATCACCGGTCACTGCCGTGGACGCACCACCCATACTTTTCGCTTTACTACCGTAACCATTAGAAAAATAACCATTGGTCGCTAGTGCCGCACCAGAAATCGTGGTTAGTCCAACAATGACCAGGGCGCTGGTTAATTTATTGATACGCATCGGTGATACTCCTCTTTCAAGAAATGTCTTAAATTTTAGAATTAGATTGAATAACCAGAGTTAATCAATTCTGTGATTGATTGTAGTTTCTCTGTTGTGAAGATCATACAGGTCACTTGAAAAAACCGGTAATACTATTAGTACATAAGGACTAAAAATCTATAGTTATGTTGTTTTTTTGCAACGTCAATTCCGAATCAGCCACTACTAGTTCTTTTCATAAAGGCTTATTGATCATTTGGTTTTTCACGAATTCAACATCTAACGCATTCAAAGTAAAGGGAAAAGATAAAATATCGGAGGGGCTTGAATCACCATAAGGACGGTTGCAGGCGGATATTTCGGTGTCGTCACTACCCGGACAGCCGGAGGTTTGAAAGGGTTTTCCGCTATGAATGATTTCAGCTAAGCGTGCCGTCGGCAAACCAAAATCAATAACCTGACCAAAAGTATTAAAAATCATGTTTTGAATGGTGCCCCCCGCATAGTCGATAATGAATCGCGCCAGTTGAATGCGTCGCCATTGATCATGCGGCACCGCAGGCCAATCCTCCATCAGCGAACCTTGCTCGGGGTAGAAGGCAAACATATGGTTATGACCGCCCATCGTCTTGATGCGTTGGCAGATGCTTAAAATTTCTTGCTCCGTCTCGCCCAAACCACCGATCAAATGTACGCCAAAACGCTCTGGCCCGAATACTTCCGACGCCCACTCAATCGCTTGCCAATATTTCTCCCAGCGATGCGGGCTATCGACGCTCTTGCCGCGTGTACGCTCGAACAAAGTCGGCGTCGCCGCATCCAAAGCCACCGTAAATATTTCCGCGCCTAAACGTCTAAGTTCGATTAGGTCGGCTTTTTCCATGGTGGTGGGGTTGGACAAAATCGACACGGGAATTTGCGGCAGCGCTGCCATCCATTGCTGCAACAAGATAATCGTATCCGCATCAGAGTTGGGATGCGTAATCATGGAAATGCACATACGTTGAAATTGTCCGCGATCAGCGCCTGCTTGGACGCGCGCAATCACATCCGAAAAACGCACGGTCGGCCAATCGACGCGAATGAAATTACGGTCAGCATAATCACGCGCCTCTTCACGATGCCGTGCCAAGCCACAATAAGCGCAATTGGCGCGACAACCCTCGGGATACGTCACCAATAGATTCAAACAATGCGTACAAGCTGTCCGATGCATCTTGCCGGGGATCAAGCCCAACGTGATCGCCGCTGCGGTGCTCATTTGCACGTATTCCGGCGAACGCATGTCAGGCGTTTTGATGTGGTAATCCGGTCGATAAAACTGCATCGGTTGTACGTTATCTATGTCTGCACTCACAGGACCTCCTCGAAGTATTCGGGGAAAGCAATCCAAGCTTGACGATGCTGCGCATCGTTCATGCCTGTCTGCCAATCCTCGTCTCGCTGGCGTCGCCGCGCCAGTGCATGCTGTAAACTTGGTGTATAACGTTCACGAATTTCGTTTTCGTAATCCACCAAGGCTTCTCTTTGGTGCTCCTGAAGATAGTGCGCAGCTGCTTCACCGGCAAGCTCACCGGAAGCTACCGCAGCCGCAATACCCGCACCGGTGATGGGGTGTGTCAAGCCGGCCGCATCGCCAACGAACAAAATATTTCCCAACACTAGTTCAGCTCGCAAGCCGCCAACTGGAATCAAGCCACCGGTGAGACTAATGATGTCTGCCCCAACGATGCCTTGCTCAATCAAGCTGTGGTGCAATGCATCCAATGGTTGTTTTAAATCGTGTGTGAAGCGTTTATCGGCGCCCGCGCCCAAATTGGCGCGCATCCCACTGGGAAACAACCAAGCATACCCGCCTGGAAAATCCGCAGACAACCACACTTCGGTATTCTCCAGCGGCTTGTGTAAAGGCACGGTGTACTGTCGTGAATACACCGTTTCCAAAGCGGGTAAATTTAAACTGGCGGCCACGCTGGAATGCGGGCCATCGGCAGCGATCAACAGTCGGTAAGTTATTTCAGTTGCACCCGTCGGCGTATTTACCACTGCGCAGCATCGTTGCGCATCCAGCCGCACTAAGCGACATTCGCCCCACAATTCAGCGCCCTGCGCTACAGCTTGTTGTGCTAAGGCTTGATCAAATGCTGCACGATCGACCATCAAACCCGGCAACGCGCTTGTCGCATTTAGTCCCGTGGGTAAGTGACTAGTCATACCGCTAATCCGTTGCTGCAAGACGCCAGCGGTTTGCGCATATCGTCCGATAGGCAGCGGAATGAATTCCGCACATTGCACCGGCACGCCGATTTGATGTTTACGCTCAATCGCGAGTACGGAAAGTCCTGCGCTGGCTGCCGCGGAAGCCGCTGCACCTCCTGCGGGACCGAGCCCTACGACCAACACATCGACTTGTTTGAGCATGCTCACGAAGCAGTGACCTGTTGCGCGAGGGCGGCTTCAATCACCGCACTGAAATTTTCTGCACACAACCCTAGCATATCGACATTGCGCTCAGCGAAAAACGTCGCCACGTTTTGTCGCAAGCGACGTGCATCGCTATCGCGCAAACAGGCTTCCAAGTCGGCGATGGTGCGCCGCGGGCTGATGAAGTAATCGCCAGAAAACCACAACTGTTGAATCCGCGCACGCACTGCATCGTAGTGCACGCGCACTTGCACCAAGCCAGCTGGAAATTTGATGGCCGCTTCTAACAGTGGCTTATCGGCGCGCGGACGCTGCATCAAATTGACCCAGTCCGCGCTATCAATTTCCGCCAAGGCCGTCTCAAATCGTGCTTGCTCTTGCTCGGATAAATCGCCCGCAGCAAACTCGATATTAAACGCCGCAGCAAATGCCGCTTGAAGTTGCACCTGCACCTCAGCCAAATCCGGTGCCGCGCCCAAAAGGTCCGCCAAGTTAGCCACTCGCTCGCGGGCCGAGGCAATGGCCTTATCCGATAACTTTTCGGCGGGAATGCGCAACACTCGCAACATCTTTTCCACATCGAATTGAATCAGCAGCGTGCCTTGAAATAACAGCGCATCGCCATCAAACGCGCCGCCCGAGCCGGAAATTTTCCGTCCATCTACCTCGATGTCATTGCGTGGACGATATTGTGCATCGACGCCTAATGCTTGAATACCTCGTGCCGCTGCAGTGCAAATGCGCTGCGAAATCGCCTGCATATCGGCACAAGCAAGATCGCTCCGATGCAGATACAACTCCCAGCCCAACTGCGTTTCATCGAAAAAAATCGCGCCGCCACCGGTAATCCGCCGCTGGATCGTAATACCCTGCGCATGACAATAATCGAGATTCAGCTCTTGTTCCGCACTTTGATGAAAACCCAGAAGGGCTGAAGGCATGAAGCGCAAAAAACGTAAAGTGCTTGGCGCTTCGCCCGCTTGTCGGGCTTCAAGCAGCGCGCGGTTCAGCGCGATATTTTCCGCCGCCCGCCGCAGGCCAGTATCCAAGATGCGCCACGTTTTATTCATCGATTATTGAACCGCAATACGGATGTTATTCAGACTGGCGAAACGTTGCCGTTGCTGGCGCTCGTCAACTTGCGCCCATACCAGAGCCTCATCGCCAAGCGCAATCGAACAACAACTGGGCGTTACGTGTGTCTCACGGTGTAAACATTGGGCCAGTTCCACCATTCCCTCAGCAGGGTGTGCAATTCCGTTCAATCCGGCCATCACGGCATAAGCATCAATTTGCGTTTTCACACGACCCGGTGGCCGAGCACATCCTAGCAACAACGGTATCTCCGGTAACGCCGCACGCGCATCCAGAAAAAATCTGCCGATTGCATGCGCGTCGGGCGTAATAAAGGGACGTTGTGCCGATGCATAAATCGGCATGACCACCACCAGCACTAAGGCATTCGGTCGATGCCGCTGAATCATTTCTAGTGCATTCCATTCGCCCAGCAAATGTCCATAGTGCAAACCGAGTACGATATGCGGAACCACTTTCATTTTTGTAGAAACCAAGTATTCCAAGGCACGTTCAAAATCATCGACGTTGCGCTTCAGATGATAGACCTGGGTAATCGTATCCTGGGCACCAATGACATCCATCATTGCGGCGTCAATACCTGCATCTTGCATTCGTCGCGCGGTATCGAAATCCACAAGCGCGGTATGCAGCGCAATTTTGAATGTCGGAAAAGTTTCTTTGATGCGGCGTATCGTTGTGTAATACGGCCCATACTCCACTTCATTGCGCTGATTCGAGCCACCGCTTAGCAGCATCCCTTGCGCACCAGCGGCGATTTGTTCCTGCACCTCACGCCATAACGCTTGCGGCGTACGCGCCGCGATCATGGGCTCGAGAATTTTAGCTTTGCAATGGTCGCATGCGAGCTTACAGTCACCGCCTGTAATTGAAATTGCGGGCCAGGTGCTTTTGCTACACGCGCTTTGCTGTTTGGGAATTTCCGAAGTTTCGTAGCATTTAAACGACGGGGTGTGAAAATGAATCGGGGGTTGTATCCCTCGAGTTTGCTGCTGCCGTTGCATCTCGCCGACGCAGTCAGCATCCAACTCAACGCCCTGTAGCGATTCAATCTCTTGCGTGATTTCCAACCAGGGACGCATGCTGCGATTCAGCAGCCGCCAAAGCCATCGGTGTTCATTTTGGCTTCAAATACCGCCGCAATTTCGGCACCGGTGACCAAGCTGGCTTTTTCTACGTCCCAACGCTTGGGCTGAATTTTTGCCACCCAACCTCGGCCATAAGGATCTTCATTGATCAAGGTGGGTTTGTCGATTGCAGGTTCATTAATCTCAATCAACTGGCCGCTCACCGGCGCCTTGATCGGCCCCACCCACTTGCCCGACTCGACTGTACAAATCGTTTGTTTCTGCTCAATTTCCTTGCCGATCTTTTTAGGCGTGGCTGCAACCAGTTGCCCCGCCAAGGAACAAGCATATGCGGTCATGCCGACGATGATAGACCCGTCACTCTCAAGACGCGCCCACACATTGCTATCGACGTGATAAAACAAATCATCCGGCAACTGACAGCCGCGCACGATGGCCATGCTCTTAACCTTCCCTTTATGCTGCAAGCAACAATTTTACAACATGGCTTTATTCTTCGTCTGCATTCTTAATGCCTACGCTAAAAAAGACAACGGCCAGATGGAGTGAACCATCTGGCCGCTAATACTGCTATCGATCGTCTCTAAATATACAAGCAAATATCGGTTTCACCGGCAAATTCAAAGAATGTTGCCGCTCCGCCAAACTCGATGTTATCGATGAAATCGCTATGTTCAAACCCGAACAAATCGACAGTCATCTGACAAGCAATGATTTTGACACCCGATTCGACACAAACATCGCGCAAGGTTTCGATACTTGCCACACCGTTATTTTTGATGGTTTGCTTCATCAAGGTCGTGGCCAAGGATTCAAATCCTGGAATGATTGCTTGTATGGCATTCGGGATATTCCAGTTGATCCCGCGAAACCACTGCGGGCCAAATGGCATCTTCATTGGCATGCCCGGATTGCCCAAGGGGCTGACTTTCAACCCGCCCAGATCCTTGCGCAACATTTGCAAACCGTAAAATGTGAAAAAGATTTGTACTTCATAGTCCAACGCAGCGGCGGTGGATGCCAAAATAAGCGGTGGGTAAGCCCAATCAAGCGTTCCCTTAGTCGCAATAATTGCGAGTTTCTTTGACATTATTGTCTCCTAAAATTCGGATTAAATTTCCGCTCGCCGCTGTTCAACTTTTGCGCGTAAAACCATTAACTCTATTTTAATTTTTATTTTTTCTTCATGAAGAAAACAAACTCGCCACCACCTTCGGTGGAGGACAGCAGCTCATTGCCGGTTTGTTTGGCAAAAGCTTGGAAATCTTTCACGGAGCCTGGGTCAGTCGACACAATTTTCAGTACTTGACCACCCGTCAATTCCGCTAGGGTTTTTTTGGTGCGCAAAATTGGCAACGGGCAGTTTAAGCCGCGCGCATCGAGTTCTTTATCAAAATTCATTTTTATCTCCTAGAAAAGTACAACAAACAAAACTATCAGAATCAAAGACCGCCATTTTGATCTACTTAGACCTGAGGCGCAACCAGCCAACTTAAGCCGCCGCCAGCGCCATTCCCGCCTGCGCCCACCCCATCACTCCGCCACGTAAGTTGTACACGTTGGTGAACCCTTTGGACGCCAGGAAAGCACAGGCCTGCGCCGAACGCGCTCCGCTACGACAGATTAAAATCACAGGTCGCTCATTCTCTATTTGATCGGCAACCAATGGCAGCATATGTAAGGGCATATGCTTCGCGCCCCGAATCGAACCCTGCGCAAACTCAACATCGGTTCGCACATCAATCAACACCACCTCGCTCTGCTCACGCATTTGTTCCAAACCAAATGCATCAACCTCTTGAATTGACATCCCGAACATAAGCCACTCCGCACCTTAAGTAAATAAGCGGTTAATAATATACTCGAATTTCTGCTTTTTCAATCTTTAGTCAACACCCTTCCGCATCAATGATTGAGCTGACCAACGTACGACACTTCCGAAGAAGCGCTCCAAGCCCTATAATACGCAGTTCGTGCCGGCATAGCTCAGTTGGTAGAGCAGCTGATTTGTAATCAGAAGGTCGAGGGTTCAATTCCTTTTGCCGGCACCATAAATTCAATGGGTTAGCCATTTAACCGCCAAGCCATTTTTGTTTATGTAGACGATATGTAGACAAAAAATGCCAGCAATTAGCTGAGCGGCCCAAAACAAAAGTGGCAACCGAAGCTTGGGAAATTTGCGCCAACCTAATGATTTTTGGCCCGGACATCTTCCCTGACAGCGTCCGAGCGGTAGCCCTCTGCAAGCCGGCCAAGCAGTGCTGAAGTCAATGGATTATTTGCCGCCAATGCCCGCTGCCACGTTTCGTACTGTGCCGCGAGTTGCCGCTCTTGCTCGCCGCCATCGCCAGGAGAGCGCGATGTAACGCCACGTAGGCTCCGCTTACCAATCACAAACCCGTCAGCCAACGACACCGAGTTATAGCGCTCAAGAACCTCACGAACAGACTCGTGCGGCCAGACTCCATCCGTTCCGAACGGTGAGCTTGCCATAGCTTTTCCAAGGTGCTCGTCCACTATTCCCGAGTGACGCCTTTCTGTGGCCAGGTGGCGCACCCGCTCAACGATTACTGCAAGCTCTTTGGATGACAACATATCCTGCGGTGAAATACCCACAAATGGTTTCCAGTCGTGAAGGATACGCCACGCCTGCGTCGCCGCTCCTCGTTCACCTTCTGTGGGCTCCGTCCGCCCTTCTCGCGATTCCCCTTCCGGAAGGTATATGAGCGATATCAGTTGAAGCAGTAGTTTGGGGTCGGAAATCAGATGTTGGAAAATGACAAGGTCGTGTTGAGCCTGATACTCCAACACCTCAAAATAGATCCACTCAAGATGCATCAGTTCGCTAGCCTCAAGGCGTTTTGAATCTGCGAGCGCTTTGATGAGCTGGGCGATGTCGCTCGCGATGCGCTGGCCGTAACTGGGATTGTCGCTCACCTCGATGACCCCAGCCCTAAGCACCTCGACTATGAGCCGTACGTCTCCGTCTCCTGCAAGCCAGTCGTTATTTGTATTTGCGGCCAGGAGATCAATTGCAGACAAAGCCCGCCCTACCGAAAGGAGATTTCTTGCTGCCCGTTCAGCTTCGCTCATACGACCGAAGATATGAATGTAGACCCCTTTCCAAAAAGAATCATGGCAGAGCTTGCCGACTGCTTCGACTATATCCCAGATATCGGGCGACGATGGAAGACCTTGGAGCATTGTTGCCGCGGCTTGTTCGGATATGAAATCTTGACTTTCTTTTGAACACCATCGGCACAAGAAACCTTCGGGTTCAGACTCGTAGCGGGCCAAGGAAAAGCCGCGCGTGAGTTCTCGCTCTTGCTCATTCACGCTCGCGGAGCATAGCCGCAGCAAGCTGGATTCGATTAGCTCCGCGCAGGAACTAAGACCGAGGCAGTAACCGAGCATACGGTGGTTCTCAAAACGTGGCAGCGCCTCAACCAACGCATTCAAATCCATGCTCGCAAGCTTTTCCGCAGCCTTTGCCTGTGCCACACGAGTTTTTTCCTGTTCTTCATGCCAATCAGTTGCAACATCTGTTGGCCGCTCGACATGAAAGGTAAAGAGCCATGCCAACTGACTGATAGGATCCTCGGGAGTGAGCGATTCGTAGAGCAATTCCAACCGATCAAGAATTTCCCTCGAATACACCCACTCGACTTTTTCCTTCTTGCTGAATTGGTTGTGTCGATGAAGAAGCTTGCGGAGTGACGACCAAAACAACAATCGATCATCCCCTTCAATCTGGCGAACAAGTTGCTCAGCCCCACTGAGAACGCGCTCTTTAAGAGGCGGCATAAAAGAGTTCAAGCTGGACAGCAAGAAGTACCAACGATTCGTGCCTGTACCCGCAAGTTCGAGCATCCGCTCCGAGATGCCCTGTATCTCAATCCAGAAATCGGCTGTGAGCACAGGCTTGCGCTCCATTTCCGGAGACCAAGCGCGCAGTGTCGTACGTTTGTTATTGTTTATGATGGACATCTGTGTGTTCATCAAAGCTTTGCCGAGATTCCATCCCGCATTGTGAAAGCGCTGCGTAATTAGAATAAATAGACCCTTACGCTCAGACATGGTCGCGCCGCACTGAGGTTGTTTCGGCAAAAGCATTGCTGTTAGCGATGAGGACGGACGATTGGACCAGCGTCCTCCTGGATCGCGTTCTGCAAGCGCCGCGAGAACAAACGCAGCGCGGCCCACATATTCCGGAGCCCAGACAAGCAATTCTAAGGCCCACAAGAGATCTGCGTGAAGACAGGCCCCATTTTCCCCTTCTTCTTCAAACAAATCTAATACCTGCGGTTCTGAGTCTGCCAGATCAGCTTCGATGGCAGTTAAAAACTGTTCGGGTGCCGCCTCTGCGAGTTCCCTCAACTCACCGCGAATGCGTCGCCAAAAATTCTTCTCGCCACGAAATTCGAACAACTTGTGACAAGCGTTATCAATCGATCTCTGGGCACGCTGGCCAGCATAACAAGCGGATTCATCCCGACCGAGCACCGCGGCATGTACCATCCCTCCTGCGAGACCATTTCGCAGGTGCTCAGAGTGTGTACGACGCTTGCCGTGTACATTGGCCATCCAACGCTCCTCCGGTATCAGTTCGAAACGAGGGTCTGCTTCCAGCAGAACGCTATGCAAAGACTCCAAGAACGCTTCGAATTGACGTGTCGTAAGCAAAGGTTCTAGTTGTTTCCATGCCGATACTCTCGCGTAAACTTTCCATACAGTTCCAGCACGACTGATCAACGGCAACGGCCCTAATTGGAATGGCGTGATCGCGCGCACGAACTGCTCATATTCGACACCGGCAATCGCTGAAACGACAGCTCTGTCCGCCTCATATGAATCGTCCCATTCCCCAATGAGAATCGCAAAAGCCACGGCAACTCCTACCATAGGAACCACCCATTCAGGTGTGGGCGACGTAACTACAAGCAACGTGTGGCGCACACGTTCAAGGTAACCCCCGGCCTCTTGGCATCGCTCATAGGCTTCATTTCGATCCAACCCCTGTTTGGCAAAGTATTCGACAAGCGCCGAAATGGACTGAGCGCCAAGTTCTATGGCGTTACCCGTGACGCTACCGCGACTTGAGCTTGCCTTGACGAAGTGATGTTGGGGGCCAATACTTTGTAATTCGCTGGAAGCGACGACGATCAAAGGGCGGTCCGAAACCGCGATAGCACGAAGACCATCATTTGAATCAACCCAGATCGCGCGAGCCCAAAGGGAATCGCGTTCGTTCTCGGGCAAGGTCTCGATGGATGCACCGATAAAAGCCGCAACCTCAGCAACTGTCGTTGCAGATATCTCGACCACCACAGGAGGCCCCTGCAAGAAAGCGAGCAACATTGACCGTTCGGAATCGCGACCAATTAGAAGACCGGACAGATCGAGCGCAGGCTTAGTTGCAGTCCTATATTCATCACACACAGTTTCCAATGCACGCGCATCTGGTGGCACGCTTCCCACCAGCGGCGCAAGCCACGCCGAAACTGCCGGTGCAAATTCTAGCCACTGCACGAAGTTTTCCGCGTCAAAGGCAATTACATCAGCCCACTTTCCTTGCGCTCGTTTCTCTTCGACCCAGGCATCCCTACCGGGCCAGCGGCGTGGCGTTGCAAAAACAAATGTCGCCTGACTCATGTCTACGCCTAGCGGATTCTTGGTTCGTTTGTCGTAATCACCGTTAGCTTTAGTCCGCGAATCCCGATTAGTACCGAGCTCCCAAGCGGAAAAACCATCTGGAACAAAAGGAGAAGGCTCCTCCGTAAACACCTTTCCATCCCACCCGCCTAAGCGGACAGCCTCGTCAGCCGGGAAATCGATCTGTGTCAGCCGACGAGAAGTCGCATGTACGAGAAGCCTAACTAACCGGGGGAACTCATGTGCCGTCGTAATTCGGGATGCCCATCGATCAAGATCTTCCGCTCGAATGATGCCGATCATCACCTGCTCCCCAAAGGTATTGTCGCGTGTAGTTATAGTTCGTGATTCATACTAACCCATTCGATATAAAAAATGCAGGGCGCCTAATCGTACAGTTATTGACAGAACTCCAAGGGGGCTAGGGCGAAAGTAAAGGGGGTTGCATTGACAAGCCCGCCATGGATAACCGCTTCAATGAAAGATCACTCATTGGTAAGCTATTTCTAACCGTTATTGGTACCGCCCTCCGATTTACACCCTCCACTTGCGTACAGTTTTTATCTTCCCTCTTTCCAAACTTGATCGTCCACTCATGCACGCGTGTACATAAAAGTACATTTCCACATTTCACCCCAACGACTCGCTCCCCAAGTGGATCACCATATTGACCAGCGCCGGGCAACTCCTTCCTGTCGAGTTCGATTGGGTGTTCTGCACGCGTACACTTGGGCCCGCCCATGAGATTGACGAAACTTTTCCAGTCGCCGTCGTCTGCTGCCCTGACTGCTTTACCAAGAATGCCTTCTATGTTCTTAAATTCTGGTACACGACGTAACTCGCGCCAAACACCCACAGGCGGTCCACCAATTTGCTGAAACTGCCGAATACCCCATATAGAAGCCCACGCATTTACCCTAGTGGCTTTCTGTTTCGGATCCGCCTCGTCTTCCTCCTGTAACCCGTGTCCGTCAATATTCTTTGAGATGTATTTGGCGAGATAGCCAGCAGCCGAGCCCTTCTTTGGGTCAATGTTTTCGCACTTGAAACGGTACTCTTTCGCTCCTTCTTCATCTGGACAATCTTCTAAGGCATAGTGACGCACGATTTCCACCAAGTTATCCCGGTGTTCCTTTGCGACAAACAAGAGCAAGTGCCAATGCGCCGTCCCATCGTGGTGGGGCTCGGCTACGCGAAATCCATAGATCCTGATTTTCATTCGCTGAAGCTTGGCCCGAGAGCGAGCCCAAACCTTTCGTAAATAGGCTTGCGATTCACGCGGAAAAGACTCGTCATCAAACTTTGGGTTCTTACCTCCGGATTTAAACTGGCGTGAGTGCATCCTGGAGGGACAAGTAATTGTTAAAAACACTCCTACATCGCCAATCAATCTAGCAACTTCATCAAACCCAGCGATCCGCATCATCAATTCAGCGCGCCGATTCTTTGGATTCGAGAGTGATTTTTCCGCCAGATCTTCGAGGCTAATCTCGTCGCCAAGCTCATTTATCGCCATCACGCCACATAGGGATTTTTGATTGCGCCGCTTTTGCTGGATGTATCGTTTGAGAGTTTCTTCGCTGACATATAATCCGGCCCGCCTATGCACCAGCCCTAGCCGAATGGCTTCTTTTTCCACGATCCGACTGTGTGCCTTACGAAGTACTCGTCGCCACCACTTATCATCCGTGAGGCGAGAAATAATCCCTGTTACAGATACCGTACCGGTACCGGTACGGGAACGGTTAGCGTACGGGAATTCAACTCCGTACCGGTTACAGTACCGTTCCAGAGCCGATAGCGTTAACGATAAGGAATGGTTGCAACTCAGCAGCAGACGACACTCCCGTGCCACCCTCTTGCCCAGCTCAACTAGATCGTCATCGCTGGAAGCAAGTTTGATCGAAAGCGGGGTAATCCTTTCCTGGATGCCGAGTAGAAAAAGATTGGCTTCTTTTTCACCGACTTCATGATATAGCGTCGAATATTCCTCGGCGCTAGGAATGGAAAAGCGAGTCGGCAAGTTGGCGAATATGTCCCGACGAAAATATCGGTTTTCCCAATCAGGCCCACCTAGGTACCAGGTTTTCTGCTCCGCCTCTGATACATATGGCGGTGGCGGAGCCTCTACAGCGTTAACAAGCCGAGCCCGTAACTTCATGGCTTAAACCTGGCTAGTCGAGTGGCGGATTTGCGACTGAATATAAGATTCCAAAGCCGACTGCTGATAGCGCACGGCACGGGAACCCACTTTGATAAATGGGATGCGCGCGCCCGCCCAGCGGTCACGGTTTAGAAATGCTTTGCTTACGCCAAGCAGTGAAGCGGCTTCTTGAGTGTTAAGGAGTTTGTCGATCATGGTCTGCGCCCTTGTTGAGTTGATTAACGAGGTCGCAGTTTGCGAAGATTTACTGCCGTTAAAAATTGCCGTCCACGGTATAAATGGAATTTCCTACTCAACGTGGATTTTCCATGCAGTATCGTCCCGCTGTCGCTGTAGTTAGCCTTTGAACATCTACCGTGGTTCTTTATCAATACCCAATCGGTTGCCGCGAGCGCTTGAGAATGAACTACATTACAATTCTCCGACACAAAATAACAAAGCTTGTTAAGCTTAGCCGGTTAATCGATCAACCAAAGAATCGTCAAAAATATGAAGGGCCAGTTCACACGCGTATCGCCCGCTGCTTTCGCCGAAAAGATAGGTATACCGGCGGGGTGGTTTGTCATCTCTTACCGGTGGATGCCTTTAAGACCAAACCGCCGACTAGCTCACGGCCGCTGGTTCAAGATCAAAAGCAGTCAGGGCGAAATTTTTCGGATTCTTAGATTCTCTGCCAGTCTAAAAGGCACGCCTACAGAGGGCAAAGGGGAGATTGTCATTGATTGGCCTGGGTGGCTTGATCTGTTCGACCGCGCCGAAGATGTTGATGGTCCAATAGAGCTTGAGTTCAGTGAAGCACAGTGGTGGCAGTGGCCACGGCTCGCGGTATCACACCCTGACCCTACGATTCGACTGTCTGGCATCCTTGGAGTTGTATCGGTAGCACTGGGAGTGTTATCAATAATTCTAGCCGTGATCGCACTCTAGATTTTTATTTTGGCAACAGGACATCATGAAACGTCAACTTTTATTTGTGCGTGAACTCACGGCATACCACCAGAGGAGAATTAAACCTATGTCGGTTTCAGATAAAGACGACAACAAGAGTGGAAGTGGTGGCTCCAGATGGTGGGAATACTACTTTGTTAGGTATTTTGTTGGTACCGTCGTGGGTTGTGGGATTGTTATTTTTCTTAACACAAGCTGTGATTCATCTCTCTATGGCTTGCTCTTGCCTGGCTTTACTAACTTCCAAGACTTAAAAGAGTTTGGTGCCGAGGCCCCGATTCTTATCGGAGCAATTGGCTTGGCTTATTGCTATTTGGCCAGCGCACCCGTACTTGTCTTGCATGCAACGCGGGGGGTGTTCATGCATCAAGACACAAAGTCACTTAGTGGATTTTTAGCCGGGGTTGCATTAATGGGTTTGCTCACCTTCTTCGCCTGGGTATTTCACGGCGTGCCGCGTAATTGCCTGGGATGGTCACTGCTCATATTAACTGTCTTAACGCAATTTGTATTACTGTACTTCGCTTTCAAGAATAAAGCGGACAGAGTGGGTAAATATTACGATGAACTTGCTACAGCCCGATCAGAGAAAACGGCTGTTTTAAGGGAATACAAAGAATCGTACAAGCACCTCCGCGAACACGGAAATGCATTTCTAATTATCGTATTCGAATTCATATTCGCAATGTTGGCACTGGCATTTACCGATCCATCCCTGACACTTGTCGCAATCGTGATTTGGGCATCCCCCGCCGCAAGCGTCTGGTTCCTCGGTAGCATACTCGAATCGCGGATGATCCCAGAACATACCTCAGATACCAGTAAGCATTGACGTCATGTCCACAAAAGCCTTAACTACGCCTTCGCTGCATGAAGAACTGCTGTCCGCCTATGACGAAATAATTTGGCTTGCAAAGCGCCCGACCGTTACGCCAAGCATGGCACGCGCTTGGTATACTCATATCGTGGCGGAACGGGTGAAACGTCGTATCCGCCAGTTTTCTGGTAAGGTTTCGCTGAAGGCGGCGTCTGACCCATCAGCGACGTTGCGACTCGAACACTACTCGTGAATGCAAACGACGCTCACAAAACTCGTCGCGAAACACCTGCAGCAAAAACACCTAGATCCTGATGACTTTATCAAAGTTCTAGTTAAGTGTGAGAACGTACATATCGTCACACTCGCTGAAAACTATGCCGCAAGGAAAGCAGAGGGCGACTATCAGAAGGCTAAGATAATACTTACCCCCTGGAAGTCCTTGGATGAAGACAGCCGCCACGCCCTATGGAAGAAGATGCTCCGCGGAAAAGTCGCCAATGCGCAAAAATTTTTTCCGGGGGCCAAGACCGGCACCTGATTCATGCATAACTAAAACTCATTAAATCGAATAAGTAGCTGGAACACCATCTATACCCATCAGGTTAACCAGCCTGTAACTGACGGAGCATTGAAAATCCATGGGGCAAGCAAAATCACTTGGCAGTCGTGAAGAAAGAATTGCCCGCGCAGAAGCGGTCAGGGTACCTCCAAAGCCAGGACTTTACATCTCAACACGAGAAGCGAAAAGCATGCGTCTGATTGTCGAGGATGTAACTTTCGCTGATGACGAAGACGAAGACGATGATGATTTCTTCTTGGTCTTTGTGATCGACGAAGCAAGCTCAGGCGACATAAATGCAATAGGAAACGAGCTCGACCCTGATCAGTGGTTCGCACTCGTCGAGCAATACGGCTTGGTACCCTCGGAAGAAGCCTGATCTTCGGCCTTTCGGATGGCAAGGGTTGAGGCGCACGGTCATCGTATCCATGCGCATTGGCTACGAAACAGGCCAGGAATCCTAATGGGGCGCAGAGAGGCTCAGCACCTCTCGGCTAGAGGTCGACCCAAGACTATCGACTGTCACTTCACTTAAGAGAAACAAGGCGTCTCGCGCGGGGCCCAATCAACTACTTTTCGCCATCTTCGATCAATCTTTCACTCGACTTCTTTTTCGGTCGCCCTGGCTTCCCTTTAACTTGTGTGGGGGCGACCTCGCTCAACCAATTGCGTAAGGTATGAACACCCGGATAGAGCTTCCCCTGCCCATAGCGTTGAACACATCCATTTTTACACATATCAGCGATAGTCATCTTTGGGTAAATTTCCCATAGAGTCTTGGCGACTGCCTGGCAAATTAGCTTATCAATCTGCACCGGGCGGAGCGCTGTAGCTGTATCCTGTGGACTTGGTTGGCCCTGCTCATCCTTCATATTTTCTTTCGCCTCCCCATCGAATATGGGTGGCTTCCAGCCATCCGAAAACCAAAAATCAGGCAATGCAATCTTATTTTGCTGACACCACTTCCCAATATCCTCTTTTTCAATAAACACCGCCTCCAAGAACTGCTTATCAAACACCCCTCCTTCGTAGCACTCAGCAAGTTTGTCATGAATTCGTTCAGGGGAATAACCTTGATTCGTAGACCGATTGTGCACGGTATGATTTTCGATACCTTGGTCATTTAGTGCATGCACGTCATCGTAGTGAATCGCGCGAGTCAGTGATCGAAGCGCATCCCGAACGGGGAGAGGTAGAAGCTTAGGGTCCGTTTGTTCAGGATCGACTCCATGCCACCGATGCCCAATTTCCCAAATGCTGAGGCGCTTAAGTGCATTAACCATATTTTTATTTTCCCTGCTAAAAAGCTTTTGAAATTTTCACACATTGTTTTTCTATGTAAGAAAAACCCAAAGCGTCCCGCCTAACTATTCGCACAAAAATTAAACAGGCGCAGTCGGTTTCTTGCCAATCGTCCGAATAAGATAATCGCTTATTCGTTGCATGGGTTCGCGCAACCGCTCTACATCCGCCACGATATAACCCGCCGTCACATCCCCGCTCATCTTGTGATTCACTAGACGCTTCAACGCATACGCGGAAATATCCAAACTCTCCGCCACCGTGATAAACGTCCGCCGCAAGTCGTGAATGGTGAACTTCACCCCGGATTCAATCATGACGTTAGCCATTTGCTTGCGGGGCTCCACCAGATAACCCGCCTTGCCTTCTCCCGGAAATACATAGCGGCTAGTGGCAACCGCTTTACGAGCCTCGAAAAGCCCCATCAAGAAATCCGATAACGGCAAGGTCAGTGGCTCCCGATTCTTCGTATCCTGAATCGTCAGCGTACGGTGTTTCAAATCCACACGACTCCATTCCAGCTGCGCCGCCTCTTGCCGACGCAAGCCAGTGAACAGCAGGCACAACAAATAATCGGCGATGGTGTCTGATTGGGGCGATTTCCCATCTTCCTTGAGCGCTAGAACAGCTTGGTGCCACGCAGGTAGCTGATGCGGCTTAATGACCGTCTGACGACGTTCTACGCGGTACCAAGCACGAGTCCGGGTCAACCTGGCAACCGGGTTATCCCGTATCAAGGGATCACCGTCCAAGGTTTCATATTGCTCCATCGCAAAATTCAGCAACGAGCGCAAAAAGCGCAAAGCTAAATTGGCACTCGCCTCACCGCGATTCTCTCCGACCTCGGTATGCCGCCGCACCACCATTTCCTTCGTCAAACCTGAAATGGGTTTACTTTTCCAATCGGCGAAGATGGTTTCCATCATGCGCCGGTAGTCGTAGATGGTTTTCGGTTTGAGGGATTTACGCGCACTCAAGAAGGCCTCGAAAGCCTCGCCCAGGGTTGTGCCCTTCATCTGAGCGCGATTCTTGTTGGCGATGGGGTTCTCCCCGGTAGCGATCTGACCGAGCCATTTGTGGGCCTCATTACGGGCCTGTTCCACCGTAATATCGGGATAGCGCCCCAAGGTGACGCGCTTCACCTTCCCATGTATACGTTTTTCGAGAATGAAGGACTTGGAGCCGGGGGTTAGACGGAGGGCAAACCCATTGAGCAAACTGTCTCTTAAGAATGACTGTCCAGCATCTGGGAATGGTGTACGATCTACAACAGACTTAGTTAGTTTGACCTTCTGATTAGTATTTTGTGTAGACGCCATGTAGACACTAGACCGCAAAAAAGAGCAAATAGTGTAAAACAGCGTCAAACAACAAAGCAAGGTAATTATATGATTAATATCGATCTTTATAACAATTTCAAACAAGCTAAAACAACGCTGAAAGTAATTTGTAATCAGAAGGTCGAGGGTTCAATTCCTTTTGCCGGCACCATAAATTCAATGACTTAGCGGTTTTCAATAAAACTGGGGTTACCGGGACTCACCCCTACCAACCTTAGGCACTCCCTGCTGTTCTCTATCTTAAGTAGGAGCGCATGATTCGGATAATCTGCTCCAAATCATCCTGCCGATGCTGCATGTCCTCCCCAGTTGAACCGAAATGCTCGCGCACCTGCCCCTCTAAGACTTCAGCCATTAACCCATTGATTGCACCACGAATTGCTGCAATTTGCTGTAACACCGCAGTGCATTCCGTCTCTTCATCTAACGCCCGTTCCAACGCTGTCGCTTGTCCTTTAATGCGCCTAACGCGTGACAACAATTGTTTTTTGCTCGTACTAGTGTGCGCCATGATTTCACCCTTAGATAGCCGTGCCAAATATACTGGGGTATAGTATATAAATTATCCCGCCATGAGAACTGCATCGCTGCGGTGGTAATTTCCTTCACTGCCATACTTTTGATGGCCAATCATTCGGTAACGCCAAAATGCCTACTACAGACCTTTCCCCTTGGACACACGATCACATCTTTGATACGGGCAATCACGCAGCTGAACGCGGAACCCGTGCGGTGATGTGGATTACGGCCGCAATGATGATCGTGGAAATCACCACAGGTTGGTGGTTTAACTCCATGGCACTCTTAGCTGACGGATGGCATATGAGCTCTCATGCTGTGGCAATCGGCCTCACGGCCTTTGCCTATGCGGCGGCCCGGCGCTATGCCAGCGATCCACGATTCGCCTTTGGCACGTGGAAAATTGAGGTTCTGGCTGGCTTTACCAGCGCTATTTTCCTGCTAGGGGTCGCTGCAGTAATGGTCATTAGTTCAGTGGAACGTTTTTTTTCACCGCAGCCGATTCGCTATCAAGAAGCCATCATCATCGCCATCATCGGCCTGATCGTAAACATCGTCTGTGCAATCATTCTCGGTGGCGCACATGAACATCACCATGGGCACCACGATGCGGAACATCATCACGACCATGCACATCATCACGACCATGCACATCATCACGACCTCAATCTCAAGTCAGCTTATCTCCATGTGATCGCCGATGCAGCCACATCCGTCCTCGCGATTATGGCTTTAGCCGGCGGCTGGTTTTATGGCTGGTCGTGGCTTGACCCCGTCATGGGAATCGTGGGCGCCGTATTGGTGGCACTGTGGGCTAAAAACCTTCTTGCCGAAACTGGCAAGGTATTACTCGACCGTGAAATGGATCACCCCATCGTCGAAGAAATCCGGACTGTCGTCGAAACCGGAACAACGACGGACAATGTCCGCATCGCGGACTTGCATGTTTGGCGGGTTGGAAAACAGACCTACAGTTGCGCCATCAGCATCGTTACGCATGATGCAACGCTCACCGCGAAGCATATTCGTTCGCAGCTTGCCCAACATGAAGAGATCGTTCATTCGACCATTGAAATTCACCAATACGAATAACATATACTCAACCGCCTGTGGCTTCATTTCAACAAGGTGCGCTGGCGCTAAACCCGTTCTAATAAAAATCTCGTCTTAAAGTGAAATAGCGCTATACCCATAAAGCAGTTATGGTTTAAGATTTGAGGGCTGCACCCTAAAAAACAATAGCGGCATTCCCGCCGCCACTCGATAGCCCAGAGAGTAAAGTGCATTGAATCTACGTGTGCCGGTCAAAATTTTCAGTCAAAAGACCCAAACAATTTGGTTGTTGGCATTTGCGATGGTTCTTTTGCTTGGCCTAACCATCATTTTCCAACGTTGGAATCAGTATCAAATTCAAGACGCCGAGGAGCGCGCACACCTCAGCACCCAAGCGCGCTTAGCCGATACGCACATCGGCGGCCTCATCCGCGGCATCAATCTCGCGCTAGACGAAATCATCGCCGGAACACTACGCGACGGCCATTGCGACCCAATACTATTGGATCATTTCGCTAGCCTCTATCCTGAATTGCGCGCCTTTTCCGTCATTGATGCCCAAGGCATCAATCGTTGCGCCAACCGTCGTGAACTCATAGGTCGGGATCGATCGAGCGAAAGCTATATTCAACTAGCCAAGAATAAACCATTGAATAATGTTCTGGTCATCGAGAAACCCCTCGTCTCCAAATTGACCGGCGTACCGATCATCATTTTTCACAAGGCGAAAACCGATTCTGCCGGGCGACTACGCTTTGTCGCCCAAGTCAGTATTGATCTGCATTATTTTGATACTTTATTGGAGTCGATGCGTGCCCCGCATCAAACCCTGCTGCTCGCTCACGCGAGCGGCATAATCCTCTCGCGGGTTCCCGATCCGACTCAATATCGTTTTGTCGACTTATCGCAATCACCCGCAGCATTCAGCGCCCACATCAAATCCGGGCTACGACTCAGCACCCATCGCCTAGTGACCGCGACGGATCGACAAGAAAAATTTGTTGCCCTATCCACAGTCTTCGTACCCGGCATCACCCCATCGCCCTCAGGCCACCTCGTAATCGCAGTAAGTGAAACCATTGACGACATCTACGCCGAATGGCGCCTTAAAAATTGGCTTGCTTTTACGATTTGGCTAATCTTCGCATCGACTATCTACGCCCTGGCTTGGCTGGCTGCGCGCCGTCAGACTCAACTCCAACAAAAAATTGCGCAGCACGAAACAAGCGTCGCTGTTTTGGAGCGCATGTCGACCGAACTCATCCAAATCAACCAAGCGTTAGATGCGCATGCCATCGTCAGCGCGACCGACGCACAGGGTAAAATTATTTTTGCCAACGAGAAGTTTTTCGCAATTAGCGGGTATCAAGCACAAGAGCTAATCGGAAAAAATCATAACCTAATTAATTCCGGCACCCACTCAAGCGCGTTCTTCCAACAAATGTGGCAGACCATTGAGAGTGGTAAAAACTGGCATGGCTTGATTTGCAATCGTGCCAAGGATGGCCACCTGTACTGGGTAAGTTCAACCATCGTTCCAATCTTCGACATCCACGGTGCGATCAACCGATATATCTCCATCCGCACGGATGTCAGCGCCATGGTTCAAATCGAAGATGAACTGCGTCAGGCCAAGAAAGAAGCCGATAGCGCAAACAAGACCAAGTCGGATTTCCTTTCTAACATGAGCCATGAGTTACGCACACCGTTAAACGCTATTCTCGGCTTTAGCCAATTACTGCTTTCAGAAGATATTACCGCTGACACTCGAGAAAATGTCGACCATATTCACAAGGCTGGTAAACACTTATTAACGCTCATTAACGAAGTTCTTGATCTTGCTAAAGTCGAAGCCGGAAAACTGGAAATTCAGATGGAAGCGATCGATGTCGATCATTTAATAAAAGACAATGTAGACTTAATCCAAACGGTTGCCAACAGCAACAACATCACGCTCACGTACTGCCCGGCCGAAGCACCGCTTGCCCTCATGGCCGATCGCAATCGGCTGGATCAAGTCCTACTAAATCTCATCTCCAACGCAATCAAATACAACCAAGTAAAAGGTAGCGTGCGCATTCAACCAGAGCAACGCGCAAATAACCGCGTGCGTATCAATATTACCGACACGGGGATCGGATTAACGCCCAATGATTTACAGAATCTCTTTACCCCATTTACCCGCTTTGGCCCGAAAAATATTGAAGGCACGGGCATCGGTCTGGCGCTAACCAAACACCTTGTCGAGCTCATGGATGGTCAACTTGATGTCGAGAGCACCCCCGGGGTTGGCAGTACATTCTGGGTCGAATTCGCAGCAACACAAATCCCAGAGGAAAGCTGTTTCGATCCATCGCTAGCCGAGCCTTCCGCCATGGAAAACCCGATAGAAAATCTCAATGACGTCACCATTCTCTGCATTGAAGATAATGCGGCAAATATGCGTTTCATGCAGAAGGCACTAAAAAAGTTACCGCAAGCGCGAATACTAACGGCAACCGAACCTACGACCGGCCTACAACTGGCACGCACGCATTTCCCGAACATCATTCTTCTCGATATCAATCTACCCACCATCAGTGGCTATGAAGTATTACACCAACTACGCGCTGACCCAGCAACGCGCAATATCAAAATTATCGCCGTCAGCGCGAACGCCATGCCAGAAGACTTAATCAAAGGAACTGATGCCGGTTTCGATGGCTACTTAACGAAGCCCATCTCTATTCATGAACTTCTAAACACCATTTATCGACAATTAATGACTTAAGCGCTCGTGGGCTACATCGCCCCCATAAAAAACCCCGAACCCAGCTTGCGCTGATATTCGGGGCTATTTTTCCGCAATGCCTTGCCGATGCTTAAATCTTTTCTGCCAGCACCTTTTCCAATTTAAGTTGATCGACCACAAACCCGCGAATCCCTTCCGAGAGTTTCTCAGTTGCCATCGCATCCTCATTCAATTCAAAACGGAACTGCGCTTCCGTCATGCGTGAAGGCGCCGCCATGATATTACTGGCACCATTCAAACGCCGTGGCAGATCCCCGTGCATGGCATCCAATTCCTCCAACAAATTAGGGGCGATCGTCAAACGATCACAACCGGCTAGCGCTAAAATTTCGCCGACATTTCGAAAAGAGGCTCCCATCACAATCGTCTTAAAGCCGTGCTCTTTATAGAAGCCATACACTTTTCGCACCGACAGGACACCGGGGTCTTCTTCCGCCGTATATTCTTTACCATGTTTCGCCTTATACCAATCCATGATACGCCCGACAAATGGTGAAATTAAAAAGGCGCCGGCCTCGGCACAAGCACGCGCTTGGCCAAAACCAAACAACAACGTAAGGTTGCAGTTAATACCCTCGCCTTCGAGGACTTCAGCCGCGCGAATACCCTCCCAAGTGGAGGCCATTTTGATTAGCACGCGTTCATTCGGTATCCCTGCTTCATTATAAAGTTTGATTAGCTTGCGCGCCTTACTAAGGCTGCCATCCTTGTCGAAAGACAATCGCGCATCGACTTCAGTCGAAATGCGACCGGGGATCGACTTCAAAACTTCAATACCGACATTGACCGCCAGCTTGTCGGCTGCATCGACAATTTGTTGATCCGGATTACTGCTTTTTGATTTCGCCCAGCTCACCGCATCAGCGATGAGCGGAACATACTGCGGCAAAGAAACGGCTTTATACAACAGTGATGGGTTAGTTGTTGCATCAACCGGTTTGCGCGCGCGAATTGCATCGATATCGCCTGTGTCCGCCACGATCGTGGTCATGGATTTTAATTGTTCTAACATGCTAGCCATAATTCCCCCTTAAATATGTTTTAAATACAATTGGAAACCGCAGATCTGCTGGCGGGGCGTACATAATCAAAATGCAAAACATAGTGTAGCGCAAGTCGTTAGCCAGAAAAGCGCTCATTACACATCGAGCTGATTTACGGCACTTAGGGATTCGTGGCTTTTTCGGCTGCTTGCAAATTCTGCTGTTCCAGTTGATTCGCCGCATCCAAGCGCTGCTGTACCTGATCTTTGGTTTTTTGCGCCTGCTTAAGCTCCTGCGCCTTGCTAGCTGCACCGGTGGCTGCGCTACCGACCAGCTCAGCACCACAGCCTGACAACATTAACGCTAGGGTTATTAAGGAAATTATCCGCATCGTCATGCCCTCCTGGATTGCGTTCTTCAATAGTAGATGGCTTCGGGTCAATATTCCAAGCTGTTTTTTGGTATCATGGGAGGCTTCTATGCCGCCCGCCGCAGCCCGGTTGGCGGTTTTGTTTTTTTGCAGGCGCCAGGTCTCCTGCACTTTTAAGTTATTTTTGATTCATGACTGACAGTTCTTATTCCCCAGATTTGTTACGCGACGTTGCCAACCGCCGCACGTTTGCCATCATCTCCCATCCCGATGCGGGTAAAACCACGCTCACAGAAAAACTACTGCTGTTCGGCGGCGCAATTCAGATGGCGGGTACGGTCAAAGCGCGCAAAAGCGCGCGACATGCCACTTCCGACTGGATGGAAGTGGAGAAGCAGCGCGGTATTTCCGTCACCAGCTCGGTGATGCAGTTCGACTATGCCGGTCATACCGTCAATTTGCTAGACACCCCAGGCCACGAAGATTTTTCCGAAGATACCTATCGTGTGCTCACCGCCGTGGATGCGGCGGTGATGGTGATCGACGCCGCCAAGGGTGTGGAAACGCAAACCATCAAACTGTTAGATGTATGTCGCTTGCGCAACACGCCCATCATCACCTTCGTCAACAAGATGGATCGCGAAGTGCGCGAGCCGATCGAGTTACTGGAGGAAATCGAATCCGTGCTGAAGATCGACTGCGCACCGATCACCTGGCCGATTGGTATGGGCAAGAGTTTTCGCGGGGTATACCACCTAGCCAATCAACGTTTGATGCGCTTTACCCCGGGTGCAGAAAAAGTGGGTGCCGCGCAGGAACTGATCGATGGAATCAACAATCCCCTGCTCGACCAATTATTTCCGGATGATGTGAAGCGCTTGCGCGAGGATGTCGAACTGATTCAAGGCGCCAGCACGCCGTTCGATCTGGAACTGTTTCTCGCTGGCAAACAGTCCCCGGTATTTTTCGGTTCCGGTATTAACAACTTCGGCGTACAAGAAATATTGCAAGCCCTGGTTGATTGGGCGCCGCCGCCGCAACCGCGCGATGGTGGTGCACGGATGGTGCATCCAGCAGAGAAACCGTTTACCGGTTTCGTATTCAAGATCCAAGCGAATATGGATCCGAAGCACCGCGACCGCATCGCATTTTTCCGCATCTGCTCCGGACGCTACAGCTCCGGGATGAAGGTGCAACACATGCGCATGAAACGCGAAATGAAACTCGCCAATGCATTGACCTTCATGGCGAATGAGCGCGTACACATGGAAGACGGTGTGGCCGGCGATATCATCGGCATCCACAATCACGGCCAGTTGCAAATCGGCGACACCCTGACCGAAGGTGAAGCGCTGGGGTTTAAAGGCATTCCGTATTTTTCGCCAGAGATGTTTCGCACCGCACGCTCGCGCGACCCATTCAAGGCCAAGCAATTACAAAAAGGCTTGCGCGAACTCGGTGAAGAAGGGGCGATTCAAGTGTTCGAATCTGCCTCGGGTGGCGAAATTCTGCTAGGTGCGGTGGGACAATTGCAATTTGAAGTGGTGGCGGCGCGACTGTCGGCAGAATATAAAGTCGATGCGATTTACGATCCGGCAGATATTTACACGGCGCGTTGGCTGACTTTTCCTGACGACAATGCGCGACGTAATTTCGAAAAAGAGCAATATGCCCGCGTTGCTCAAGATGTGGACGGCAATCCAGTGTATCTCGCCACCAATCGCTACAACTTAAATATCGTGATGGAAAAATGGCCCACGGTCACCTTCCATGCCACGCGCGAACATGGTCAACGCTTCGATTAACGTTTAGCCACGCTTTCGGACAAAACCTGTTGCCGTTCGGTATCTGCCATCAAGATACCGGCTTCGGTCAAACGCTGTAGTGCGATTTCTGGTGTATCCAAATAACGCAGAATATGTTTAGCCAAATTAGCATGTCCTGGATCGCCCGTTTGTTTATATAACGCCAAGGCGAAACGCGCAGCCAAGATATTTTGATCGATTTGCGGAATCGGTTTTACCGGCGTGCCGTTATCCACAGCGCTAATCAACCCCGCTTGCGGATGACGAAACCACTGATTGATAAACGTCCCGGCCTTAGCGGCCTGCGCCAACACTTGTTTGTCGCCACTGATTTGATACAGCAGCAACAAAGCACGGCCCATAAAAAGCGTATCGCCTAAATATGGTCCAGCCACATCAATCTGGTCGTGACGAAATCCACCATCGGCATAACGTCGATTCTTCAACGCCCACGCCATGGCCTCGATCGCTTTGTTGTAATACAGCGCTTTGCCGGTTGCGCGATGCAACAGCAATAAACCCTCAATCGCCTGACCATTGCTGCTGGCGTAGAGATGTTTATCAATCCGCGGTAAGCCTTTCTTCAAGCGTTGGGCTCGGCTTAAAGCAAAGTACTCCTCGCCTTTCACGCCCTGCGTCAAATCCGCATCTTGGGTGCCGTAAAAGGCACCCTCTTTAGATTGCATGAAAGCCAGCAAATATTGCCCAATTTTTTCTGCGGCAAGCGTGTAGCGTTGCTCCTTGAGTTGCATCGCAGCCAGTGTGTAAGCCCGCAAATTACTCCATTGGCTACGCATCACCTTTTCATAATGCGGATGCTTCCAATCGGCGTGAGTCGAGTATTGATAGATTCCACCGAACTCCGGATCAATCAACGCGACAGCGGCATCGAGCGTACGGCGAACGCGTTTTTCCGCAGCTTTATCCCCTTGCGCGGCTAAATGCAAATCCCATTCGATGGTATCGAGGTCGACGTAACGTTGGTCGATCAGCAAACCACCCGATTTGCTGTCATGACTTTCAACATTACGCACAACGAGTTTCTTTTTAACATTTTCACTCAGTTGAAAGGCATCCGAAAATGTTGTCGGCAAGTTGATTTGCTGCGCTTCCGCCGAAGGATCATTCACGATCGTCGTCAATAACTGCAACATGCTTTCCGGATCAATATACCCAGCACGTTTAACGATTTCAGTACCGTCCGGTGCCAATACGATAGTCGCAGGCCAACCCCAGTCGCGATAACGTTCCGCTAAATCCGGACGCGCGTCATGATCGGCTTTAAGTGGAATAAAGTGCTGATTTATGTAGGCTGCGACTTTTGGATCCGCATAGGTTTTTGCATCCATCACATGACACCAATGACACCACACCGCTTCTAAATCTAAAAGTAAAAACTTTTTTTCTTTCGCTGCCTGCGTGAAAGCGGCAAGGTCATGCGGCTTCCACGCAATTAAGGACTTACGCTCGACATTAGCCATTGCATTTAAAGCAAAACAAAGCAGCGCAACAAAACTGACAAATTTAGTTTGCATGGGACTCTTCCTGATATTGAGACTCGGCGGCGCACTCGGCCAACGTTGGAATTATAGGACAATTACCTATTTTTAAAATTGGCCAATTCGCCATCGATCTCCTTTCGCCATGTGCAAGGTCTCTTCACCCCAGCCATTTAGCCCCCATTTTTTCTAATCCGTAACTATTATTAGAGTAGGTTCAATCTGTTTTGTTTGCGATAGATTCTGCCTTATACACCCTATCTATAGGAGAAATTGCCATGGCCACCGTTAAATCCAAAAGTCGCACCCAGGAATCCACCGCACAATCCCCGCAGGCAACACCGATCACACGCGAGCAACGCTATCAAATGATTGCTGAAGCGGCGTATTTTCGTGCACAAAGTCAAGGCTTCTGCGGCAATCCTACTCAAGATTGGATCGCAGCTGAAGCTGAAATTGATCGAATCCTACTGCAATCAAGCCAGACCGAGTTGAGTCCGAAGCAAATTTTTGAACAGAAACTTGAAGCCCAACTACAAGAACTGGATGCCCTATTCGATCATCTGAAATTACAAGCCAGCTTAGGCAAAGCGGAGTTGCGCACCGAGATCGACAAACAATTAGAAGTCTTGGCGCAAAAGCGTAACGCCGCACAAACCAAGTTGAATGAACTCAGTCGGCGTACTGAAGGCGCTTGGGAAGATTTAAAAGGTAGCGCCGAAAAAGCCTGGGACGATATGCGTCAAGCGCTCAACCAAATTGCTGAGCGTTTCCGTTAAACGAACGAAAGGGATTTTTCTTTGGCTTGGTTAAGGCGAAACGCCCACTCTAGAAATCGAAATCAACGCATGGGATTTCACTTGGCTTCGAGTGCTTTTCTCGATGGTGGAGCAGTCCCTGCGCGCTACACCTGCGATGGGCCCAACATCTCTCCGCCCCTAGCGTGGTCCGGCGCACCGCCGAATACCCGTAGCTTTGTGCTCATCGTCGATGACCCGGATGCCCCTGATCCACAAGCACCTCGCATGATCTGGGTACACTGGATTCTGTACAACTTGCCCGCCAATATTAACCATCTCGAGGAGGCTATATGCGATTTGCCGCCAGGCACCGTTGCGGGTATCACTGACTTCCAACGCGCCGACTATGGTGGGCCTTGTCCACCCTTCGGTAAACATCGTTATTTTTTTAAATTGTATGCGTTGGATATTTTGTTACCGCACAGCGCTGCCAGCAAAACTCAAATCGAACAATCCATGGCTGGACATATCCTGGCGCAAACGCAATTGATGGGCACTTACTTGAAACACGGTTAATTATTTTTTCGGGAAAGTAATTCCAGTACACCATCGAAAGCATCGCGGAGTGCCCAAGCCTTATCCATAAAAGCCCCGCGATTCGCCGCTTCCTTGAGACCCGCATTCAGCGCTTTATTAGGGCCAACACAAGCTGCAGCGTTGCGCGAAATATCAAGAACCGCACCCTCATACACCCGATAGCAAGCCTCGATATTGCCTTTGTTATACAGTGGCGCACCAACATTGATAGCACTGGCAATAGCGTTGCCGATGTACTGCATATGCGCGTTGCTACACCCTTCCAACTGGTTAAAGGCTAGGTGCGGAATATTTCGTAGGTAGCCTGGATTGGCGCCTGCAACTGTCGATTGTTTAGAATTAGACGCCGACGCGCGTTTGATCACATCGAGAACGCCATCAAAAGCATCGCGCATGGCCCAAGCCTTATCCGCCCATACCGTGAGCGTGTCAGCGCGCTCTACACCTGCGAGCAACACGCGTTTCGGCCCCTGGCAGTTCGCTAATTTGCGATTCACATCGAGTGCCGTTGCCGCATAAACGCGATAACACGCCTCATGGTTGCCCTCGTTGTACAACGGTGCACCAACTTTAATGGCAGCCTGAATCGCAACCGCGATTTCATTCAAACGCTCTGGCGAACAACCCGTCAGTAGATCTACCTCATAGGACTGCACCTTGCGCTGCACTTGGTTCACAAGCGGCTTCCACGCAGCTAGCGGCGTACCGCTACCCGTACGCAGCAGCGCCTTAAGCTGATTTACGGGCATCCCAAAATTGAGGTTCTGGCCCTGGGTCACAATCAGCGTCGATATCCCAATCACCTCACCCGATTCATTAAAGATTGGCCCGCCTGATGAGCCCTGCGAAATCGGTGCTGAGACCTGCAATACTGTGAGTTGTGGATTAATCTTGCGCACGGCACTTACCAATCCATCGGATACGGTATTCCCCAGACCCAGTGGATGACCAATCGCAACAACGCGCTCACCGACTCTTACTTTTGCGCTGTCGCCCAACGATAAGACTGCCAGATTCTTCGCCGCGATACGCAGCACTATCAGATCATGCACTTCGTCGAAGTTAATGACCTCGATATCTTTGAACGTACGCCCATCGCTGAGTTCGACTGAGGCCTGCCGCGCATTTCCGATCACATGCAGATTGGTCGCAATCAAGCCATCGCTAGATACCACGAAGCCGGTTCCCAGCCCAGTCGCCGTTTTAATTAGCACGATTGCGGGTAACGCCCGCTCGGCGACTTTGTCCGGCGTGAGCGCCAGCACGGGTGGCGTCAGCAACATACTCAGCAAAAACGCGGGCATTACTTGCCAAATTTTGAGGACGGTTATCGACATATCTCGGTGCATCCGTCTTTCGCCCCAGCAGACCATAATGGCAAGGGGATCAGTGATCAATAAAGGAAGGTTTATGAATGCTTTCGGCTTGCCAACGAGTATGCATGAGGCGTTCCACCGTGGTCAACAACCCTCGGACTAAGTTTCACAGCGCATCATCCCGCACGCAGCCTCGGGCGCTACTTTGCAAGTGACCGCATACACCACCAAGCTTCCCAATGTTCTAAAAGCCACTAAACCTGAAAATCGAACCATGCCTTTTAGTAGGCTCTCAGCCGAGAGTCGTCGCACAAAATTGCATTTATTAACCCGATTTCCACTTTTCTTCACACCCTCCTAATAAAAAATATTAAACGCCTATTACGCCAATCAGCCAAGCGATAATTGTCATAAATATATGTATTTATAACAATTTGCGTAATAAATATTTATGCATTGTGGTTATTTTGCGATACCCATCCTTAATAACCACTAAATGATAGTTGTAAAAGACTATCGCTAAGCGTAAGTTTCAAAAATAATTAATAAATATAAATAGTTGATAGATTGTGTCGGGATTCAACAAAGCCGGGATTGGCAATCCATAGCCATTCCGACGCAAACCCTTAATTCAATGATAGGAGGCGGCTCTAATGGAACGTAGAGGCTTTATTAAGTTGGGTGGCGCCAGTATCGCCAGCGCGCTCATGGGTTCAGGCTTATTGAGCTGGGTACCCAGGTCTGAAGCAGCAACGATTACAAAGACTTACTACATTACCGATGGCACCGTCACCATGCCGGATGGAGTGGTGGTGTACATGCAAAGCTTTAGCGATGCGGCGGGGACGCTAACCTTACCCGGCAGCTCCATCATCTGCCAGGAAGGCGATACGCTTAGCATAACAGTGGTCAATAAGTTGGCTAAAACGCATAATTTTGTTATTGCTGGACTTAAAACGGGGGATGCCCCTCTGGCCAGTACCGGCAATATCGCCAGCGGCGGCACAGGAAAAATCACCTATACCATTCCGACGGGTAAAGCTGGTTCGTATCTGTTTTACGACAACGTGACCAGCTACAACCGTTTTCTTGGCTTGCATGGCGGATTGGCCATCATGCCAGCAGGTAGCACGAACCAGGTGTATTCCGGTAGCCCCACATTTAAATATCAAAAATTCTGGATCTTCAATGACATTGACCCCGCGCTCAATAGCGCGGTGCAACGCAATGCCACCGTACCGACCAGTTTCAAACCACGCTATTTCACGCTGAATGGCCTCACCTCAATCCCACCGGGCGCCATCGGCAATGACGATCCCCTCAAAGACGCCATGGCCGACCCGCGCAGCGAATTGATCGGCAGTATCGGCGATCGCACTTTGGTGCGGATATTGAATGCCGGCATGGCCTCGCATGCCGTGCATACCCACGCCAATCATATGGAGTGGCTAACCGATCGCGGCAGTGTGCGCCCCGCCGTCTGGAAAAAAGATGTTCTGTACTTGCGTAACAACCTGGGCAAGATCGACGCTATCTACCCGTTTGAAAATCCACCTGACTCCTATCCAACCGTCAGTAAAGGCATCTTCCCAATGCACTTGCACGATGAGATGTCGCAGACCGCCGGCGGTGGTTTGTATCTGTTCGGCGCCATGACGGATATCCACTTTACCTAAGAAGACGTGGAGCCACACCGCTTTCGAGTGGTGACAGATTCTGGATGATTAAATTGACGATCAATCAAATTAGAAATTAAAGGAGAAATGGCTATGGCGATGACTGGTGGCGGAGGAATGGGACAAGCATGCTACGTTTACACGGCATCAATACCCAATCCGGGACTCGTCTCAAACCCGGATGTGCATTACTACCGCGGTATCTACATGAATGGTTCCATGCGTTTCGACGATGGCAACTCTGTGACCATCTGGGGCTTCACTGACACTGCCGCTGGACAAGGACAAACGGATGGTATGGGGGGCGGGCCGTTTCCTTCTCCCGCCATGCGTGTCACAGAAGGGCAGATCGTTCAAACCAGCTTAAACGTGCCAATGATGTTAACGCACACGATCCATCATCATGGCATCGAACCTAGCATGGAGAGCGATGGCGTCGGCCATCTGACCATCGACATTTCTGGTAGAACTTGGATTTATCAATGGCGCCCGAAACATGCCGGCACATATTTTTACCATTGCCACGTCAACACGCCACTACACGCAGAAATGGGCATGTACGGCGCACTGATTGTCGATCCGAAACCGAACCCTACCGATCCAGTCGGCACCAAGCGCGCATTTGCCGGTGGGCCGAAGTACGATGTGGAAGCGATCTGGGCCTGCGACGAAATCGACCCCGCTTGGCATACGCTGCCTTGGTGGGCCGGCACCTGCGGTGGTGATGTGGGATTAAACACGCTCAACCCAAAATATTTCATCATCACGGGTGTGGACGGTGCCAACTCCGCGCTTACCGCCATGGCGGCCAATGTCAAAGTAGGACAGACGCTGTTGGTGCGCTACATTTGCGCAGGATTTCTACCGCAAAAAATCAGCTTCGGTGGACTCACCGCTTCGATCGTTGCTTCCGATGGAAGACCATTGCCAACAGCCGTGAATGCCACCTCAATCGAAGCCGCTTCTGCGGAACGTTACGATTGCATCATTAAACCGACGACAACCGGAACCTATACCGTCACCATCCAATTCTTCCATTGGATTACCGGTGCCGTTTTAGGTACCGCGAAAACGCGCATCAACGTAACCTAATGAATACCCGTTTTACTTTAGTCAGGGGGAGCGTGCTCCCCCTTTTTTATGTATTCCTGCGCAACACAGACGTGAGCTGAAGTCATGGGTAAAACTATTGTTATCGTCTTGGGCCTATTGAGTGTTGCCGGTGGTGTGGGGTATTGGATTGGTCAACAATATCCGCATCCGGCACAACCACGGGCGATATCCTCCACACCCCCCTCCAAGGTGTCAAAGCAAAATATTTTTGTCTGTCCGATGCATTCGCAAATCGCGCAAACGCATCCTGGCACTTGCCCCATCTGCGGCATGTCTTTAGTCGAAACCGGAACGTCTGACCACGAAGAAGACGCCGGGCTGATGCACGTGGATACCGCAACACAACAGAAACTCGGCATCACCTTGGCAAGCGCCGAAATGCAAACCATCGCACACGAGATTCGCACCTACGCCACCGTGATTCCGGATGAAGGCGCGCTGCATCCGATCACGCCGACCGTAGATGGGGTACTCGTCAAACTCAAGGCCACGCAGACCGGCCAACACATCGGCCCCGGCCAGCTACTATATGAAATTGAATCGCCGGAGTTGATCCAACTCCAACATGAGTACATCGACTACCTTGTACGCCTCTCGCAAACACAGAATGCCGCAGCGCGGCAACGCGAACAAAATAAACTTGCACAACAAAACATCAGTAATCTCGATGCCGCCGGTCGCGAACTGCAAGCGCGTAGTATCCGGCAAAGCGAAGAACAGATTGAGTCCATGCTGCAACCGACTGCGCGTGATGGCGTGCGCTTGGTGACTCGCCTTAAATATGCAGGGTTGACCGACGCCATGCTCGCCACAATCGCCAAGAAAGGCATCGCCATCACGGTCATCCCCGTTTACACACATAAGGCCTGCCTAGTGAAAGAGATCGGCGCACGCCCCGGCATGGTGGTCGCAGCGATGACCCCCATCGTCACTTGTGTCGATGATGCACGCTTGTGGCTGGAAGTTGCCTTGTATCCCGATCAAATTCCTTTTATTAAGAGCGGTGATGCGCTCAGCGTGCGCCTGGAAAACGGTACGCCATTCAAAACCACGCTGACCAACATCAGCGACCTCGTTGATCCAACCACGCGCACGGTGCACGCGCGCTTCCCACTCTCTGGCCAGCGTATGCGCATCGGCGAGTTTGCCAACGTAACGATCCAGGCCGCACCACACCAGACATTGGCCGTTCCGCGCAGCGCCGTGCTGCGTAACGGCAATGGCGATTTTGTGATGCAGCAAAAACAACCCGGACACTTTTTGCCAACCAAAGTGGCCACGGGGATCGAGACTGAAGACAAAATCGAAATCCGCTCCGGTCTGCAAGTCGGTGACAAGGTCGTAATCAACGGCCAATTCTTACTGGATGCCGCAGCCTCGATCGCCGATGCCGCTCAACGCTTCAGCGGTGGGGATCAACCCGCGCAGTCGCACTAAGCTAGGTTTAGATAGATGATTTCGCGCCTTATCGACTGGTCACTCCGCAACCGTTTACTGGTGCTGCTAAGCTGTGCCGTGCTGGCAATCTGGGGCACGTTTGCAGTGCGCCACACCGCGCTCGACGCCATCCCCGATCTGGCCGATGTGCAAGTCATTATCAAGACCCCCTATCCTGGTCAGCCACCGCAGATCGTCGAAGACCAAGTCACTTATCCGCTCACCGCCACCTTGCTCTCGGTCCCCGGCACGCGTGCGGTGCGCGGTTTTTCCATGTTCGGCGAATCATTCATCTACGTCGTATTTAAAGATGGCACCGACCCCTATTGGGCACGCTCGCGCGTGTTGGAATATTTATCGCAAAGCGCTGGGCGCTTACCGGTAGGCATCACGCCAACCCTTGGCCCGGATGCGTCCAGCGTCGGTTGGGTGTTCCAATATGCGTTGGTGGATCGCAGCGGCAAGCACAGCACTTACGCGTTACGTGCGCTGCAAGACTTCTTTCTCAAATACGAATTGCAAAGCGTGCCGGGTGTGGCCGAAGTGGCGAGCATCGGCGGCGCCGCCAAGCAATTTCAAATTGAGATTGACCCGAATCGACTCGCCGCTTATGGACTCACCTTCGAGCGCGTAGCACAAGCGATTCGAGATGCGAATCAAAGCGGCGGTGGTTCCGTAATCGAAATGGCGCGGGCGGAATACATGGTGCGCGCCAACGCCTACATCCAACATCTCGACGACTTGCGCCAGGTGATCATTGGACAAGATGCAAACGGTTTTCCGCTGCGTCTGGCGCAAGTTGCACAACTGCACTTGGGTCCAGAAGCGCGGCGTGGCGCTTCAGATCTTGATGGCGAAGGTGAAGCGGTCGGCGGTATCGTAGTCATGCGCTATGGTCAAAATGCGCTCGATACGGTGTCTGCCACCAAAGCGCGCTTAAAGGAGTTGCAAGCCGGATTGCCGCCGGGCGTTGAAATCGTCACGACTTATGACCGCTCGAATTTGATCCGCCGCGCCATCGATCACCTGCGCAGTAAGCTGGTCGAAGAATCGATCGCGGTGGCTTTCGTGTGCTTGTTGTTTCTATTGCATTGGCGCTCAGCGCTGGTTGCGCTCATCTCCTTGCCGCTGGGTATCCTGGCGGCCTTCATTCTGATGCAAGCGCAAGGCATTACGCTCAATCTCATGTCGCTCGGCGGCATCGCCATCGCCATTGGCGCCATGGTTGATGCGGCGATTGTGATGATCGAGAATATGCACAAGCACTTGGAACATGCCGGACCCAATCCCGATTATTGGCAAGTCACTCGCAATGCAGCCGTAGAAGTCGGCCCAGCCCTGTTCTTTTCTTTGTTAGTCATCACGGTGTCTTTCTTGCCAGTGTTCGCATTGATTGGACAAGAAGGCAAACTGTTTGCACCGCTCGCTTTCACCAAGAGCTATGCCATGGCCGCAGCGGCGGGCTTATCAGTCACGCTCACACCGATATTGATGGGCTATTTGATCCGCGGGAAGACGCGACGTGAATTAGACAATCCACTCAACCGTTGGCTGCAAGCAGCCTATCGACCATTAATGTTATGGGTATTAGCGCATCGCACCTCAACCGTCATCGTCGCCCTGCTGTTGCTCGCTACTTGCGCCATCCCGCTCAACCGCATGGGCAGCGAATTCATGCCGCCACTGAACGAGGGCGATCTACTTTACATGCCAACTACAGTGCCCGGCATCTCCATCGATGAAGCGGCGAACCTATTACAGATCACCGACCGTTTGATCAAAACCATCCCCGAAGTCGAACGCGTATATGGCAAAGCGGGACGCGCCGATAGCGCCACAGATCCCGCGCCCTTGTCCATGCTGGAAACTACCATCCTGCTCAAGCCGCGCAAGGAATGGGCGCCAGGCACGACCATCGACGACGTGATACGCAAACTCGATTCCACGGTTCATCTTCCAGGATTAACCAACGCCTGGGGCTATCCGATTCGTACCCGCATCGACATGCTTTCCACCGGTATCCGCACCGTGCTCGGCGTGAAAGTCAGCGGTGCCGACTTGGCTGGCATCAGCGCCGCCGCCAACCAAATAGAAGCCGCGCTGCGCGATGTCCCCGGCACGCGTGCGGTGTTCGCTGAGCGTGCAGCTAGTGGTCGATATATCGATATCGACGTCGATCGTTTCCAAGCCGCGCACTATGGCGTGAGCCCGATGGATGTGAAGCGACTTGTTGCAGGTGCGATCGGTGGCGAAACCATCACTACCGTAGTCGATGGCCGCGAACGCTACTCGGTCAATCTGCGCTACCCTCGGGCGTTTCGTGATTCTCTGACAAGCTTGCGCACCAGCCGGGTAGTCGCCATGAATGGCGTGCAAGTCCCCCTCTCCACCCTGGCCAAAATCAGCATCACCGACGGCCCAGCAGAAATCAAAAGCGAGAATGGCCGATTGATCGGCTATGTATTCATCGACCTTGCCACGCGCGACATCGGTGGCTATGTGGCACGCGCCAACCAAACCCTGCAAAAAATCAAACTCGCACCGGGCTATGCGTATAGCTGGTCGGGCCAATTTGCCGACCTGCAACGTGCAAAGGAACGTTTACGTTGGGTCATCCCCGCCACACTGCTATTGGTGTGGGGGTTGCTGCTCGCTTATTTCCGTGACTGGCGCAAACCCTTGCTAACCCTCGCTTGTGTGCCGTTCGCGCTGATTGGCGGCCTCTGGCTATGCTATGGGCTCGGCTATCAGTTCTCCGTCGCGGTGGCGGTCGGCTTCATCGCACTGGCTGGGGTCGCCGCTGAATTCGGTGTGGTGATGTTGCTGTATATCGATCAAGCACTGGCAACGCGTCCAGCTAGCATGCTCACTGCGGCAATCATTCGCGATGCCATCATCGAAGGTGCGCTAACGCGCATTCGTCCCAAAATGATGACCGTTGCCGTCATCGTCGCCGGTCTCCTGCCCATCATGTGGAGCCAAGGCGATGGTGCGGATGTGATGAAGCGCATCGCCGCGCCCCTAGTCGGCGGTATGATCAGCGCGCCACTCATCTCGTTGTTTTTGATTCCTGCTTTGTATGCCGCCTGGTTAAATCGCGCAAAACGTCCCTAAGTGAACTTTCACAAACGCACACCAGTCTATTCTTCAGAAATATTGTTTTAAAATCTGCCGCCCCTCAACTGCACTGCTTTATTTAACCGCTAGACACTTCGCAAGCAGGACATGCAATGCTCATCGTCATCTTTTCCACCCTCGCACTTATTGCACTCACAACCGTCATTCACTATGAAGCGCTCCGACTACTAAATGTCGGGCTGCCTGTACTTAATATACCCAGCCGCACGAAATTGCTGGTCGTGATTTTTACTGCCTTTATCGCGCATGCCTTGGAGATGGCCATTTATGGAATCGCCATCTTCGTGCTAGTCAAATACATTGGTGTCGGTAGCCTAACTGGAACCGCTGGATTTTCGCTTCTCAATTGTCTTTATTTCTCGGCTGAAACTTATACTTCCCTTGGTTTTGGGGATTTGACGCCGATTGGTCCGGTGCGTTTGCTGGCCGGCGTAGAAGCACTCAATGGGTTGCTCTTAATTGGATGGTCAGCGTCTTATACCTACATTGCCATGGAGCGATTTTGGAGCACAGCCGCACAACGATAAAAAAATAAACACCCAACAAGTCCGCCCCGATTCAAGGCGTTACAAAAGCCGACAGCGTTTATATTGTCTTTTTCGTCCTTGTCAAAACCACCGCGTTTCAAATCTTACCGCTACACCTCCATTGCAACACCATGTTGAAGCTTGATCGTTGCGTCGGATAACTGCACATATCACTCGGGGATAAATAACAGCCATATTATTTAAGTACCTGATAATAAATATTAAATATTGATGGCACGATTAATGCTAAGCATTCATTACAAAAATGTTATTGAGTCCATCATGCAAATAAAAACAATCTTAGCTGCAATGGCGTTCATCGGCACTTCGATCGCCAGCCAATCATCATTGTCCGCAGTCATTACCACGACTTATGCCGGGTCGGCCAATTTTGGCAGCGGCGCGGTGGGGTACGAATCGGGGGCAATCGCTCCCAACCCCAATTCCAACACCAACCTTGTCAGTGTTGGTATAGGTGGCGACAGTTTTACATCAACAAATCATAGTTACGATTTTTCCAGCACGGGAAAATTTAACGTTTGGTGTGTCGATATCTATCATTGGATGGTTAACGGAACAGTGACCTACAACGTAGGCAGCAGCAGCGATCTCGCCACCGAATTATCTATGCTTCGTCCGGGAAATCCAGATGGCGCCACACGCGTAAGTCAACTCGTTCGTTTGGCTAACCAAGTGTACGATATCGTCAACACGAAAACGGAATCCGCCGCTTTTCAATTAGCCATCTGGGCCATCACCTACGGCACCGCTGACGCATCCGGCCTCTACCATGTCAACACCACGGATCCAGGCTTCCACGTCGGTAGCAGTACTACCGTAAATTCCGCCTTTGGTACGTTAGCGAATCAATGGTTAAGCCACTTGAACACCGCGCCCACGACCGGAAACTATTCCCTCTCCTATTTACATGATGGCTCGAAAGAATTCACCCAAGACGTAGTGGTCTTCACCGCCCAACCGAATCATGGGAATCTGATTCCTGAACCCGCGATGGTTGCTCTATTTGGGCTTGGATTCGTCGCGCTTGGATGGAACAAACGTAAAACTGCGTAGTTTTCAGCAGGCCCGAATGGGCCTTGCGCTTAACCTGCGCGCCCAATGCTGACGTTGCTCCCCCTGAAAACCGCAGTTCGAAAACTACTCTTCGTCTTCCTTATATTCTTTGGGCAGTAAGTGCGCGATACCCTTGTGGCAGTCGATGCAAGTCTTGCCTTCCTTCTTCGCTTTCGCATGCTCCGCTTGCGCGCGCGGCTTTTGCTTTTTCGCATCCATACCATCGAAGCTGTGGCAATTGCGGCATTCGCGCGAATCGGTTTCCTTCATATGCTTCCACTCGTTCGTAGCTAGCTCCATGCGTTTAGCTTCAAATTTTTCCGGCGTGCCAATTGTGCCGAGCACCTTGTGCGGTAGCTCTTTGAAGGTGGCTTGTGTCTTACGTGCAACCTTATGCACCCAATCCTTGGGCACGTGGCAATCGGAACAGATCGCACGCACACCGCTTCGATTGGAATAGTGAATGGTTTCTTTGTATTCCTGATACACGGTATCGCGCATCTCATGGCAGGAGGTACAAAATTCCAAACTATTCGTGGCTTCCATCGCGGTATTGAAGCCGCCCCAAAAAATGATGCCGGAGAAGAAACCAAAAGTCAGTAGCGCTAGGAGGGAATATTTTGCGCTTGGCTGTTTTAAGATACGCCAGAAACGTTTCAGTGCACCAGGATTGTTGTTCATGTTATTGCTCCGCGGCTTAGGCTACTCGTAATTGAAATAAATCTCCGGACTAGATAATGCGCCGTCGCATAGCCGATTCGCTCGAACCGGCTATGTTGCATTTATTGAAATTTGAGTCGATAGCTCACCCCCAAGAAAGTCACGTTTTGGTGCGATTGCTGACTCACTGTAGTGTTATCGACATAAGTGAAGGGTACGCCGTTGTATCCCCAAGTCCATTCATCCAACTTGGTACGCTGATGAATCAAATCCACCCGCATACTCGAGGTTTTGTCCAAGGCATAGGTTCCAAAAAGTTTCAGCGCCGTCTGACGAAAGGTGACATCCGGCAAACCTCCCGATGCGGCGAGGAAGGTTCGGTTAGCAGCGGATAGTGCTGCATCCTGTACCTGGCCGTAACGATTGCGATCATTGAGGAAGTTCAAATTAGCCCCAAATTCAATGCGACTCGTTGGCTTACCAACCACTCCCAAGCCCACCGTCTCATTCACGTTAGTCAGGTCGGCAACATAACCGGTACTATGGTTGACATGCAGGGTTTGCTCGCCACGCGAAGCATAGGCCGTCAGCTTCCATTTTTCAGACAAGGTCAGCGCGGCGTCAAGGCTATATAAGGAAACACCCGAGTCTCTGAAACCCTTGGTGCCGGCAGAATTATTTTTATCCTTGCCATCTTCGATCACGAACTGCAATGACAACATCTCCATCGGACTCCAGTCTGCCGAGAGCTTCACCTTGTCGCGCTCGCGATCCGCCAGAAACGCCGGGAAAATGGCATTGGCAGAAGCAGCCACAATCGCATTGTCGGTCAAAATCTGACCTGTGCTCGCTGACAAGAGTGAGTACCAGTCTGAACCGCTGCGTCGGCTACTGGAATAACTGATCGCGCCGTTTAAGGTTTCGCTCAGTGAGTGGCGCAGTTCCGCCCGAAAGCCAACTTCTTCGGTTTTGCCGCGTAACGCGGAAAGGCCAGCAATTTCCGTGGAGCTGACGGGGAGGCTACGATTAATAGATTCGTAGTCAGCGCCGAGCGTCGCGCGGAAATCGGCCGGTAGACGATAACTGGCCTCCAGCTTACCAATAATTTTTTCTTCTGAAGTGGGGTTGTTGCTAAAGTAAGTAGTCGCAGTCGTTGTGGTTTCTACGTTGTACACAGCGATTGGCGTCTTATCCTTTTTATTTTCATACTTCAGATTGGCGAGCAAAGATAGATTTGACGTGGGCCGAGCCGTCAACCCTAACTGCGCCAAGGTGGTATTCAACACCCCACCTAAATTGCTGACCCCGGCAGGTGCCCCTGTCAGGCCGTTACTGGCGAAATCCTCGTTTTGCGTGGCATGCGTATACGAAAACTTGAACGTCGTACGCACCTTTGGCGTGAATGCATAGTTGCCAGCCACATAAAACTGGTGCGCCTGATTGTCCGGCGGCAGTGCAACAGGCAGTGCTAGGGTATTGCGCAGACCGGCATCCAGCGGAGCGCCGAAATTCGGGTTGTTCAGGCCACTCGGAATATTCGGTGTCAACGTACTATTTGCGTTGGTATAAAAACTACCGTAATAGCCGCCATTGATATTTAATTTATCACCGGCATAACTGAGCTTGGTTTCGAACTGCCGAATGGTGGAATTGATCGGCTCAGGCAACAGCAATAGCGCAAATTGCGTAGCGGCGGTGCAAGACCCCGCAGCGACCCAGTTATTGCTACAGGCGAAGCCTTTGCCAAACACACGCGCGCCATCTTTATCTTCGTTCTTGAAATTCATTTCAAACAGTAAATTGGGCGTAATCCATTTTTCTCCACCGACAGCGATGCTTTGACGCTTAATCTTGAGATCCACGTTAGCACCTGTGCCAGGCGTCGTTAAACCCACCACTGTTGGCGTCGTCGTGCCGGCGCCTTGCAAGCCAGTATTAATGGTGTAAGGGTTGCGCTTGACCAATTCGCTGTATTCCGCGAAATATTTCCAGTCGCCTTGTTTTTGGTGCGAGAAACTTAACTCGCGACTATCCAGCCCGAGATTGCGCCCTTCCAAGTTGATCCAAGTACCAGTGGCATCGTTGCGGCTGACATACGAAAAGTCGAGCAAGCCATATACGTTGTCCTTGCGCAGGCCGTTGTACTGACCAAACTGCGCCCGATCCTTGCTGTCTCCACTAACGACGCCGACTCCCGCGCTGACCATGCTTTCAGGTTTGATGAGTTGCGCAACATCGTCGCCCTCCTCGGCATAAGCCGGATTGAGCGCCGCGAGCACCGCAAGGACTATGATTTTCCGGCTGAAGCCAGCATGCAATTTATTGTCAGAGTTCATGATGATTCACCTTTCTCAGCGGAAATTAAACTGCGGCGTCGGATTGGTCACGCTTGGGTTGTTAGACCCATGCACCTGGGTATGGCAATTCAAACATCCACGTCCCTGGGTGTAATTGATGCCGGATTTTCCGCTCGTGATCGAACCGCCCTGACCTTTCAATTGCGCCACTTGCCCACCATGCGGGGTATGGCATTGATGGCACAAGAACGGTGGACGCGCCTTAAGCATGCTTTCCGCCGTGGTCCCGTGAGGGTTATGACAGATTGAGCAGTCTTCGCTCACCGGTTCATGACTATGCACAAATGGCCCACGCTTCTCCGTGTGGCAGGTATAGCAAGTGTCGTTCACGCTATCCCTTTTCATCAGTTTTGGCCCCACCGATCCATGTGGATTATGGCAATCGGAACAGCTCATTTTTCCTTCCGGTATCGGGTGATGCGATGGCCGATTGATCTGCGCACGTTGTTCCTTATGGCAAGTGAAACAGACTTCAGGCTGCGTACGCTTGTCGCGAACTTTGTCATGTTGCGTATGGATCTGGTGGCATGCGGTGCAAGCCACGTCGCGACTCTGGTGCGTACTGCCCTCCCAGTGCGAACGTTTTGCATCCTTACGATGGCAAGTCAAGCAAGCCTCGTTGCGATCCTCGATTGGCGTTTTGGAATGCTTATCAAAGTAACGATCAGGATGCGGCCGATCCTTCAAACCAGCTGGGTTGCTTTCATGCGCAGTACTGTCTCCATGACAACTGGTACAGGTCGGCGTTCGATTGTCCGCAGTTGTGCCATGCTTGGATCTGCCGATTGAGAGCACCTTGGGGCTGTCGCTTTCGTCATGGCAGCGCGTGCATTTCGCATCGCCCTTCAGAACCAAGTCTTTAGCAACAGATTTCTCGCCGCTTGTCGGCATCCCGGCGGCCTGTGCAAGTGCGATCAGTCCCAACGCACTTGAGAACACGCCCGCCAGCATTATGTATCGTAGAAATTTCATCGCTCGCTCCCTGTTTTTTTAAATACCATCCTGCGCTAAAGCGCAGGATCCGTGTCTGACGCGCTTACATCAGAGCGAAAGGATCCAGCTAATCAAATTTTTGATTTGTGCCGTATCTTTGGTCTTAATAATTTTGTGGTCTTCTTCATGGCCATCCGGAAACTTAGCCTTCTCACCCGAAGTAATATGGGTAAACAGTCGCTCCTCGGCATTGGCTTTACCGTGGTACTTAGCGGCAACTTCTTTATAAGACGGGCCGTCTTTTTTCTTATCGACCGCGTGGCACTTAAAACAGCCATTTTGACGTGCTAACGTTTTTGCGGCCTCCTCATCGGCGGCCAGTGCGTTCGCAGAAAAGCCCAAGAAAAGCATGACGGGAAGCAGGCTAGAAAGAGATTTTTTATTGCAGCATTGCATGAACATTTGATGCACTCCAATCCTTATTGTTATTTAAGTATCTAATAAGACCTCAATATCTTTATATACCCGTATTCGAGTAAGTTCAATGCATATTAGTCAATTTTGAAACAATCTAAAGGAGTACCCCTAAAGAGTTGTTTTTTCTGACGAATAGCCGATCAATTCAGTACGGATTGACGAGGTCAACATGAGGATTGATACAGCGGTTTACAACCCGCGCTTGCCTTGCCGCCAGCGATGGATACCCATCATATGATCCAGCGACTTGGCCAGCTCGGCCTCCATCTTGGTAAACTCCATTTCGGTGACGATATGGCGCATGGTTTCTTCCGCTTCCAGGGTTTTTTCTTCCAGCTTTCCATCCTGAATATCCTGCTCGCGGATGGCGATGTCAGTCAGAATCGTGACGCCATGGCTTTGCACCTCCAACATACCGCCAGAAACATAAAGCACAAACTCTTCTTCTTGAAACGGAATTTTCAGCCGAACAACGCCACCTTTGAGGGGTGTGAGCAAAGGGACATGCATGGGATAAATACCAACCTCACCCATCACCGCCGGCGCCACAACAAATTCTGCCAAACCAGAAAACAGCATTTCTTCGATGCTGACGATATCCACATGTATAGTCATTGCCATGATATTTTCCTTGCGCTCTTGCTGGGATCGGCAAAGGTGATGAGGGTAGTCTCTGCGTTTAGTCGCAATAGTTGCATTGTAGCCACAATAACTACATCCAGCGTCGAACTCGCGCTTGGTATTGCACATAGGTGACGCCAAATTTTTTCAGTAACGCTTGCTCTTCTCTACCAATAAAACGTACCGTGACAATCCACACAAACAAGGGTGGCACCAGAAATACCAAAACGCTGCTCAAATAAATACTCATACCGACCAACGTAACCAGCATGCCGAGATACATCGGGTTACGACTGATACGATATAGGCCTTCTTGGGCTAGATATGCCGCATCTCCGTGTGGATCTATCGTGGTTTCCTTCTTTCGAAACCAATGCGCAGACCACAGGTTCATCGCCACGCCCATCCCCACAAAAACGAAACCAATCAGATTGATCGGCGGATCAATCAAGCGTGGCTGCGGATAACTGTAGTGCAGCGCCAACATCGCCAGAACAAGTAACACCGTCAGCAGCGGTGGATAGATTCTAAATTTAATTCTGCGTCTCCCGATACAACGCCGACCCTCTGTTTGATCGATACGGTATGTAGAACTAAGTTCTACATACCTGCTTGGAAAAAGACAATTCCCATACCCATAGAGAGGGCATACCAGGTTAAGAAGTCCCTCATTCCAGCCGTAATATACCTATGTTGATTTATGCATTTGAAACCTTGGATTCGCCTTAAAACTTGTGACTCGCCAAGCAGATATTAGCCCCCCATTCAACCCGATACTACAACGATAGAACCATGCTCAAAACCATCCCGATTAAACAACTACGCTTAGGTATGTTCATTCAAACCTTAGGGGGCCGTTGGATGGATCACCCTTTCTGGCGCTCCTCATTCAAACTCACTAACGCGGAAGACTTAAACGCATTACTGCAAAGCGGTGTTCCGGAAATCGTAATCGACACCGACAAGGGTGTGGATATCGAAATCATTCCAACCCCCGCTGAAAAACCCACGCCAGTGGAACCGATTGCGCCTAAAGTCACGTCGCCACTCGATCCACGCATATCGTATGAACAAGAGCTCGCCCAAGCGAAGCAAATTCAGGGCAAGGCCAAGGTCGCGGTCACGAATCTCTTTAACGAAGCGCGCATGGGCGGCGCGATTGAAGTCAGCGCAGTCGCGCCGTTGGTAGACGAGATTAATCACTCCATCGAACGCAACTCGGGGGCACTGCTTTCCATCGTTCGCCTGAAAACTATTGATGACTACACCTACATGCACTCCGTTGCCGTGTGCGCTTTAATGATTTCTCTCGGAAAACGCTTGGGGTTGGTCGGCGAAGAACTACACCAAGTTGGAATGGCCGGTTTATTGCACGATGTAGGCAAGATGGGCATCCCTATGGAAGTATTGAACAAGCCTGGAAAACTTACCAACAATGAATTTACGGTAGTGCAAAATCATCCCATGAAAGGCTGGGAAATCTTAAAGAAGGCACAAGTCACTGACCCCATTCCGCTCGACGTGTGTCTACATCATCACGAAAAAATGGATGGCAGCGGATATCCCGAACGCTTATCCGGCGCGGCCATCAGCCTGCATGCGCGCATGGGTGCGGTGTGCGACGTCTACGATGCACTCACTTCCGACCGGCCTTACAAACAAGGCTGGGATCCCGGTGAAGCGATCAAACGCATGGCAGAATTTCGCGTCGGGCATTTTGATGAATCCATATTTCAAGCCTTTGTGAAGACCATCGGCATTTATCCAACCGGCTCGCTCATCCGCTTGAAAACCGGCCGCCTAGCCGTAGTGATCGATCAAACCGATAAAAGCCTACTGACGCCCAAGGTCAAAGTGTTCTTCTCCACCAAATCCAATGGCCCGATCAAAATGGAAGTGATCGACCTCAGCCGCTCCCAAGACGCGGTTGAAGGGCTGGAGGATGTTCGCGTCTGGGGCTTCGATCTAAAAAAAGTGATGGGGATTTAACCCTTCGCGCTAAAGGCTTTGCGCCTTAAACGTATTGCATTGCGCAGGCTGGCCTGTCTCCATACCCCGCTTAAACCAACGGACGCGTTGCGCCGATGAACCATGGGTGAAGGTTTCCGGACGAACCGTGCCACGCGCCTCTTGCTGCAAACGATCATCGCCAATCGCTGTCGCCGCATTCAAGGCTTGATCGATTTCACCTGGCTCGATGATATGCCGCATCCGATCGGCACGATTTCCCCAAACACCCGCAAAACAATCGGCTTGCAACTCCAAGCGCACCGATAGCGCATTGGCTTGCGCTTTGCTACCCGCGCGCTCTTGTGCGGCATGCACTTTATCGGAGATGCCGAGCAACTTCTGCACATGATGCCCAACCTCATGCGCAATCACGTAAGCTTCCGCGAACTCACCCGGCGCCTTAAATCGCGTCTTTAATTCCTGATAAAAAGCGAGATCGATATACACCTTCTCGTCCAAGGAACAATAAAAAGGCCCCATCGCCGCTTGGCCCGCACCGCAAGCTGTTTGCGTTCTGCCGGTAAACAGTACCAACTTCGGATCGCGATAACTGTGGTTGGTTTCACGGAAAATAACTTGCCAGGTATCTTCGGTATCGGCGAGCACTTTAGAAACGAAGGTTGCCATCTCGTCATTGGCCGGCGGTCTATGCGCAGATGCAGACTGGCTAGTCGATTGCGGCACACCGCTCTCAGAAGCTAAGTTGAGCAAAGTCGATGGGCTAATCCCGGTGAAATAGCTGACGACCAACGCCAACACAATACCGCCAATGCCGAAGTGCCCTGCGCCCAAGTTTATTCCGCCGCCCGCGCTTTCTCCGCGCCGGTCTTCCACATTATCGCTTTCACGCTCGTCATCCAGCCTCAT
>JAHECG010000006.1:0-12116 GCA_024641855.1 Betaproteobacteria bacterium | reverse complement strand
CCAACGCCAACACAATACCGCCAATGCCGAAGTGCCCTGCGCCCAAGTTTATTCCGCCGCCCGCGCTTTCTCCGCGCCGGTCTTCCACATTATCGCTTTCACGCTCGTCATCCAGCCTCATTGCGCCCCCTTAAGCAAAACAAGCAAAATTGGCGCGGCGCTCACAGCGAGACTTAAGCCGCATAAAGCAGCGCAAACGCCGCAACCAAAGAAAACATCGCTCCCACTATGTTGCCGAGGTAAACCCACTTAGCCGCTGCCGGGCCACGTGCGGAAAGTCCTCGGTGGCCGACCACTGCAGCGAGAGGTAAAGAAAAACAAAAGCCATAAGATGACACAATGAGCGCCACTGCAATTACCCACTTGATCAAAGCCGTAACTGCAAACGACGATAAAACAGCTGCAACTGCAATCATCAAAATAGCGCCGATCGGTAGTGCTTGATGTGCTATCCGCCATGAATGAACCATCGGCTCAGGTCGTTTTCGATTGATCGCTTTTCCGTAGGGAATGCCGCATAGCAGTCCGACCATCAGTACGATGGCACCATGAAATATGAGATAACGCGCGGCAGAACTCATAAACGCCTCCCGAGAACAGAACGTACCCCTGTTAAATATTAGATTTCTTGGTGTCCAATGACTTCGGCAAGATGCTGATACAAACTTCCACTGGTGCGCTCACGTTCTTGCCATCGATGACTTGATACTGCCGACATTGGCGACCCGTAAATAGCGCGTTGGGAGGAATATAAACGCCTGCCGAGCAATCGCGTTGCAACGTCATCGTGCCGTAAAACGCATAACGGCTAGGCAGTAAATTGCAGCTCAATTTATCCTCGCCCCGATAAGATATCTGCGGCTTCCAATGAACGACCTCTCCTGGTGTCGCCCGCACGTCGACCGCGCTGGCTAGCGCTGGCATCACCCCAGGCAACTGAATCGTCCCTTCCAAATGCACCAGAGTGTTGTCCCAGAGCGCATCCAAGCTATAGCTCCGATCCGCCTTAACGATCCAAGCTTTCACCCCGCTACCGCCCGTGGCGGCACAATCCGCAAGCGCACAGCCACCCGGAATGACCCGACCTTTATAAGCCTGGTGCAACGCATTAATCTCCACCTTACCCAGACAGGCCGCCCCTTGGCACGAGGTATCGTCAAAGCGATTGGCGCCGGCATCCGCACCGGCTTCTCCACTGACCTCCCCTTGCATCGGCGCGGTGGCGAGCGTCGCCGAACCAACACGGGAGAAAGCATTGCTAAGCTCACCGTCCTGCGTCCGATGCGCGCTTGCGCCTAACTCCTGACCGCCGCTCTTTTGATTTTTACCGACCACCAAGCCGCCGTCTGAGCCGGGGCCAATTGGATAACAGGTAATAGCATCATTCAGGTAGCGCACATAAGAACCGAAGCAAGCGCCTTCGGGGTAGCCGACCTTGCCTTGCGTAATCGTCAGCAACGTCCCTTTTTGCAAGGGTACTGCGTGCGTCGGCACGACTAGGCCGCATAAAAGACCCAGGTAAATAATCTGGGTAAATCGTGCTGTCGCATTGGGAAAAGCCTGCATTTTGTATCCTTAGAGGTATCGCTGCCACCTTGGCCAACGTCGCTAAAATAACATCAGGCGAGACACTACCATAAGGCCGTTGCAGCGTGTTTTAAAACCTAACGGGCTTGGCAGAGTAGAATACGCCTTTGCATCAATACTGGTCGAATAATGGCAATACAATGGTTTCCCGGTCACATGGTGGCCGCACGCCGCAAATGCGCCGAAACGATGGAAAATGCCGACCTCGTAATCGAGGTCTTGGATGCGCGTCTGCCGGAGGCGAGCAGCAATCCAATCGTGACCGAACTGCGCGTGTTTCGCCAGCGCCCTTGCTTGAAGATTTTAAACAAAGCCGATTTAGCCGACCCCGCCGCCACCCAAGCTTGGTTAACTTTTTATAACGCGCAAACAGGTGTAACCGCAGTTGCCTTGTCGTGCAAGAAACCCAGCGAAGTGGCGAAAATTCCGAATCTTTGCTTGAAACTGGCACCACACCGTGGCACCTCGCTCAAACCCTTGCGCATGATGATCATGGGTATCCCTAACGTCGGTAAATCCACGTTGATGAATGCGCTGCTAAAGCGGCGCGTGGCGGCGGTGGGCGATGAACCGGCCGTCACCAAAAGTCAGCAACGTCTGAGTTTGAACGATCGCATCACGTTGATCGACACGCCCGGCATGATGTGGCCGAAAATCGCCCATGATTCGGATGGCTTCATGCTCGCCGCCAGCCATGCCATCGGCCGCAATGCCGTGATCCCGGAAGAAGTCGCCGCATTTCTCGGCGAGCTGTTAATCGCACGCTACCCGGCGCTGCTGAACGCACGCTACAAAATCACCGTCGCCGACATGGACGGTAACGACTTGATCGAAGCCATTGCCAAGCGTCGTGCGTACCGCATCAAAGGCGGTGACTACGATTTGGAAAAAGCCGCGCACACCTTGCTGCAAGATTATCGCGACGGCGCCATCGGTCGCATCAGCCTGGAAACACCGGATAGTCGACACACGATGTTGCAAGCACAGGCTCAATCTATCGCAGAAGCGCCGGACAGCGAACCACCGGCATGAACGACACCCCTTACGACACGCTCACGCCCGATGCAGTCTTAAACGCTGTCGACAGCCTCGGCCTACGCACCGATGGCCACTTGCTGGCATTGAATAGTTATGAAAACCGCGTCTATCAAATCGGCATAGAAGACGATAAGCCCGTCGTCGCCAAGTTCTATCGCCCAGCACGTTGGTCGGACGCAGCGATTTTAGAAGAGCATGCCTTCACTCAAGAATTGCAGGAGCGCGAGATTCCCGTCGTAGCGCCGCTCGCCTTCGATGGCAACACCTTGCACAACTTCGGCGGCTTCCGCTTCGCCGTTTATCCACGTCGCGGTGGGCGCGCACCGGAACTCGACGCACCAGACACCCTGGAATGGATGGGTCGATTCATCGGCCGCATCCATGCCCTGGGTGCGACACAGACGTATCAACACCGACCAACCCTGGATATCACCAGCTTCGGCGAAACGCCGCGCGAATTTTTACTCAGCAACAACTGGATACCCGCAGACTTGGAAGCCGCCTACCGCAGCGTCATCGATCAAGCGTTGATCGGCGTGCGCCATTGCTATGAGCGCGCCGGCGCAATCGACTTGATACGGCTGCACGGCGATTGCCATGGCGGCAATGTGTTGTGGACGGACGACGGCCCGCATTTCGTCGATTTCGACGACAGCCGCATGGGCCCGGCCGTGCAAGATTTATGGATGATGCTGTCGGGCGAACGCGCCGCACAAGTGCGGCAAATGAGCGATATTTTGATGGGCTACGAAGATTTTTTCGACTTCGATCCGCGTCAACTGCACCTAATCGAAGCCCTGCGCACCCTGCGCCTGATCCACTATTCCGGATGGCTCGCCATGCGCTGGCAAGACCCGGCGTTTCCCATCGCCTTTCCTTGGTTCAACACCCAGCATTATTGGCAGGACCGGATTTTGGAATTGCGGGAACAAATCGCCTTGATGGATGAACCGCCGTTGTGGTCGAATGCTTAATTTATCTTTGCAACATCAAATCGTAATACTTATTAGGTTCCGAGGTATGGAATAGAAGAAACGGTCACTTCGGCATTCACACCGTTTTGTCGCAACAAATTCTCTACTGAAATTCGTCGCTTGTCTCGGTCCGCATGTGGGCCAACAATCACTCGTTTGATAGGAAGTTGAAATTCTTCTCCTAGCTCCTTCCCAAACAGCTCAATGTATGGAATCAACATGCCACTCTTGGAGCGAAATCTTATCGGTCGTAGAGGTCTCGATTCTCCTTCCTTCCTGATCAGATGTTCAACCTCCGGCTTGGCCCGAAGCGAGACAATGCGAATTTCTTCTTCCTCCCTAAAACCTCGATGCTTGTGAAGCACTGATAGTTGCGTCAATGGTACAAGGATTTGTTCAAGATCAACCTGTTTGCCGGATAAGAAGTAGTTTTTTGTTGCCAGTCGGACCAATTCCATGTTTTTCCGAGTTTCAGGATGACGTGCTTGGCCAATGATTCCTTGGTCGTAATAATCAACGTCTCCCCAGGTTACTAACTCATGAAGAAACATGGAAACTTCGGTTCTTAGTAAATTATCTAAACCTGCGCTCTCAAATACAATTGCATAGCCCCCATCAGAGCCATAGGCTCGCCATTGACTGAGCAGTCCATCATCGACGTCATCTTTCGGGGGAGCACTAAAAGAAGCAACATAGGGGTCATTTAATGTCAATGTGGTTTCTCTTACCGCTTTAAGAAATCCTTCATGCAACTTAGCCTCAGCACTTTCAGTTCCACCAGCTTCATTGATTACAGATCGTCTCGAAGGTGACTGCATCGCTTCATGTATGGCTTCTTTCACCGGTTGATCGATTAACTTTGGCAATCGTCGATCAAAGAAGCCACTATGCTCTTCTGAATCGTTGAGATAGGTGATGCTTGTGGCATGGATTTGCTGTGATTCAATGATCCCTTTCAAGCCTATAGTTGTAGTGTAGTGGTACACCAGTGGATGCGCTTCTGCTACCTTCATAACCATTTCTTTACTCATCGTGTTTACACCATATTTAGGCTGTCTTCGTCCTTGGGATCAAGAGCTTAATTGCAATAACAGTAGAAGCGCATAATCATTTATCAGTATGCACATGATATGGTCGAACTTGAATGGGTGGGAAGCACTAGTTAGCGCTGCCAGGAAAACAGTAAATAAGTTAATCTTCACATCGTGCTTTTTTCACCATACTCTATGACCTATTAAGCCAAATCTGTAACAGATGCCGTTAATAATTGAGCTTTTGCTCTTGGCCACACAGTAATGGCTTTATAAATCACACTCAACCCGCAAAACGGCCATTCCCAGCACGATCATAAGCACCAATCAATTAGCCCTCCCTCAACGGTAGATATAATTATCAAATCAACCACAGATTGCAGCCCCCTTCCGGTAAACCACCAATTCGGTTTATTACTTTTCTCTGTGCTCTCAGTGCGCTCTGTGGTGAAAAAAGCTTTTAAACAACCGACCCCAAAACCATGTGCGGCATCGTAGGCGAACTCCGTTTCGACAACACCCCCCCCCCGATCACAACGCAATGCAGCGCATACTAGACAAGCTCGCTTTCACGATGGCCGCCTCTTTAAAGAGCGATTCAAAACACTTCACTCTGACCATATCTATCATAAAGCTGAACCAAGCCAGTAATGTTGTCATCCCCATGTCCACACGCCATTGCTTTAGCGAAGACGTGTTGTGCGGCTTGCGCAACCGGGGTGGTCGCATTGCTGGCTGCTGCCGTTTTAAGGAAATAGCGCAAGTCCTTTTCCATGAGCTCAATCGGAAACATCGGCGCAAAATTGCGTGCCACCATGGCATCTGCGGCTATCTTCGCGGCGCGACTGCATACAGGCGTCAAAGACATCGCTTCAACCACTTTATTGATATCTAGCTTGCAACGTTGCAGGAAACCGATCAGTTCGCTCATGGCTGCAATCTGCACGCCAAACAATGTATTGACCACGAGTTTAATCGCCGCGCCGTTGCCTGCTGGCCCGACATGGTGCATTACACTGCCCATTGTTTTAAGTAAAGACGTCGCCATCGCAACAGCCGCGACTTCGCCACCGACGAAATAAATGAGTTGCGCATCCTCGACTTGTTTCCGGGAACCGGCGACCGGCGCATCAAGAAAAGAAATCCCCTGCGAGACACAGGCTTGGTTTAGCGCTTGCGCCCAAGCAACAGAGATAGTCGAGCTTTCGATGGCAATCGCGTGCTTCGGCAGATTCTCCAGTGCCCCCGTGTCCGGATCCAACCACACTTGGCGTGAAGCGTCGTCATCGCGCACCATACTGATCGCAAAGTCTGCATTGGTTACGGCAAAGCGTGGCGTTGCGAATGCCTGCGCGCCCGCCGCCACGAGCGATTCTGTCTTATCGGGGCTACGGTTCCATACAGTCACCGCATGGCCCGCCGCTAACAACGTCATTGCCATGCGCGAACCCATCGCGCCCGTCCCTAGAATACTGATCCGCGCCATGTGCATCCACCTCTTCTCGAAATTTCATTTATCGAATCAAAAATACTTGGCCAAGAAAAAGCTAAGCGCACAATGCCGTTTTTTAAGTCCTGAATCGATCCAACCATTCCAACACGGCCTCCGGCGCGATCCGTTCACGGTAGTCAACATTTATATAGTATTCCAGCACCGTACCATCTCCATCGATTAGATAGGTCGCGGGTACCGGGAGCGCCAAACTATCGTCCCTGTTATAAGCCTTCAAATCGATACCGAACGATTGGTAAATGGGTTTCAACGTTTCGTCCAGTGCAAACACGAGCCCAAATTGCTTGGCAATGTGATTACCGATATCAGAGAGAACGGGGAAATTTAATGCATGCTTTTGCTGTAGTGGCAGTGATTGATCGGGCGTCTCCGGCGAGATTGCAACGAGTGTTACACCTTTAGCGGCAATGTCGTCCAGCCGTTCTTGAAGCGCCTTAAGTTCCAGATTGCAATAGGGGCACCAATGGCCACGGTAGAACGAGATCAATAACGGGCCATTGGCGCGCAGATTGACGCTGCGAACGATTTTCCCGGTCGCATCTGGGAGATTGAATTCCGGCATGCGACAGCCTCGCTTCAGCGCTTGCTCCGCTAGTGTAGAAGCGGCTAGATGCGCTGTCGCCGCCTCCATTGCCGAAAATGTCTCCGGGGGTATTTGTTGGCGAACATTTTCGGTCACTGCTTTTAATTCTGTTGCAAGATCCATGAGGTCTCCAGGTGCACTAAAAGACGAATTACTTTGTTTTAGGCAAATGTTGCAACGCAGCCAAAATATCTGCTGGTTCCATACGTTTTTTATAATCCGTATCGGCGAACGCAGCGCGCACAATGCCGGTTTTATCGATAACAAACGTTCCCGGTACCGGCAAGCCGCGTCGACCATTTCCGTTATAGGCAGCAACATCCAGCCCGAAGCTATGCTTATAGGCGGCATCAAGCTCGGGTGATACTTCCCAATAAAGCTTGTAAGCTTTTACAACCCGATCATTCAAGTCACTCAAGATCTCAAAGGGATAGCCGTCTTTGTTGATCTGTTCAAGTGACTTGTCTGGAGTCTGAGGGGTTATGGCAACCAGCGAAGCGCCATATTTTTTAAAATCCGGCAGACTTTCGTTGAGTGCATGCAACTCGAGGTTGCAATAAGGACACCATGCACCCCGATAAAAGGCCAAGATCACCGGCCCTTTCTTTAACATTTGACTCAATTTGATAGTTTTTCCATGCGGATTCTTCAGAGCAAAGTTCGGGGCCTTGGTGCCTACTTTTAAACCGGGACTCGGCAAAGCCGCCGCCAAATCTTCCGCAGCTTTGTTCATGACGGCCATATCTTGCGGTGCAACTTTAATTGCATCCTTTCCGGTATAAAGCTGCTGATCGAGCGCTTTAACGCGCTCAGCTATATTGGGCACAGGCACCCCTTCGGCTGCTAGCGCAAATGGCGATGCCAGCAATGTCGCCGCTGCACTGGCAATGGTTAATGCATAGACTAATTTGGTTTTGTAAGTCATGAGAAAGCTCCTTGTGGTTGACCGGTTCACGCGTAAATTCCCTGCTTAATGGCAGCATCGATTTTGCGTTTTGCCATTTCCAAATTGGCGGCCACAGTGGCTGGATCGGCGGTTGTGGCCTGCACTGAAAAAAACTGGACATCTGGAATCCCCAAAAACCCAAGCAAGGATTTTAAATAGGGCTCCAAAAAGTTAAAGGCTGAAAAGGGGCCGCTATCAGTATAGCCTGCAGCTCCGTAGGCACACATGACGTAGGCCTGCTTGACCCGAACCAGCCCACCGAAGCTCTTACCATCATATGAAAAGGTATAGCCGATGCGAACGATTTGGTCGATCCAGGCTTTGAGTGCCGAAGGAATCGAGAAGTTATACATCGGTACAGTCAGCAAAAGGATTTCCGCAGATTGCAGCTCAGCAATCAAATAATCGGATAAGGCTGTGGCGGAACGTAACTCGGCTGTTAATTGCTCTGCTGGCGTGTAGTAACCCGTGATCGTCTGATTTGAAATATGCGGAATCGGTTCGGCGACCAGATCGCGGCCGATGAGCTTTGTTTCGGGGTTACGTGCGGTCCATGAATTTACAAAATAATCGCCAAGGGCACGCGATTGCGAGGTTGTGGTCCTTGAACTGGAATCAATGCGCAGCAGGGTTGTCATCTGAAATTCTCCGTGGTTAGGTTACGAGTCGTGTGCGCACTCTATTCCCTACATAGATTCCGATAAACACAACCTGATGCACTATATTCATGTATATTTCACACGAATGGATTTCGAGAATTTACGCATCTTTGTGGAGGTTGTCCGTCGCGGCAGCTTTGCCGCAGTCGCCCGAGACCGCAATGTCGATCCGTCATCCGTATCAAGAGCGGTGGCAGCGCTAGAAGAAGCGCTTGGAACCCGGTTGTTTCAACGTTCGACCCGGCGCATGGGTTTGACGGAAGCGGGAAATATCTATTTTGGCCGTGTTGAAGCCTTGGTCGACGAGTTGGATCACGCGCGCGACGAAGCATTGGCGGTTAGTGCCCGCCCCGTTGGAACGTTGCGCCTCACCGCGTCCGTGGCTTTCGGCAATCAATGCCTGTTGCCGTTGCTGCCAAATTTCCGCTCCCTCTATCCGGCGCTCAAACTCGAGCTTCTACTGACGGACACCAATCTTGATTTGGTTTCCGAGCGTGTGGATCTGGCCATCCGACTCGGCGCGAGTCTTGATAGCAGTCTAGTGGGTGTCAAATTATGCAACACGCGCTACCATGTCTGCGTCAGCCCCGATTACTTAAACCAGGGGAAACCGCTACGCGTTCCAGACGATCTTAGCGCGCATCAAAGTTTACTCTTCACACTCCCGGAGTTTCGCTCCCGATGGCTATTCCGGGATCACGCCGGGACTGTAAGCACGGTGTCCATTGATGGCGAAGTTGTAATTTCCAATGCACTGGCACTACGCGCTTGTGCGTTATCCGGCATGGGCCCTGCATTGCTGGCCAATTGGCTGATTGGCGAAGATATCGCACAAGGTCGATTGATCGACCCATTTCCAAACTACGAAGTGACGGCGACAGACTTCGATACAGGCGCGTGGTTGTTGTATCCCAGCCGGACCTACCTGCCAAATAAAGTCCGCGTCATGATCGATTTTTTGAAGCAAAAATTCAACGACCCTATCAGTTAAGCGGCGGTTTTAACCAGCTGTTTGCAAAAAATCGGCGTAGCTTTGCGGATGGGACACGCAGAGAGTGTCGCGAGAAAATATGATCGCATCAATTTACACTTTTTCGCTGTGCTCTCCGTGCACTCTGTGGTGAAATAAGCTTTTAAACAACCGGCCCCAAAATCATGTGCGGCATCGCAGGCGAACTCCGTTTCAATAACACCTCCCCTGATCACGGCGCCATGCAGCGCATGCTGGCCAAGCTCGCACGGCGCGGGCCGGATGCAGACGGCACACACTTCGACGGCCCGCTGGCGCTGGGCCATCGGCGGCTGGCCATCATCGACCTCTCGCCGCGCTCCAATCAGCCGATGCTGGATGCGGCGTCTGGCTTAGCCTTGGTGTTTAACGGCACTATCTACAACTACCCGCATTTGCGAACCGAGCTGCAAGCCCTGGGCCATCATTTCATCACCGACGGCGATACCGAAGTGATTCTGAAAGCCTATGCTGCATGGGGCGAGAATTGCGTCGAACGTTTGCATGGCGCTTTCGCCTTCGCCATCTGGAACCGTAAAGCACAAACCTTATTTCTGGCGCGTGACCGGCTCGGCATCAAGCCGCTGTATTTCAGCCAAGACGCGCAGCGCATCCGTTTTGCTTCCAATACACAGGCGCTATTGGCCGCCGGTGGCATCGACACCCAAATCGACCCGGTCGGGCTGCATCATCAATTCACCCTGCACGCCGTGATCCCACCGCCGCATACAATTTTGCAAGGTATCCGCAAACTCGCGCAGGGCACCACGCTCACGCTCGACTTGAAAGGCAACAGCAGCACGCGCCGTTATTGGCAACTGCATGCCCAACGCCCGACTAGCATCATGACCGAGCGCGAATGGATCGATGCGATTCATGCTTCGCTTAAAGCCGCGGTAAAAAAACGCTTGGAAATTTCCGATGTCAAAGTCGGTGTGCTGTTGTCCGGGGGCTTGGATTCCAGTTTGCTAGTCGCCCTGCTCGCCGAGCAAGGCGTGGAGGATTTGCTCACCTTCTCGGTCGGTTTTGAAGATCAACCCGAAGAGCGCGGCCATGAGTTTGAATTTTCGGATGCCGTGGCCAACTATTACGGCACGCGCCACCATCAATACTCTATTGAAAATAGCGAAGTATTGAAGCGTCTACCAGAAGCCGTGGACAACATGGCCGAGCCGATGGTGAGCCAAGATGCGGTGGCGTTTTATCTACTCTCGGAACAAGTCTCGAAAAGCGTCAAAGTCGTGCAGAGCGGCCAAGGCGCGGACGAAGTGTTCGGCGGTTATTTTTGGTACGAGCGCATGCAAGCCGAGACCGAAGGCGCGCCCGTGGATCGGTTCCGCCGCCACTACTTCGACCGCGACCACGACGAATATCTGCAAACCGTGCAGTCCAAATACCATGGCAAAGACTACAGCGCCGAAACCATTAGCGCGCATTTGGCTGAACCCTTCGCCGATGAATTCATCGACCAAGTACTGCGCATGGATGCAACCATGCTGATCACCGACGATCCCGTAAAGCGCGTGGACAACATGACCATGGCCTGGGCGTTGGAAGCACGCGTACCTTTCCTGGATCACGAGTTGGTCGAACTCGCCGCACAAATGCCGCCGGAAATGAAATTGCAATCGGGCGGCAAGCACGTGTTGAAACGCATCTCCCGCGGCCTATTGCCGGACATGGTGATCGACCGCAACAAAGGCTACTTTCCCATGCCAGCATTAAAATATGTGCGTGGCGATTTCCTGCACTTCATGCAAGACATCCTCAACTCGCGCGCTTGCATTGAGCGCGGTGTTTATCAGCGCAGCTATGTCGAAAAACTCTTGGCCGCGCCGGATAGCTATCACACGCGGATTCAGGGCAATAAGTTGTGGCACTTGGCGTTGCTGGAGTTTTGGTTGCAGCGCAATGTAGATGCTGTTTGACGTCATCATCATCGGTGCCGGTGCCGCCGGCATGATGTGTGCCGCGCAGGCCGGACAGCGCGGGCGGCGTGTGTTGCTGATCGAACACACGGACAAACTCGGCGAACGCATCCGCATTTCCGGTGGTGGGCGCTGCAATTTCACCAATCGCGATGTCGGCGCGCAACACTATCTCTCGCAAAATCCAAACTTCTGTCGCTCGGCCTTGGCACGCTTTTCGTCGCGCGATTTCGTAGCGCTGGTGGAGCGCTACAAGATTGCTTATGAGGAGCGCGATCATGGGCAATTGTTCTGCCGCGATTCCGCCAAGCAGATTATCGATATGCTCAAACGCGAATGCGATTTGGCACAGGTGCAATGGGCGATGCCATGCGAAGTGAAGCAGATCGCGGCTTGCGCTGAGCCGGATGGCGCACGATATAAAATCGCAACGACTCAAGGTGAATTCACTTGCGCATCGTTGGTCATTGCTTGCGGCGGACTAGCCGCACCGAAAATCGGCGCAACCCCTTTCGGTTACCAAATCGCGGAGCAATTTCACATCCCGGTCGTGCCGCCGAAACCAGCTTTGGTGCCACTGGCTTTAGCACCGGAAACCTTGGCCCAATTAGAGCCGCTATCCGGCGTTTCACTCGACACTTCAACGCGCGTGGCGAAATCTAAAACCGCTTTTCGTGAACATCTATTGATTACCCATCGCGGCCTATCCGGCCCAGCGATTTTGCAAATCTCCAGTTATTGGCAGATGCAGGAATATCTGGCACAAGACAAGAAGCAGCCGATTGCCGTCGATCTTTTGCCGGATACCGATAGCGCCGAATGGCTAGCTGAATTTCGTCACAGCCATC
>JAHECG010000130.1 GCA_024641855.1 Betaproteobacteria bacterium | reverse complement strand
TAAGGAACGTCTGATTAATTGCCATTTTTCTGAGAAATCGCTGTCCAAACGTGACACATTTCATTTTCCGTTGTTGTTTTGACACGTTTCATTATTTATCGCCAATTATTTCGCATTATTCATGCTCTTTGGCTTCATCTTGCCGTATTACACCCGCAATAACCGCTTCTTCATGAAGACCAGGTTCACCAGTGCGCAACACGCAAACAAGTGATTGGCATTCTTATCCAACCCTTTGTACCGCACTTTGATAAAACCAAATTGCCGTTTTATCACATGGAATACGTGCTCCACCCGCGAGCGTATCCTTGACTTGGTTTTGTTGCGCGCCTTTTCGTGTTTCGTCAGTGGGCGATTGCGCCGTGCCTTGGCTTGCGTAAAATCTTTTGCCTGCGGGGCCTCTTTTTTAATGACGTGACTTTGATTGCGATACGCGCTATCACCGTAGACACGCGTTTCCTCGCCGTGCAACAAATCACCCAAGATTTGCGAGTCATGTACGTTGGCGGCGGTCGCCACCACTGAATGGATGAGTCGGTTCTGACTATCCACACCAATATGCGCTTTCATGCCAAAATGCCACTGATTTCCCTTCTTCGTTTGATGCATGTCCGGGTCACGCTGTTTGTCTTTATTTTTCGTCGAACTGGGCGCCGCAATAATGGTGGCATCGACAATCGTGCCCTTGGTCACACTCATGCCGTTCTCGGCCAAATAGCGATTCACCGCGTCAAACAATTTACTGCCTAAATCATGCTTTTCCATTAAATGCCGAAAATTCAGTATCGTGGTTTCATCCGGCACCGGCTCTTCGCCCAAATCAATCTGGGAAAATTCGCGCATGACCCGTGAATCATATAAGGCTTCTTCCGCACCCGGGTCGGACAGGGCAAACCAGTGTTGCATAAAATAGATCCGCAGCATGCGTTCGACACCCTTGGGTTTGCGACCGGCGCCTTCGGGTTTGGGATAAAACGGTTCGATCACCGCCGTCAGCTCCTTCCAGGGAATAATCCGCTCCATGTCGTTCAGGAATACCTCTTTGCGGGTTTGTTTGCGGTATTTTTCAAATCCATTTCCCAATAAACTGCGTTGGCGCATCGCGGGGTTCCTCTTTAAATTCAATTTCAGGTATTATCGCAGATAATGGAATTAATCAGAGCCTCCCTAAGTTATTGTGCCTGGCAGGAAACTAGAGAATGGCAATGTCGAGATAACATATCAGCGGGCCAACTATCCGGATAACCCGAGCGAACCATTCTGGTAAAAGTGAACGTAACAACAAAGGTGAACCTATTAGCGACCATCTTTGGCGTCAGGAGGGCAAGACGACGAAAATTTATTGCCACATCTTCTAGGATCGGCCAACGGCCGGTGTCATCAGCGGAAAATTATTTCCCTTAAACCGGCTCACTCAGGCGCACGTCAATTTTTGTCCCGAATGTTAAGACATATCATAGCTGGCATTGGGGCGTTGCAAGGACATTGCTTGCATAAAGTCGACGCACACGACAGTTTCAGATGCAGCAGACCCGCCAGCCGGAACTGCTGAATTTTTGTGGAAAAATCTCGCCTGCCACCCACTTCTGCCATAATCCAAGTAATGATTGACTTATTACTCAGCAGCGACATACAGTTTCGCGTAATAGAAAAATCATATGCCCGCACGAGTCATTGGGTTCAGAGCAACAATAGAACGGGGAGAGGTTATGTCGAAGCTGGAACGATGCCATTGTGCACTCGGCGGACCAGTTGGCCTCTGTATGACATGTTCGTGATAAAGCACCCATCGCCCTGCATCAAGCGTAACCAGCCCCCAGAGTCCGCCTCGCCCAACGTCGAAACTGACTACCGTCCGCAGATGAATGTCATCGACGATGTCATCCCTGTGCGTCTGTGCGATCGGCTGTCTTTCCGCCCGCACAACACTACGTTGTTGAGCCCGGATAAATACGCGTTCAGCTTGGGGCTCTCCCCTGTGCCCCATGGAGTAACTCCACAAAGACCGGCAGACCGTGGAGGCCATGTTGCAGCAGAGGTTTCCCCCGCTGAATGCGAGCACGCCCGCTGCACGAGCCATGAGGTGTTTTACTGTGGGCGCGCAGTATTGAGCGCCGGTTCCGCGAACATGGTTCGGCGCCAACACGGTTGCCCTGTCGAATCCACGGGGGAGGGGTAAGCAATGCGATGCAGCCAGTGCAACACGGAAAATAGTGGCCATCATCGGTTCTGCTTCGGCTGTGGTGCGCCACTGGCGGCCGGGCGGCCTGCGCCAAGCACGATGGCGAGTGGCCCCACCACTTACGAAGGTGAACGACGGCAGTTGACGGTAATGTTCTGCGATATCGTCGATTCGACCGCGCTCTCGATTCAGTACGACCCCGAAGAACTGCGCGAAATCGTGCGCATGTTCCAGGATACCTGTGTTGGCGTGGTGGATCGCTATGAGGGTTTTGTCGCGCAACACCTCGGCGATGGCCTGCTGATCTATTTCGGCTATCCCCGCGCCCACGAAGACGATGGCGCACGGGCCGTGCATGCCGGTCTTGGCATTATCGAGGCCGTCAGTGCGCTGCAACCGCGACCGGGACTGCGACTCCAGCTGCGTATCGGCATTGCGACCGGCAATATCGTCATAGGAGACCTGATCAGCGCCGGGGCCAATGCCGAAAAGGTCGCGGTAGGACCGACACCCATTCTGGCGGCGCGCTTGCAAGGGGTCGCGGCACCCAACAAGGTGGTCATTTCGCCGCATACCTTTCGGCTGCTGGGTCAGCACTTTGAATGCAATGATCTCGGGGTCCATCAGCTGAAGGGGATCTCCGAGCCGGTTCGGGTGCGTGAAGTCATCCGCCAGAGCAACCGCCAGAGCCGGTTTGCCGCCACGTATGGCAGCACCGTGCTGACACTGGTGGGCCGACAGGAGGAAATGGCACAGATCAAGGATCGCGCACGCCGCGCCCTCGAAGGGCAGGGCCAAATCGTGCTGTTTTCGGGTGATGCGGGGATCGGTAAATCACGCATCACGCGCGCGCTCGTGGAGCATGTGTGTGCGCAATCCGCAGTGAAACTGATCGAGTTGCAGTGTTCCCCCTACTACAACCAGAGCGCACTGTTCCCGGTCATTGAATGGCTACAAGAAGAGGTATTCGCCACACTCAGCGATCTGGACGACGCAACCAGGTGGGTATGGATTCAGCGCTTTCTGGATCGAGCCGGGCTCGACAAGACTGAAGTTACGCCGTTGTTTGCGGCGCTCCTTTCCGTCCCTTTGCCGCCGGATCATGCGCCGCTCAATCTGACCCCGGAGCGCCAGAAACAACTCACACTGCAATATCTCACACGCGCGCTTCGACAACTGAACCCCGCGTCGCTGGTATTGCTTGTCGTGGAAGACCTGCACTGGGCTGATCCCTCGACGCTGGAGCTCATCCGTGTGTGGATGGCCGATGCCGTTACCAGCCGGTCCATGACCGTGTTAACAGCTCGCCCCGAATTCGCCCCCCCCTGGGCGGCGCAGGAAAATCTCACGACCCTTACCCTCGGCCGCCTGCGTGACGCACATGCACTTGAGCTCGTGCAACTCGCGGCTGGAAGTACCAAGCTTTCCGAGGACGAGATGCAGGAGCTGGTCCGCAAGACCGACAACATCCCGCTCTATCTCGAAGTGTTGACCAAACACCTCGCACTCAACAGCACGCAACCGCCGGGTTATGATCGGTCACAGAAGAATACAGGAGTGGAGGAAAACCGGATACCCTCCAGCTTGCAGGATGCATTAATGGCGCAGCTGGATCGCCTGAACGAGGCCAAGGCGGTCGCCCAGGTTGCCGCGATTCTGGGACGTGATTTTGACCGCAAGACACTCGAGGCCGTCTGGACCGGTAATCCCGAGGCGTTACATCGGGGTCTTGAGGAGCTCGCCAAGGCGGACCTGCTGCAAATGCGTGGTGAAGCTGCAAAGGGGCTGTATCAGTTCAAGCACGCCCTCATTCGTGACATCGCCTATGAATCGATGTTGAAGCGCAATTGCGAATCACTGCATTGCCATATCGCTGACGTGCTGGAGCACAGTTTCCCTGACGTAGCGGCCCGCCAACCGGACATGGTGGCGCATCACTACACAGCCGGCAAAAAGCTGGACCATGCCATACGCTACTGGCTGGCAGCCGGCCAGTTGTCCCTGAAGAATTTTGCCACGCAAGAGGCCGTGTCCCATCTGAATCGGGGGATTGCCTTACTGGCTGAGCTGCCGGCCACATCGGAACGCGATGTGCATGAACTCGAGTTTCGCTTCCTGCTTAGCCATGCCCTGATGACGTGGAAAGGATATGCCACCGAGGATGTCCGAATCACCAGTGCCCGAGCCCACGAGCTCTGCGGGCTGGTCGACAATTCACCATACCTGCCGCTCGCCTTGTACCAGCTTTACGCTTACAACCTTGTTAGTGCACGGCACGCGACGGCGTTGAAGCTCGCGAAACAGTTTTATCAGATCGCGGTTCAGTCCAACAACAACGACCAGTTGGTCGAGAGCTGCCTGACCCTCGGGATTACCTACTTCCACCTCGGGGAATTTTCCGAGGCGAGGCGCTACCTGGAGGAATGTGTGCAACGCTACGACCCGGTACACCATGCGGGTCATGCCACTCACCACGATCCGGCCGTGCTGG
>JAHECG010000062.1 GCA_024641855.1 Betaproteobacteria bacterium | reverse complement strand
AAGCTGGAAGAACTTGCGTTGATGAACGCCTACTGGCGCGCCGCCAATTATTTGTCGGTGGGGCAAATTTATCTCTACGACAATCCGCTGCTGCAACAACCGCTGGCTTTAACCCATATCAAGCCACGCCTGCTGGGCCATTGGGGCACGACGCCGGGTTTGAATTTCATTTATGTGCACATGAATCGTGTGATCAAACAGTACGATTTGAATATGATCTATCTCGCTGGGCCGGGACATGGCGGGCCGGGCTTGGTGGCGAATACTTATCTGGAAGGCAGTTACAGCGAACAGTATCCCAATATTTCTCAAGACACCGAAGGCATGCAGCGGCTGTTCCGGCAATTTTCTTTTCCCGGCGGCATCCCTAGTCATGTCGCCCCGGAAACACCCGGTTCGATCCACGAAGGCGGCGAGCTTGGCTATGCCCTGCTGCACGCATTTGGCGCGGTGTTCGACAATCCCGATCTGATTGCCTGCTGCGTGGTGGGCGATGGCGAGGCGGAAACCGGGCCATTGGCCACCTCGTGGCATTCCAATAAATTTCTCAACCCACAACGCGACGGCGCAGTGCTGCCAATCTTGCACCTCAATGGCTACAAGATCGCCAACCCCACGGTGTTGGCACGCATCCCGCACGATGAATTGGAAAAGTTATTTATCGGCTACGGCTACCAACCCTTTTTCGTAGAAGGCGAGGAACCTGAAGCCATGCATCACTTGATGGCCGCCACCGTCGATAAAGCAATCACCGAAATTCGCGACATCCAATACCGCGCGCGCAAAGGTGGATCGTACGAACGCCCACGATGGCCGATGATCATCTTGCGCACCCCCAAGGGTTGGACCGGCCCGAAAGAAGTCGACGGCCTCAAAACCGAAGGCTCTTGGCGCTCGCATCAAGTACCCTTCGGCGCCATGGATAAGCCCGGCCATGTGCAATTATTGGAAAATTGGATGCGCTCTTATCGGCCGGAGGAATTGTTCGACGCGCATGGCAAGTTAAAACCGGCGCTGGCCGAACTCGCTCCGCGCGGCGAACGGCGCATGGGCGCGAACCCACATGCCAATGGCGGCAAGCTACTGCACGACCTGCGCCTGCCGGACTTCCGCAACTATCAAGTCAGCGTACCGAAACCCGGTTCTGTCGAAGCCGAATCAACCCGCGTGATGGGCGCTTTTCTGCGCGATGTGATGCGCAACAACATGGAAAATTTTCGCGTGTTCGGCCCGGATGAAACAAAATCCAATCGTTTAGGTGCCTTGTTCGATGTCACAAATCGCGCCTGGATGGCGCAGCGCACGGACGAAGACGATCATCTCGCGCCCGATGGTAGGGTCATGGAGATCCTGTCTGAACATGCCTGCCAGGGCTGGCTCGAAGGCTATCTGTTAACCGGCCGTCACGGTTTTTTCTCCTGCTATGAAGCCTTCATCCATATCGTCGATTCGATGTTCAATCAACACGCGAAGTGGCTCAAGGTATGTCGCGATATCCCCTGGCGCCGACCGATTGCTTCGCTCAATATTTTGCTCACCTCGCATGTCTGGCGCCAAGACCACAACGGCTTTTCGCATCAGGATCCAGGCTTCATCGATCACGTCGTCAACAAAAAAGCCGATACCATCCGCGTGTATTTACCGCCGGATGCCAATACCTTGCTGTATGTCACCGACCAATGTCTAAAGAGCCGCAACCTGGTCAACGTCATCGTTGCCGGCAAACAACCCGAGCAGCAATGGCTGGATATGCAAGCCGCCGTCAATCACGCCAGTGCCGGTATTGGCTTATGGGAGTGGGCCTGCAACGATCAAGACGGCGAACCAGACGTAGTATTGGCCGCCGCTGGCGATGTACCCACATTGGAGATGTTGGCGGCCATCGACATTCTGCATCAGCTCACGCCACAGTTAAAAATTCGCTTCATCAATGTCGTCGACCTGATGACGTTGCAGCCACACGAAGAACATCCGCACGGTTTATCCAGCAAGGAATTCGATTCGCTGTTCACCACCGATAAGCCGATCATTTTCGCCTATCACGGCTATCCTTGGTTGATTCATCGCCTCACCTATCGCCGCACTAATCACGACAATTTGCACGTACGCGGCTATAAGGAAGAAGGCACGACCACCACGCCGTTCGATATGGTGGTGCTGAATAATATGGATCGTTTCAATCTCGTCATGGATGTCGCCAACCGCGTACCCGCTTTGCAAGCCCAAGCGGCCCACATCAAACAGCAGATGCGCGACAAGCTCAATGCACACAAGGAATACATCTATCAACACGGCGAAGACATGCCGGAAATCCGCGCTTGGCAATGGCCGCAATGAGTCGCGCGATTCTCACGCTGAACAGTGGTTCATCCAGCCTCAAAGCGAGTTTGTTTCGCGCCGAAGGCACGCGTCAAGACTGGCACTACGCGAATCTCGGTCAGACGGGTTTGGCGCAAGCCTTCGCGGCATTACTGAATGACTTGGGCGCAATAAGGCCGGATGCGATTGGTCACCGCTTTGTCCATGGTGGCGATATCAGCGATGCAGCACGCTTACTCGATGCAGCGGAATTGGCGCGGCTGCATGACATCACCCATTTCGCGCCCTTACACCTCCCCGGCAATTTGCTCGGCGTAGAATTGTGCCAAACGCATTTCGCTGCACCGCAAATTGCCTGCTTCGATACCGCCTTCCACCACACACTGCCCGCTTTGGCGCAGCGTTTGCCGATCCCGCAGTCGCTCGGCATCCGCCGCTACGGCTTTCACGGCCTCAACTACGCTTACATCGCATCGCAACTGCCGTCCTTGCTGGGAGCTATTGCGCATCGACGCATCGTCGTCGCGCATCTAGGCGCCGGCGCCAGTTTGTGTCTACTCGATGATTTAAAATCCGTGGATACCAGCATGGGTTACACCCCGGCAGGCGGCATTCCCATGGGCACGCGCAGTGGCGATCTCGATCCCGGCGTAATGCTCGAATTAGCGCAACGTTATACCGCGCAACAATTAAGCGATATGGTTTATCACCAGATGGGATTATTGGCGCTTTCCAATGGCGAAAGCAGCGAGATGTCCGTCTTGCTCTCGAGTGACAGCACCTCGGCAAAATTTGCGGTCGATTATTTCTGTCAGCAAGTGCGCGCCGCCATCGGCGCCTTTGCCGCTAAGGCTGGCGGTATCGACGCTTTAGTGTTCAGCGGCGGCATCGGCGAACACGCACCAGAAATTCGTGCGCGCATTTGCGAACCGCTCGCCTTTTTGGATTTCTCACTGAACCCAGAAGCCAATCACAGCAATCAAACCGCGATCCATGAAGATGGCTTTAAACCGGTCTTGCAGATTGCGGCGAACGAAGAGCCGGTCATCCGCGATCTGGTCGATGGCGTATTAACGCATTTCAAACACATCGCTCCATAACTACATTATTCGATCCGGCCATCCGCACGAAAAATCAAACACCGACTGCAATACGCCCAAGCAATAGCCACTGACATCTCCAAGCGAGGTTTAACCCGGATCAGCCCCTCTGCACGTTTAATTACCTTAAAATGTACGGATGGATGATGTGCGACCCGACGAAGCCCTGATGTTAGCCTACCGTGATGGTGAAGCCGCCGCATTCGATATGCTCTATAGCCGCCATCGCGGCAAGCTGTTTCGCTATCTCGCACATCAAGTGCCGCATTGTGCGGACGAATTGTTTCAGGATATTTGGATGCGGGTCATCGGCGCGCGCGCCGGTTATGAAGTCACGGCCAAATTTTCGACTTGGCTGTATCGCATTGCGCACAATCGCTTGATGGATTATTTCCGTGCGCAAGGACGCAGCCTCGTAGAGTTTACCGATCCAATTGGCGATAACGACAGTCCAGCGCTCGACCCACCTGCACCAACAACCATCGAGCCTGAGGCAATACTGCTACGCAAGGATTTGGCACAAAAGATTTTAAGCGCATTGGAAGAACTACCGGCAGCCCAGCGCGAAGCTTTTTTGCTCGCAGAAGAAAGCGGCTTATCTTTGGATGAAATCGCCATTGCGACTGGCGTAGGCAAGGAAACTGCCAAAAGCCGCTTGCGCTATGCGCTCGAGCGTTTGCGCCGAACATTGGAGGAGGCCACATGAATACTGACCCGCATTCCAAGGATGAAATAATCCGCCAAGCTTACCGCGCCGCAAGCAAAACCGAGCCTTCGCCACAACTAGATGCGCATATTTTGCGAGCCGCGCAAACGGCACTCAATATTCCCGCCAAGCACTCGCACCGCTGGTCATGGCTAGTCTTGCCTTTATCCGCTGCTGCCGTGGCGATTCTAGTCACTACGCTAATACTCCAAGCGCGCAAAGCACCCGCTCCAGCTCTGGAACAAGCTTCGGCCAACCCCCCTGCGCAAGCGGCGAAACCACCAGCCGTACCATCCAGCATTGTTGCCCAAGCGCCGCAACCCAAGGCTAAATTCAATATCGCCGATGCCAAATCAGCAACTGATTCTGCGGAACACGTCGATACAGCCCAAAAAAAACAACAACGACAGAACATGGTTGCTGCGGAAACAGCACTCAACATGGCGCATCGCGGTGAAACGCCAACGCTCACCGGGGCCGCCGAACCACCCAAACAAAAGACACCAGAATTAAAAATTGCCGCCACTGAACTCGCTGCGCCGACACCCGCACCCGCAGCAGTCGCCGCCATACCCCCGATAGTGGCATCGACCCCACCCTCATCTGCTGCGATGCAACAAGCGCCTCCGACCGACGCGCCGGCCGATACAGCAACCGCACAAGCAAGTCAGTCTCAATTCGCGTCGTTGGGTAGGTTGGCTAAAACACGCGGTATAGAGAAACCTACGGACAAGCAAATTGAAGAGATTCGTAAGCTCCGGCGTGAAGGCGACCTCGATGCGGCGAAAAAAGCCATGGCCGAACTGCGTAAACGTTACCCCTTATTCAAAGTTCCGGATGATTTACGCGCTTTGATCGAGCCAACCCAAAATGAAAAATAAGCGTTTTGGTTTTATTATTTACGACGCGCAAGGAAGAATACGCCTTCCTTGAGCAGGATGATGGCCGAACGGTTCTGCAAAATAACTAGGTCACCAATATCCAATCCAACATTTCCAGCATCGGTGCATTGGACTTCTACCATCTGAGCACTATTCCCCCGAATGCCGATATCGGTCAGCCGCGTCCGAAACTCAGTGTAAAAATCTTGAGCCGATATCTGTCGCAGCGCATACTTTGGCGTTAAGCAGATTGTCTTACCATTCGACATGCGCGTCGCCGAATACTCCAGTATCCGGCCACTGAATGCTTTCGTCTCCGCATCGCTCATCGCACACTCATTGGGACAATACGATTTATCGGAGATGCGCCACCGCCCTTGGATCAGTTCCAACTGACTTAGACTCGCAGCACCCGCACTGGCCATCATGCCCACGGTTACCGCCGCGATCAATCCCGCTCTCATTCGGTTTTGCATCATCGACCTCACGTTGTTTCGTCCAAAAAAGCGGGGTATTTTTGGGGGGCGTTGTACCCCTAACACCCGATCCAGGCAAGATTCTGCCCTTGAAACCCTTTACCTGCAAATCTGAGTACAACGGTAAAGCGAGCGAGCGCACGCGTTTTTTGCCAGATCCACCGTAAGCGCCAAGATGGCTTCACAGGACTCGCAACAACCCCTACACTGTGTTGCGGCTTGGTGCGCAGTTTGCCACGCCGACCCATCACACCATCAGGGGCATTTCATGAGTCATCGGCAACGCATCTACTTAATCCGGCACGGGGAAACCGCATGGAGTTTGTCCGGACAACACACCGGAAATACCGATATAGCCCTGACCGAGCGTGGTCGGCAGCAAGCCACCGCCCTCGGCAAATTTTTTAACGGGCGCAGTTTCTCGCGTGTGCTGTGCAGCCCACTCAGCCGCGCCTTCGATACCTGTCAGCTGGCTGGTTATGCGACGGTCGCCGAACGTAACGACGATCTAAAAGAATGGGACTACGGCATTTACGAAGGCAAGAAAACGATCGATATCCAACAAAACGAACCTGGTTGGTCGATTTGGAATACGCCGGTGCCGCACGGTGAGTCTCCCGAAGAAGTTGCCGTACGCGCGCGACGCATGCTTCAACTCGCCGAAGCCGCCGATGGTGATGTCGCCTTATTTGCGCATGGGCATGTACTGCGCATTTTGGTCGCGTGCTGGGTTGGCTTGGCACCGACCGATGGGCGTCTATTCGCGTTAGGCACCGCATCGGTGAGCATTCTGGGATGGGAGCATACGACACGCGTATTAGAAGTTTTGAATCAAGACCTGAGTGCCGTACGCTAACAGCTGCTATCGCGAAGGAAACATATGCATGATGTGACGCAATGCCTCGTCTACCGTGACACGCAGACACCTCACGAAATCGCACTCAATGCAGTCAGCGAATTTGTGGGCGATCCAAAAAGTTTCATCTGGATCGACATGCAAACCCCGAGCAGCGAACTACTCGTCAAACTGGGCGAGGAACTAGGTTTACATGAGTTGGCGTTGGAAGATGCCTTAACGACGCATCAACGTCCCAAACTGGAAGAGTACGGCGATTATTTATTCATCAGCAGCAAAACCGCCGCACTGCTGGAATCACACATGCTGTTGGATGAAATGCATTTATTCATCGGCACTAATTTTATCGTCATCATCCGCCATCGCCACGGTCCCGACCTGATGCGTGCGCGTGCGCGCCTGACACGACAACGTAATGGGTTTAAAGCCGATCGCGCATCGGCGCTGTATTTCATACTCGATGAAATCATCGATCACTACCAACCCATCATCACTCAAATGCAAGATCGGTTTCGCACCCTGGAAGAATTACTGTTACTGGGTGGCTTGGCACGCCAAGAGCTGGAGAGCCTGTATAACATTAAACGCGAATTAACCATTTTGCGCGAAGCCGTCGACCCAATGCAAACCGTGGTGCTCGATCTGATCCGCCTGCATCCCGATATCGCAACCAAAGATTTAAAGGTGTATTTTCGCGACGTCTACGATCATGCACTGCGTGCCGTGAGCACCTTGGATTTGCTGCGCGCTTCCGCTTCGGATGCGATGCAGTTTCACATGGCCACGCTGACCTTGCGCCAAAATGAATCGGTGCAAAAACTGGCGGGCTGGGGCGCAATCCTCGCCGTACCCACAGTGATTTTTTCGCTTTACGGCATGAATTTTAAAAACATGCCGGAACTCGATTGGCCATGGGCCTATCACGCCGTGGTGCTCGGTACCTTGATGGGCGGCTATTGGCTGTATCGGCGTCTAAAAAAGCGTGGCTGGATTTAGTGGCGATTTATTACTTTTTCACCGCGCCCTTCGCCGCTTTAAACCGCACCGCCAAATTCGGCCGCGTGTCGTAACCCTCGAACCTCTTGGACATCAAGCGATCCAACAGCTCCAGCCGGTCACTTGGCGTCGGGTGGGTCTTAAACATCAAGGCCAAATCTGAATCTTGTGGATTGATACTCTCCAGGACTTGTAGCACCGCAGGTAATCCATAGGGATCATAGCCGGCACGCGTAGCGATCACCACACCCATGCGATCCGCTTCAAATTCATCTTCCTTATCTAAACCACGTGCATATAACTCAGTCCCTGCACCAGCCAATTTTGCGAGAGCCGGATTTCGCCCCTTGCGATCTGCCGCTTGTACGGCAACATCGGCTAACAAACTGGTCCGGGCGCTTTTTTTGATTGCTTCCAAATGGTGTTTTCTCAGCACGTGTCCTATTTCATGTGCCAACACCCCCGCCAATTCGGCTTCGCTGTTCATCCGTTGCAACAAACCTTTCGTGATGAATATATTTCCGCCGGGTGTGGCAAAGGCATTGATGTTGCTATCTTCGAGCACACCAAAATGCCAAGGCAAGTCCGGACGCTCGGTTTGCAATGCCAGCCACAGCCCCACTTGATTGACGTATTGTTGTAGTCCCGGATTTCTTACTAACGGCGCCGCCCCCAACAAATTGCTGGCGATATTTTCACCCAGTTCGATTTCCTGCGGCTCGTCAATATCGGTGGTCGCATCTTTCAGCTTTGTGATCGTCTCCAAGGTTTTACCGATATCACCAAAATTAAAATCGAAAGCGCCTGCTGGCGCCGCCACAAACACCAACGCGCAAATCAATACCGTTTGTTTTATGTTCATCATTGCCCCCCGGCTTCTGTGCTTGCGTTCGGTTCAACATTTACTGTCTTTATATCCAGATATTCCAGCTTCTCGGCCTTGAGTTGACCGGCCTGCGCAAATTGTCGCGCGCCTTCTTTCTTCGCCGCATAATCCTTCATGGCCTTGAAGGCTTCGGGATTGGGCTGCGCCTCTTTCAATTGCTCCTCTGACAGACCGCGCACGCCGGTCGTGACCGTACTGCCGCTGCTGCCGGTTGTAGCTAAATTAAAAACCGCTCCCAGCCCATTGCCGCTGCTTTTGGCTGGTTGAGCGTCTGCATTACCCATGCGCACGCTGAGCATCTTGACCCAACCGCTACCCGCAGCGCTCTTGACTTGCATCCAACTGGCTTGGCGCGACAAAACTTCAACTTGGCTTTTTTCTTCCAGCGTTGCGACCGTCGCCGCATCGGCAAATGGTTTGGCTTTCAGCTCCGTGGCACGCACCATGTACGCCGTCTCAGCGGCGTGTGTCATGCCACACCAAAACAACAACCCGACAATTATTATTTTACGCATACCACCCTCCTCTTGTTCGGTGCAAACAATTGAACACCTTGGTCTCGACCTTTGACATGATGCTCGCCAAAAGCAGTAAATTCATATTCTTCGCCGCACAATGCTTTAGTTTCATGTGAGACTAAAATGCGCGATAAGCCTTTAGTCATCCCTTCGATCCGGCTGGCGAGATTCACGGTATCGCCAATCGCGGTGTACTCACGGCGTTGCTCCGAGCCGATTAAGCCGACCACCGCCGCTCCGGAATGAATGCCGATACCCACATCAAAATCGGCATCTTCCTCGCCCAACTCCTGTTTGAAGCGTTGCAGCACTTCGCCCATTTCCAGTGCGGCAGCGACCGCACGCTGCGCATGACGCGGATCGTCCAACGGCGCACCCCAGAATGCCATGATGCAATCCCCGATAAATTTATCCAATGAGCCACCATGGCGAAACACTACTTCCACTTGCAAGGTGAAATAACGATTCAGCAACTCCACCACTTGCTGCGGCGTGCGATTCTCGGACAAGCTGGTAAAGCCGCGAATATCCGAAAATAATACGCTGATATGTCGGCTTTCGCCGCTACGACTTAACGCTCCGCCGCTCGCCAACAATTCGCGCACCACATGGGGATTCACAAAGCGGCTGAACTCTTTCATCGTTTGCTCACGCGACTTGCGTTCCCGCAGATAACCCTGCAAGGCACAGGCAAAATAATACGCCCAAGCGAAGAACAACGGCACGAATAAAGACAGCAGCAGCAAGCGCATCAACGCATAGTAACTGAGTGCCAATACCAACGCGGTGAGTGCCAGCAGTACCAAACCGATCTTCAACGCATTCAGACTTCTGGCAAACCCCAGAAATAACAGCAGCAATAGCAGTAGCGTTACCAGCGGCGCCAACCACACCGGGGCAACTTGCAATAACCGCTGATTCTTTAGGTTATCCAGCGCCATGGCCAGAATCTCCTGCCCCGGATAAATGCTGTCGATGGGTGTCATCCGCAAATCATGCAAGCCGGTGGCGTCGGAGCCGATAATAATAATTTTGCCGTTAAATTCATTAGGCGCGCGCAGCGGTTTTTCGCGATTGAAATCCGCGTACAAATCGGCATAGGAGATAATCGGAAAGGCGTGCTTGCCACCGCGCCAAGCCAGCAGCATGTCACGCTGTTTCGGTACCGTATAACCAAGATCGGTCGCCACGCGCGCCGGTAAAGAAGGGATCAACCAGCCATACGCTTCGGTGTACAGCGCATATCGCCGCCCCACGCCATCCTTGTCTTCCACAAAATTAATGGTACCGGTGCGCCAAAAGCGCGGCTCGATGGCCAGCGGGCCAGATAGGGCAATATGCGCATTGGGATCGGCTTGTGGCGTGGGTTGCAAACCCACCAAGCTGGCAATCTGCGCTACGGCGGGCCCAGAAGGATCCTGAACGGCTGGCCGCCGCACCAGCGGAAAGTACACGTTGCGCGTGCCTTCCAACGCTTGATTAAACAGTTGATCGCTTTCCGGCCGGTACACATCCGGTTGCTCGAAGGCGATATCAAAGACGATAGCTTTGGGTTTTTGCTTGCTGATACCCTGCACCAATTCGCCATGCACGGAGCGCGGCCACGGCCAACTCCCGGCTACGTCTTGCAGACGCGCCAAACTAGCATCATCGATATTCACGAGTACGATATCCGGGTCCGGTGCCAAATTCTGCGCCTGCTGCCGTATCATCCAATCGGAAAACTGACTTTCCCAGGGTTGCAAGCGGTGCAACCAAGTGGTCTCCAGCAGCCCCAGCAGCACAAACAGCCAGCTAAAAGCCAGCAAAGGTTTGGCTGCACCGAAGCCTTGTGCAATATTGGCCAACGAAAAGCGCAAAATGCCCTCCCCCCTGAAAGACCCATCGGCTGTCAGCGCTCACCAAAAACGCGCTACGCGGCCTTTTATTATTGGTGCGACTAATTACAGCCCGTTGGGGCATGCAACACGCCCATGCAGTGCGATTGGACGCGTTTGCCTGAGGAATTATAGAGACTCTTGCCGAAAACGCGTGATTTACTTGGCCACGTAGAATCTCAGGGCAAAAAATATTACGTCAACGCCACTTGAACTATCAGAATCCACCAGTATCCTATGCAAGTCGATGCGCCTATTGAACCACATCGGAACAATCCGCATTTACGTCGTTATTCAGAAATAGAAGAACAAATGAAAGTTTCTTGGAAAGACAGCATTTATTTGCAGCGCGAGGAACTGGCGCGCAAGCTGCACGAACCCTTAGCACAATTGGCTGCGCGCTGCGCCGCTACTTGGGAGGATCGCGCGCAAATGGAAGCCGTATTGCAGCAAGGTTTCGCCGACATTCCGCATTGCACTTTTTTGTACTGCATGGGCACCGACGGCATTCAGATTTGCGACAACATCGGCAAGGCAGGCGTTGTGCCCGGCCACTTTGAGCGCGATCGCTCACAACGACCTTATATGATGGAAGCGGTACCCGCGTGGGGTTTCTTGCTGTCCGATGCCTACATCAGTATCCGCCAGCATCGACCCTCACTCACGGCGTTGCAAATCGTGCGCATCGACGGGGTCACCAAAGGTTATCTCGGCGCGGATTTCGACTTGCGCAATTTGCCGGTCACTGCAGAGCTGTATGACGAGCCCGGTTATTGGCGACAAGTCAAAGGCGACCCAGCGATTCGCAGTGCGGTATTTCAGCAATGTCGCGTCGATAGTCCCTTGGACGGCAATATTGCTCAAGCGTTATCAATTTTGGAAGAACTGCTCGAGCATCGCGGCGTGTTTCAATGTCAGATTCACTTTTCCAGCAGCCAGGCTACGTTGTGGACGATGGATGATCCGTTTCGCTACCGCATTTTGGATCATGAGGCTTTGAGCGATCCGGATATCTGCTTGGTATTTCCGCTGCACCCCTATCCGCACAATGCGATCATCCCCGAGGACAAAATCCAGCCGATATTGAAAACGCTGCAGGCCTTACGCCTCACCGACGCGACCTTTTATCTACGCACGGCCTCGATTAATATTTTTAACGGCATGATCAGCTTGACCTTCTCTTGCGACGGTTCGCACTACATGCCTTACGATGAGTTTCTATTGAAGGACACGGCATTTTGGTTTTAATCCATGAATAAAGCCCAACAGGCGCTGCTATGGTCGGCCTTAATTTTTCCGGGTGCAGGTCACTTTCATCTGAAACAATTTCAACGCGGCATCGTTTTGGTCAGCATCACGCTGGTCAGCCTGACCTTACTGCTGTTTAAATTTGTACAACAGGCTTATTCTGTGTTTGAAAAACTCCTCACCAATAGCAGTGCGATAGATTTTCAAGGCATCGTCAGCCAACTTCTCCAAGCATCTGCCGCCGATCAAATCCTGATGTTTTCCCTCTGGGTGTTAACCCTTTGCTGGTTATTCAGCATGATCGACGCCTATCGCCTCGGGAAGAAATTAACCCGCTAGTTCAGCACCATTCGTGTGCATATCCCCTGCTGCAGCCGCTCAGATTGGTGCAATCCCCCTCCGCAGAAACCAGCAATGCGCAATTTTTACGTATCACTTCAGGCTTTTTAGCCCAATTAAGACCTGGCACACAGGTTGCTTTAGCCTTTGGTATGAACACGCAGATCGCTTCACCGTTACGCGTATTAATTGTCGACGCCGATTCCGAGCGCCGTACGCTGCTCGTACAAAGCCTGCAGACTAATGGGTGCCTGGTATTGGAACGCGCAACGATTACGCTCGATTTACTCAGCGTCCTACCGCAATTGCAACCGGACGTCATTGTCATCGATGCCGATTCCCCAGATCGCGATACCCTGGAAAATGTCTGCATGATCAGCCGCGACCAGCCGCACCCCATCGTGCTGTTCACTCAAGACGAGGATGCCGCCAAAATGCAGCAAGCGATCCGTGCTGGCGTCACGTCTTATGTCGTTAAAGGCATTGCGCCCGAGCGCATTAAACCGATTTTGCAAGTGGCCATGCTGCGCTTTGCCGAGCATCAAACGCTGCGAAATGACTTGGCAGCCGCGCAAAACCAGCTCGCTGAGCGCAAGCTCATTGAGCGCGCTAAAGGCATTGTGATGCAACGAAAGAATTTAAACGAAAACGCAGCTTATAACTTATTGCGCAAGATGGCGATGGAACGTAACGCCAAGCTCGCCGATATTGCCTCCCAAGTAGTAGACATGGCACAGGCCTTTACATAAGCAAACATAACGCGGTAGCTGGCACACTGATTGCTAGATAGTTTATTAGTAAGCACCAACAACACGCAGACACCCTGTTGGTGAAAACGTAACAGGTAGCGCAAAGATCGCACTACCACTTTGGACAACGGCGTCCATTCCGGCGGCAAGTACCGCCTGGGATGGACGCTTTTTTTTGCTAAATGGTTTTACTCAAGGAGAACATGATGAAAGACAAGCGCACCCCCGATACCACCGTCATCAATCCCGATCGCCGGGATTTTATGAAGAAAAGCACGGCGCTCGCTGGTGCCGCCGGCATCATGAGCTTCGTGCCGGATGCGATCCGCAACACGGTGTGGGCGGCCGGTAGCGAAGGCTTGGAAAAAACCAAACTGACTTTCGGCATCATTCCGCTGACCGATTGCGCACCGATTGTGGTGGCAGCCGAGAAAGGCTTTTTCAAGAAGCAGGGTCTGGATGTCGTGATTTCCAAAGAAGCTTCCTGGGCCAATATCCGCGACAAAGTTTCCATCGGTGCGTTGGACGGCGCCCACATGTTGGCCGGTATGCCAATTGCTGCAACGCTGGGCATCGGTGCAACGCCGAAACCGACCATCACAGCTTTCAGTATGGATTTAAACGGCAACGGCATCACCGTTTCCAACGAGCTCTATGAGCGCATGGTCGCAGCCGATCCGGTGGCGATGAAAACCCGGCCGACCACGGCCGTCGCCTTGAAGAAAGTCATTGATGCAGACAAAAAGGCGGGCAAAGAACCGATGACCTTCGCCATGGTGTTTCCCGTTTCGACGCATAACTACGAGCTACGCTACTGGCTCGCTTCGGGCGGCATCGATCCCGACAACGATATGCGTTTGATCGTGATCCCACCACCACAAATGGTGGCAAACCTACAGTCAAAGAATATCGTCGGTTACTGTGTCGGCGAGCCATGGAATCAACGTGCTGTCGAGTTGGGCATCGGCCATGCCTTGGTCACCGACTATGAAATTTGGCATAACAATCCGGAAAAGGTGTTTGGCGTAAATCTGGAATGGGAACAAAAAAACCCCAACACGCATCGCGCTGTGATCCGCGCTTTAATCGAAGCTTGTGCCTGGGCGGATAAACCGGAAAATCGCAAAGAAGTGGTGCGCTTGATCTCACAGAAATCTTATGTCAATGCACCCGTCGATGTCGTTGATAACTCTATGACCGGTACTTGGCGCTACAACAAAACCGAAGCGCCGCAACCGATGCCCGACTTCAACGTGTTCTACCGCTATGCAGCCACCTTCCCATGGCAATCGCACGCCGCTTGGTACATCACGCAAATGTATCGCTGGGGCCAACTCGAGAAACCGGTGGATATCCGTAAAGCGGCGAGCCAAATCTATCGTCCCGATTTGTATCGCCAAGCCGCGAAGGATTTGGGTATTGCCTACCCCACCATCGATTGGAAGACCGAAGGCACCAACAAGGCGGACTGGATCTTGAAGCAGGCCAGCGCGCCGATCTCGATGGGCCCGGATGCCTTCTTTGACAATATGACCTACGACCCAAGCAAGCTCATGGCCTACATGAAAGGCTTCAAAGTGCAGAACATGAAAGTGTCGATGGCCGATTTGGCTAAGTTGAATAAATAAGCAGCGGCGCCACGAGCTTGGTCTCGTGGCGATCTGCATCTGCAACCGAGTCAGGAGTACACATCATGAAATCGAACATCGTTCGCTTAACACCGCAGCAAGAGTCTCCGCCAGAAGAATCCACAGCGGTGATTCCGGAATCAGCAAGCAACGCCGCTTCCACGGCCACGCGCGCAACAAAATCTGTGGAAAAAATTCCGGCTAGCACAACGCGCAACTATGCGCTGTGGCGCGCCAGCGGCACAACCCTGATCAAAAATATTTTTCTACCGGTGCTGACTTTTCTGGTAGTCGGCGTGATTTGGTCTTACATTCACAGCCACATCGCACCGGAGATTCCCTCTATTGCGGATACTTGGACCAGAGCCAAGGAAATTCTCGCTGATCCACTGGCGCAGAACGGGCCCAACGATATGGGGATTGGCTGGCAAGTCCTGTATTCGCTGGGGCGCGTACTCGGCGGTTTTGCATTGGCGGCGATCGTCGGCATCCCGGTCGGTTTTGTAATGGGTATGAGCGAAAATTTTCAAAAAGCCGTACAGCCTTTGATCCAGATTTTGCGCCCAGTCAGCCCGCTCGCGTGGCTACCCATTGGCCTGCTGCTATTCAAAGCGGTGAACCCCTCGGCAATCTTCGTCATCTTCATCACCAGCATTTGGCCGATGATTATGAATACTGCGGCGGGTGTCAAAGCCATCCCGAAAGACTATATGAACGTCGCTGCGGTGCTGCGTCTAGGCAAACTGGAAATCACGCGCAAGATTTTGCTGCCGGCCACTTTACCGCACGTCATCACCGGCATGCGCCTATCGCTGAGCATCGCGTGGATGGTGATCGTTGCCGCAGAAATGTTGACCGGCGGTATCGGTATCGGCTTCTACGTGTGGGACGAATGGAATAATCTGAACGTGCCCAGCATCATTGTTGCAATTTTTATCATCGGCATCGTCGGCATCATCTTGGAATCGGTGATGACTCTCGTTCATCGCCACTTCGACTACAGCCGTTAATCTAACCATTTTTCAGGAGCACAAAATGAGCAATTATCTTTCACTTGAAAATGTCGGCATCACATTCAAAACGCAAAATGGCCCATTTCGCGCGCTCGACGATGTTTCGATCAAAATCGAAAAAGGTGAGTACGTCACCATGATCGGCCATTCCGGTTGTGGCAAATCGACTGTGCTAAATATCGTCGCTGGTCTACTGACCGCCACCGAAGGCGTGGTGTTGTTAGAAAACAAAGAAGTCAACGCGCCAGGGCCGGATCGTGCCGTGGTCTTCCAAAATCACTCGCTGCTGCCTTGGCTGACGGTTTACGAAAACGTGCGCCTAGGCGTGGACAAGGTTTTCGCCAAGACCAAAAGCAAAGCTGAGCGCGATGAATGGACCAAGCACAATCTCAAGCTCGTGCACATGGAACACGCCATGGACAAACGCCCCGGCGAAATTTCCGGTGGTATGAAACAACGCGTCGGCATCGCCCGCGCCTTGGCGATGGAACCCAAGGTCTTGCTGATGGATGAGCCGTTCGGTGCCTTGGATGCTTTAACGCGCGCCCATCTGCAAGACTCGGTGATGGAAATTCAAGCGGAGCTCGGTAACACTGTCATCATGATCACGCACGATGTCGATGAAGCCGTACTGTTGTCCGACCGCATCGTGATGCTCACCAATGGCCCGTCGGCCACTATCGGCGAGATTCTTACCGTTGATTTGCCGCGTCCGCGCAACCGCCTGGCGTTGGCCGAAGATCCGCACTATCACCATTTGCGTGGCCAAGTGCTGGAGTTTTTATATCACCGGCAATTGCGACCCGCAGCATAAGCACTATTTTCCGCAACGCATTTCGAACAATAACCGATGCAGCGTTCCCAAGCCGACTTCAGCTTGGGAGCGCCGCCATAAACCTACCCTCACCCCATTCTGCTCGCCAACCTTGACCGCAAATCCCGCGCGTAGTGAAGACAGCCATCCCCGGAAGAACGGAGCCCGCATAGCCAACACCATCGGCAACCCTTATTATTCATGCCTAGACCTTCCAGCTTTAAGGAGTTACGCATGAAACGGTTCAGCAATATGTTTACTTGGTTTGGTTTCGCCGCTCTACTTTCACTATTCCTGGTTGGTTGCACTACCCCGCCATCACCAACCGCGGCCACACCACGACTATACGTGCTCGACTGCGGCAGCATCGAAGTCCTCGACGTTTCGCTATTTACACCCGGCATCGATCAAGGTAAACACAAATTGCTCACGGATTCCTGCTATCTCATCGTGCATCCAAAAGGCACCCTGCTCTGGGATGCCGGCTTACCGGATGCCTTGGCGAAAACTCCGGAGGGATTATTGTGGTTTGAAAAATTCAGACTGAAAGTTAAACATCCGTTAGAGCAACAGTTGCAACAAATTGGTCATCCCGCCGCCAGTATTCAATACCTGGGCATCTCTCACTTGCATGGCGATCACATCGGCAACGTCAACTTGCTGCCCAAGGCCACGCTATTCATGCAGCAGGAAGAATACGCCGCAGGCTTCGGTGCCGATCCAAGCCAGTATGGTTTCGATCCCCAGGGCTATGCTTCGCTTCGCAATAATCCCGTGAAACAATTGCATGGCGACTACGATGTCTTCGGCGATGGCACGGTGGTGATCAAACGTACGCTGGGACACACGCCAGGCCATCAAGCCCTGTTCGTGAAACTGCATCATAGCGGGAATATTTTGCTTTCCGGCGATCTGGTGCATTTCACCGATAACTGGACGCATAAGCGTGTACCGAGCTTCAATTTCGATAAGGCGCAAAGCCTCAAAACCATGAACGAAATGGAGCAGTTCATTAAGGACAATCATGCCCAATTGTGGATTCAGCACGATCTGGAACAAAACGCGGGGATTAAACACGCGCCAGCATTTTACGATTAGTGACTCGGCCACATGCTCGAATTCACCATCTACACTAAATTCCTGATCGGCCTGTTGGCCATCGTCAACCCGCTCGGTGCGGTGCCGATCTTTGTCGCGCTGACTTCGGGTACGTCTGATAGGGAGCGTAAAAAAATTGCCAAAATCGTCGTCGCCTCAGTACTGATTATTCTGTTGGTGGCGCTGCTGCTGGGCGATTGGCTGTTGCAATTTTTCGGCATCACCATTTATTCGTTCAGCGTCGGTGGCGGAATTTTGATTCTGCTCATGGCAATTTCGATGTTGCAAGCGCGCTTGAGTCCAATCTCGCAAACCGAAGAAGAAGCGCGCGAAGGTGAAGCCAAAGAATCAGTGGCGGTCGTACCGCTCGCCATGCCGCTACTCGCGGGGCCGGGGGCGATCAGCACCGTGATTCTGTACGCGCATAAAAA